>NZ_JBQSUZ010000012.1:0-99374 GCF_052375975.1 Halomonas sp. TP35 | reverse complement strand
AAAACTTCCCAAGGTTAAAAACAGCTTTTTAAGAATTAGTTTAAAACGCTAAAGCTCACCCTCAACTGGGCTACGCCTTTGCTTAATTGCTGAATAGATTGACCAACATAAAAAAAGCGCTATTAACGCAAAAAAGGTTGCGCTAACAGGTCTTTCTAAAAACACCATCAAATCTCCCCGGCTTATCAACATGGCACGCCGAAAGTTTTCTTCCATCATCGGCCCCAAAATATACCCGAGGAGCAATGGCGCTGGCTCAAAACCCAAGATTAATAACACGCATCCAATAACGCCAAACATAGCCACTAGCATAATATCCATATTGGCATAATTAATACTATAAACACCAATCACAATAAACAGAATAATTGCGGGATAAAGTATAGGATAAGGTATTTTCAACAAGCGAACCCATAACCCCACCATAGGAATATTAAGTATCAAAAGAAGTAAATTACCAATTAAAAAGCTAACAACTAACCCCCAAAATAAATCAGGGTTATCTGAAATAACATTAGGCCCTGGCGTGATACCGTGGATTAAAAGCGCGCCCAGCATAAGAGCCATAACTGCATCACCGGGAATGCCCAAGGTTAAAGTAGGTATAAAAGCAGATTGAGCTGCTGCATTATTTGCACTTTCAGGCGCAGTAATACCTTCTATCGCCCCTTTGCCGAATTTGGAAGGGTCCTTAGAAATTCTTTTTTCCAAGGCATAGGCTATAAAAGACCCTATTGACGTGCCCGTTCCTGGCAATATGCCAATCCCGGTACCTATTCCAGTACCTCTTAATATAGGGAATACACTATCTTTAACATCGCGCTTCGTTGGTAGAAGTGAACGAAACGTGATTTTTTGATCATTTTTTATCTGGGCCACTTTACCAACATTTGCAATGACTTCTGTAACACCAAAAATGCCCATAGCAATGGCTACAATATTGATACCATCATAGAGAAAGGTAAGCCCAAACGTGTATCGTTGAATACCAGTACTTACGTCAGTACCTACCATCCCTAACATAAGACCGAACACGACTGCTGCTAACCCCTTAGCAGGCGATCCCTGCACTAGAATTGCAGCAGCCACGAGTCCAAGCAACATCATGGCAAAATAATCTGCCGAATTAAAAGCAACGGCAAAATTTGCCAAAGGTGGTGCAAAAGCAGCCAGTACAATTACTGTAATAAAGCTACCTACAAACGATGCAATCGTCGTCATAAAAAGCGCAACACCAGCCCGCCCATTTTTCGACATGGGATAGCCGTCCAAACAGATGACAGACGAAGACGGTGTACCAGGCAAATTCAGGAGAATTGCCGCCGTGGACCCACCATACTGTGCCCCATAATAAATGCCAGCTAACATTACGAGCGCCGTTGTAGCGGGTACATAATATGTTAAGGGCAAGAGCATCGAAATAGCAGCGAGGTGGCCAACACCTGGGATAACCCCAATAAACATTCCAATCGTTACGCCCAAAGCGCAATACATAAGGTTTTCAAGGGTAAAAGCAACGGATATACCAAGTGCCAAATTATTTATAATTTCCATTAGAAACTCCAAGGAAAAAGGCGAATTGGCATATTAAGCCCCAGTATAAAGATTAGATACGACATTAGGCATAATGCAAGTGATATCAAAGCCAACCTTACTGGCTTGAACTTTTTCTCACTTAAACCGCACAAAAAAACAAGCGTAACTGTTGAAATGAATAGCCCAGCGGGGTTCATTAAGGAAGCAAACACAACGATGCCTGTAGTAATACAAACTAACGCTCTAACGTTAATTTTCGGAAAATCAGTCGCTGTCTTGGCTGAAAAAGCCATTATCAGAACACCAAGCGCACCAAGAAAGTAGCCCAAGACTCTTGGCAAATATCCAGGCCCCATATTTCTCAAAGTTCCTAAACTATAGTCTTGCGCCTGCCAAAGTACACATATCGACAATACAAGGCACATTAACCCTGCCAAAAAATCTCTATTGGTGAGTACTCTCATCCTTCTTTTCTCTTTTCTTGGGCAACGAGAGTCCTGCTCCAAAGAGCAGGATTCTATTTTTATATTTAAACTTCTTAATAGCTAACAATTATTGTTTAATATCAGATCCAGCAATAAACTCAGTTAACTCTGCCATTTGTTCGGTCATCCATTCCTGTAACTGAGCAGAGGTTTCAGAAGGTCGAGCCTGGCCGCCTTGTTGGGCAATTTTTGCTTGTAAATCTTCAGTCGCCAGTATATCAGCAAGCTCTTTCTGAAGGCGTTCAACTACTTCTGGCGGACTGCCTGCTGTTACCAAAATACCTTGATAGGTTCCATCAAGCTCCCCCGGAAGTCCTAGCTCACGAAACGTTGGCGTATCAGGGAGCTCCTCTAACCGCTCTTCTCCAGTTACTGCTAGCGCATTCATTTGATCATTTAAAACAAAAGGAAGGGAAGCTGTTGTACCGTTCAGTAACATATCACTTTCACCAGACACTACGGCACGTGTAGCATCAGACCCACCTCGATAAGCAATGACCGTCCAATCAAGCCCTAAATCCTGGATTAATCGCTCGGTAGTAATATGATTATTTGCTCCTACACCGGATGTTGCGACGGCAATATCACCAGGATTATTGCGAGAATACTCGACCAGATCATCAAAGCTTTCAAAATTATGCTGCTGTGACATGCCTAACACATAAGGCGAATAAGAAACCATCGTCACAGGCGACAAGTCGCTTTCAATATCATAAGCAACATTATCAAGTACGCTGGGCGCAGCTAGTAGTGCAGTCAGATCCGAAAGTAAAAGCGTATGCCCGTTAGGGTTTGCTTTAGCCACATAGTCCGCGCCAATATTCCCCCCTGCCCCCGCCTTATTTTCGACAATGACGGGTTGACCAATGGCTTCGGAGAGTTCTGGCGCAATGTAGCGTGCAAGAATATCTGAGGTGCCTCCAGGAGCAAACGGAACAACGATCCTAACAGGCCCTTGAAATTCATTAGCTAAAGCGACATTACCGGCTACGATCAGCGATACAGACGCAGCACCTACAAATAAGCTTTTGATATTTATCATGACATCTGCTCCAAGCTGTTAATTTTATAGTTATGTCAAATCTCGGTATTAATTAGTATGCCGCCTCAAACGTCATATGTATTTAATCATACAACCATAACGTAGCGTGGGTTGAATTCGTTGAACATACGACTATAGTCCAGACTTAGCCAAATTGTTTGCTCTGTCTGTACTCGCACCGATCAAAGTGATACACGACAATGGCAACAGTAACAGGAAGTTTGGCTATGCTACACAAACTGTGCAAAGTCATTAATTACGACCTGATGTAATACGCCAAGTAAACTGCAAATTAAAAGCAAAATCACGCTGATTAATAGGCAGTAAACTTGGAAATATCAATTCTCTCTTATACAAACAAGTAAACTATAATTAATGAAAGCGCAAGAAAAAACTTCCCCTCGGCTAGCATACAAAACTTACAGTTCATTTAACGAACCAATGCTGGGCGTTTAGGATCAAACTTCCAATCAGGAACAAGGAACTGCATAGCCATGGCATCATTTCGTTGCGTGACATCCAAGGTTTTATAAAGACGATGTGCTTCCATAAGCTTATCGTCATCCAATTCAATTCCTAAGCCAGGTGTGGTAGGAACCTTAATTTTTCCATCTCGAATTAAAAACGGATTTTTCGTAATACGTTGCCCATCCTGCCAGATCCAGTGGGTATCAATCGCCGTAATCTCTCCTGGGCAGGCGGCCGCTACATGCGTCATCATCGCAAGAGAAATATCAAAATGGTTATTGCTGTGCGAGCCCCAAGTCATACCCCACTCGTGGCATAATTCGCCAACCATGACCGCTCCTTGCATGGTCCAGAAATGGCAATCAGCAAGCGGAATATCCACAGCATTAAGCTGTACGGCGTACTGCAATTGCTTAAAGTCGGTCGCAATCATGTTTGTTGCTGTGGGCAGGCCTGTACGCTTCTTGAACTCAGCCATGGTTTCACGGCCTGAGTAGCTTTCTTCCTGACCGCAAGGATCTTCTGCATAGCTAAGCAGGTGCTTGATCGGGTCCAGAACACGCACCGCCTCATCAAGCTTCCATGCGCCGTTGGGATCCAACGTCAAGCGCGCCTCCGGGAAGGCTTCATAAAGGGCGCGAATGCAGTCAGCTTCTTCTTCACCGCGCAGCACACCGCCTTTAAGTTTGAAATCCTTGAATCCGTAACGCTCATAGGCAGCCTTAGCCAAGCTCGCCACGGCGTCAGGCGTTAGCGCTTCCTGATAGCGAACTTCATCCCACGCATCTTTAGGGTCTGATGTTTGAGGATATGGGAGATCGGTTTTGCCAGGATCTCCAAGTAAAAACAAATAACCTAAAGCCTCTACCTCATCGCGCTGGCGACCATATTGCCCTAACAAATCGGCGACAGGCAGCTGCAACGTTTGGCCATAAAGGTCTAACAATGCGGACTCGATACCCGTAATAACGTGAACAGCGACTCGTAGATCAAACGTCTGGCGACCGCGCTCTTCACGGCCATTTTTGGCCAAGGCCAAGCGCGTGTTATTGAGGGTTTGTTTGATATTGTTGATGCGCGACCCTTCAACGATACCCCGGCACTGTTCCAAACCCTTAAGAATACCGGCACTAGAAGGAATTTCACCTACCCCTTTATTACCGGCGTCATCTTCAAGAATGACAACGCAACGGATAAACCATGGTGCATGGCCGCCGCTCAAGTTGAGCAAAAACCCATCGTAGCCAGCAACAGGAACGACGCTCATGGATTTAATTCTCGGGAACATAAATCACTAACCTCTTGTACTATTAGTCCAGCCAGGATGTCTTTTCCACACTCATGTCACAGGTGCAGGATTAAATAACACTAGATCGTTATGGATACCCAATCGATCAGCAGCGGCTTGCTTGCGCCCACTCGCCACATCGAGAATCAGATGAAAAAGCTCCCATCCAACGTCTTCAATGCTGGCATCACCCGTGGCGATGCGACCGGCGTCCAAATCGATAATGTCGTGCCAACGTCTTCCTAACTGTGAATTAGTGGAGACCTTTAGCACCGGCACCATTGCCAAACCATAGGGCGTTCCACGGCCTGTGGTGAACACCTGCATGTTCATGCCTGCAGCCAATTGCAGAGTCCCACAAATAAAGTCGCTCGCCGGTGTAGCTGCAAAGGTGAGCCCTTTACGCCGTAAGCGCTCACCAGGACCAATCACATCCACAATGGGCGAGTTACCCGACTTAATCACCGAGCCAAGCGCCTTTTCAACGACATTACTTAACCCGCCTTTCTTGTTGCCAGGCGAGGGGTTGGCACTACGATCAGCCTGTCCTTGAGAGAGGTAATCATCGTACCAAGCCATCTGTTCAATCAGCGCTTTTCCCACTTCCTTGTTAATAGCTCGCGGCGTTAGCAAGTGGATGGCATCGCGCACTTCCGTGACTTCAGAGAACATCACGCTACCGCCAGCTCTTACGATCAGATCAGTAGCAAAGCCGACGGCTGGGTTCGCAGTGACGCCAGAGAAAGCATCACTTCCTCCACACTGCATACCTACCACAAGATCAGATGCAGGACAGGTCTCACGGCTGCGCTTGTTGAGCCGTTCCAAATGGCGCTCGGCCATGGCTAAAATGCCGTCGACCATGTCACCAAACCCTTCAAAGCTCTCATCCTGAAGGCTCAGTACGTTGGCTTCCGGATCGGCGGCTTCGCTGTTTTCATAGATTTTGACCGGGCGATCTTCGAGCAGTGTCGAGGGTTGAAGCTTTTCGCAACCCAATCCGATCACCATGATCTCGTTACCGAAGTTGGGGTTCAGCGCAATATTTTTTAGCGTACGAATAGGCACAATCGCCGCCGGTGCGTTGATCGCCACGCCGCAGCCATAGCTATGGTTGAGCCCGACCACATCATCAACATTGGGAAAGCGTGGCAGCAATTCACGCTTGATACGACTGACTACATAATCCACGGTGCCGGCCACGCACTGAACGCTGGTGGTAATCCCCAGTACGTTCTTGGTGCCCACGCCGCCGTCCGGATTGCGAAACCCTTCGAAGGTATAGCCTTCGAGCGGTTCGGAAGCTGACGCCTGTCGCGTGGCCAACGAGAGCTCGCCAAGGCCTGGGGCCGTCGGCAGGCGTACATTGGTTTCATTGACGTGGCCGCCACGCTCGATAGCAACCACGGCGGTGCCGATTACCTCGTTATAGCGAATCACTGGGCTATCCTGGGCAATCGCTGTCAATGCCACCTTGTGACCCTGCGGAATAGGCATCAAGGTAGTACACCCCTCGCTGATACTCACACCTTCAGCCAACCCGCCCTGCTCAATCACAATGGCAACATTATCGTTCGGATGTACTTTTATTACGCGCGAATTAGTCATTGTTTGAGCCATGGTGTTTTCCTGAAACGGTGTGCGGGCCCGAGGCTTGGCTTAGCTCCATCTTTTGGCGAGCACGAGACCTGATGCCCATGATGATTGCAAACACCACAGAGGCAGCGATCAATCCCCATAGCACCATAGCAATCGGGCTTTTAGTGAAGAAGACCGAGTAGGTGCCAAAGGATTCAAGGCTTTTTACAAAATATACCTCGGCCTGACTTCCCAGAATAAAGCCGATGATCAGTGGCGCTATTTCAAGGCCGATTTTCTGAATCAAATACCCCAGAACGCCAAAGATAAGCAGAGTCCAAACATCGAACATGATGCCGTAATTAATGGCGTAAGCGCCCACTACGCACATCATCACAATAATGGGATAGAGAATATGTTTGGGTACCATTACCACTTTGGCAATGTACTTGATGGCAAAGAACATCAAAAAGAACATCACGAAATTGGCAAGCACCAAAGCCGTCATCATGACGTACCATGTTTCATGATTTTCCGGGATGAACAGAGGCCCGACCTGTATTCCCTGTAGCGTAAAGGCGCCAATCAGTACTGCCGTGGTAGCATCACCTGGAATGCCAAGCGAGAGCAGGGGGATGAGCGCACCACCGGTCAGCGCGTTATTAGCAGACTCCGAGGCGATTAACCCTTGTGGCGCTCCTTTGCCCATCTGAGACGAGTTACGTGCCAGGTTTTTCTCTTGGGTATAGGCGAGAACGGAAGCAGCACTGCCACCCACGCCCGGCAACATCCCCACAAAAGTGCCAATAAAAGAAGAGCGTGTCAGATTGGTCAGGCTGCCCTTAAAGATAGACAGCGAAAACCCACCTTCTTTACCAATTTTAATACGTTGCCCAGCGACATCGCGTTTTACGCCTTTTTCAGCCTCCAGCAAAATGGTGGAAATACCGAAAATGCCGATTAGCACCGGTAACAGCGAGAAGCCTTCAAACAGGTAAGGTTCCATGAAGTCGAACATCAGCCGCGTATGGCCATTACCACCGTCAGAAATGCTGTAATCGCCAATAAGGCTTAGCCAGACGCCAATGACGCCGCTAAATATACCGATCAGCATGCTATTTGAAAGAGAGGCAATAACGCTCAATGCCAGCAAGATAATCAGGAACTTCTCTACATAAGAGAATTTGATCGAAAAATCCGCCAGCAGTGGCGCAAACAGGAACAGTACGGCTGCGCTAATAAGCCCGCCAATGACAGAGGCAATGACACAAATGCGCAATGCCTTTTCACCCTCCCCTTTACGCGCCATAGGATAGCCGTCGAAGGTGGTGGTTATCGAAGAAGGCGTACCGGGGATATTCAGAAGTACCGCTGGTACCATACCGCCTGAAATTCCGCCCACATAGAGGCCCAGCAACAGTGCCAAGCCATGGTTCAACCCCAAAGCATAGGTAAGCGGCAGACAGACAGCGACGGCCATGGTAGCCGTCATGCCTGGGATCGCGCCGAAAATGATACCTACAAGGGTGCCAAATCCAACGAGTAGAAAAAAAGTAAAATCGAGAACTGACAAAAATTCCATGGCGGTACTCGCGTTGGTTATGGCAGTGTGATGGTGAATAGCTTGGCGAGCACAAACCAGGCTAGCGTTGGCGCAACAACAGCATTGATGACGACAATAACGAGGGCTTTTTTCGTCCACTCATGCAGATAAAGCAGCGACATGAGAAGTACAAAAGCTATTGAGACAAACAGAAAGCCATAGCCCGTATAGGGGAACAGATCACCGACAACCGCCATTAGATAAAAGTACGCGGCTATCAAAGCAAAGGTGCCGAAGAAACGAAAATTGTCTCTTGATTCGCCAATAATGGGTAAAGTGCGCTCTCCTCGCTTAACCGCAACCATAAAGGGGGCTACTTTGGTTATTAAAATCAAGGCAAACAGCCCACCCAGAATCCAGTGAATAATAGTGGGAAAGAATAAGTGTGAAGTCTCGAAATCTATCGAAACACTAAACAGCCCTGACTCCATATTTACTCCAGAAGTATTAACGCAGCGTGCGTATAAGTAAGGTATATACGCTTGGCCCCATACCCATGCTCAGCGCATGGATAGGCGCTAGTAACAAGCTACTAGCGCCTACCCGCTTAGTTGATGTTGCTAATGATTTCTTCGTAGCGAGTCATTTTCTCTTGGAGGTATTCAGAAGCCTCTTCTGAGGGGTTGAAGTCAGGAATAAAGAACGCATTTAACTGCGCTTCCTGAATGCTGCCTTCGTCATATATTGCAGCAAGCGCCTCATCAATCTGATCTACGATACCTTGGTCCATCTCTTTGTTGTAAAGGAAGAAGAACTCTTTATCGAAGGTAAAGTTTTCGTCTTCACCCATGGTGACATCCACATTAGGCTCGACGTATTCAAGAAGTTGCTCGCGGGTCGTCTGGCCAAGACCCTCTTCCAACGCCTGCTCGATAGTGCCTTGGCGTGCTGTCAACCATACAAAGCGCATGGCTTTCTGATCATCTTCGGGTAAACGGGTGTATTGCTCATTGGCTTGGACACTGCCATTAATGACATCGGCTTGACCATCAAACAGCTGCTGGTTTTTATCAGACTGAGAGCCTGTATTAACGGCTACCAGATTGTCTTCCTGTCCGGGGTGCTCAATAGCAATGGCATTTTTCAATGCACTGAAGCCGATCTCGGAAACGCCGCCAGGCTGGATCGCTACGCGCACGGTTTCGCCGTTACCTACCGCCTCAATGATATCGTCTAGGGTTTCATAAGGAGAGTCTTTGGCCACGAGATAGGCGTTGCCGGGGTTGATCGCGATAGTCGGCCCAATCGTGTACTTTTCAAAGATATCGTCATAGCCTTGCACGCCATAGAGATGACCAAGATAGGATTGATCATGAAAAATCATCAGGGTATTGCCCCGAGAATCCCTATCCAGTGTGCGAAACGCTGAGCTTGCGCCTACGGCATCAACCTTCATATTTAAGCCGAGATGCTCGGCTAGACGATCAACAACGATGCTGGCGTTTTGGTAAGTGTCGCCACCGGTAGAAGTAGAGCCAATTACGACTCGGATATTGCCACGCATCTGGGCCTCTTGTGCCATGGCAATGCCGGAGTGCATAGCTAATGCTGCAATCAAGCCAGCAGAGCCAACGCCCATCATTGTTTTCTTTGATAGCAACATAAATTCACCTTTTGCGTTCATTGTTGATTTTATCGGTTTGAAGATACTTATTCGTTGGCACTATCAAAAAGCTGTTCCAACGGCTGCCACTGCCATTCGATTCAGTACCCTATCTTTACGAAAATTAAGCATCTTTCACAAACCTGCGAATACAGCCACATCAACTCATTTCACAAGCTAATAAGTTATTAGTTAAAACCTTGAGAGCAGAGTCGTCTCTCACACACAGCGCTATCACGGCTTATCGTCATACATCATACAAATAAACATTATTGCCAAGTACCGAGTGTCGCAAGGCTTATTGCTTAAATTGAGACCAAAGTTTTAATCACACAGGACATAGACTTTCGTCTCAACCGAAAAGCAAAAAACTATTAAAACAAACGGTTGAGCACAGAGTGCAGCGCAGCAAATATAAGCAGCACAACTATTAATCATGCCCCATAAAATGGTGCATGATGGCCCATAGCTAACCAATAGACCCAAAAATAACTGTAAAAGCTCATGCGCTAGCCAAGACAGCGCTTAATGGGGAGCTGCGAGCTACTCCAGGTGTAAAGGCTCACGGAGGGGCGGTGACGGCGCTTTAAAGCCAGACATGTGGCCATGGGCTTTAGCTTTTGGGAATTACACACTAGCTCACCAGCGAACTGCTAAAAAATATCCAACTCATGCCACCCTGAGGCTTTTTTATATTGCTTGTGAAAACCTTTTTCATTCAACAATGTAAGCACTCATCTACTCAATCTGTAAGCCATTACTTACAGCCCATCGTCTTTTACCTACAACGTTAGGACTAGCATCAACCCTCAAAAGCGCCTACTATCCTCCGCCGCAGCCAATGCTGCGACGCACAACCAAAAATCCTCATAACAAGAACCGTTGTTAACTCCCCTGCTAACAGGAGTGCATGCTATGCAACACTCAATGACTCAGTACCCGGCCACTAATGCGGACATTATGGAAGTATGGGCACAGCACGCGCTTGCGCAGCGCGCAGCGTTTGATGCCTTTGCCGCTTATATTTGCGATTGCTAAAGCCTGCTGCTATTTATCCCTATCAACGCCTCCCCTTGGAGGCGTTATTTTTTTGTACATGAGTAGTCGATTCAAACCACCCATCAGCCACTAGGTAGCGTCGCTTTCAAGCACTGCCAAATAAGCGTCCTGCAGGATATACATTCGCTTTACGTCCCGGTATTTGCCGTTGATAAAGAACTCCTGAACCAGGTGGCCTTCTTCGATGAACCCGCTCTCTTCATAAAGATGAATCGCCTTAACGTTCTCCACTGCGACGATGAGATATACCTTATGAAGGTTCAAAATGGTAAACGAGTAATGTAAGGCTTGGCGGATCAGCGAGCGTGCAAACCCTTTTCCCTGATGATCCGGGGTAATAATGATTTGGAATTCTGCGCTGCGATGGATGTAGTCAATTTCAATCAGTTCCACCAAGCCAATCGCCGTGCCGGTGCTATCTTCCGCTACAAAACGTCGCTCGGCATTATCATGAATATGTTTGTTATAAAGCTCCTCCAGCTCATCAAATGATTCGTATGGCTCCTCAAACCAGTACGACATAATACTTTGATTATTATTGAGTTCATGTACAAAGCGCAGGTCGCCACGCTCAAGGGCACGTAAAAATAGCAAGTGGTTCATGGGCGCTGCCCTCATCGTGTAGCGGCAATGTGAGGTGGCAATATCACATAGCCCGTTACGTGGCTTAAATGTGGCGTTTAAACGAAAATAACTCTGCCAGCGGATGCGGTTTTCCTTCAATTAAAGCGCGCAGCAGCTTGGCCCCTATCATGCTGTAACTAATGCCGTTTCCGCCGTACGCCATGGCAAAGTGCACGTTTGGCCCATGGGAATCATGAGGACCAAAATAAGGCAGCCCGTCGCATGTTTCGGCAAACGTGCCCGCCCAACTAAAGGTAGGGTTAATCGTTAACGACGGCCAGAGCATCTTGATCTTATCTGCCAACCCTTGGGCTTTTTCCAGCACTCGTTCATCGCGGCGCTTGGGTATATCCTGCTCATCATCATCACCGCCCACCAGCAGCCGCCCCTCTTGAGTAGTGCGCAGGTAAAGATAGGGCCGCGCAGACTCCCAGACGAGGGTATGTTTAAGCTCGCCCAGCATGTCAGGCGTTAGCGGGTCAGTAATGAATGCATAGCTGCTCCGGTTTTTAGCCACCGGCTCAGGCAGCCACGCTTGAGACTCATAGCCTG
The DNA here is from genome assembly GCF_052375975.1 of Halomonas sp. TP35. Taxonomy (NCBI): domain Bacteria; kingdom Pseudomonadati; phylum Pseudomonadota; class Gammaproteobacteria; order Oceanospirillales; family Halomonadaceae; genus Halomonas; species Halomonas sp. TP35. The sequence goes on along the minus strand of NZ_JBQSUZ010000012.1, from coordinate 87,536 downwards.
CGGCCACCACGACCTGCTGGCAGTTGAGCGTTGCGCCGTTCGTCAACGTAAGCGCTATATACTCACCGTGCCGGGTCATGCGCTCAACCTTGGTACGGTCGTATACCTTGCTGCCCCGCGTGGTTATCTTGCCAAACAGCTGATAGGCCATTCGATAAGGGTCCATGCGTGCTGCAAGCTCGGTTAAAATAGCGCCTGGCGCATCAAAGCCGTAGCGTTCCAAAAGCGTTGCCCGCTCAAGCCAACTGGCCTTAAAACCATGTTTCTGACGCAGCAAAAGTTCCTCTTTTAACGACGCTACGTCTTCCCCACTGCTTGCATAATAGAGGCTTTGCTGACGCTCAAACTCCACATCCTCCAGCTCAAGCGCCAAGGCTTCAAGCTCAAAAATTGATTCGGCACACGCCCGATAGGCAAGCACCGCGTTTGCCTCGCCGTAACGCTCGGCAAGCTCGGTCATATGGGTATCAATTTCATACTGCAGCAGTGCGGTACTGGCGGCCGTGCTTCCCCAGCCTATATCACGGCGCTCAACCACCACCACGTGATGGCCATGCTGACTTAGTTCATTGGCAATCAGCGCCCCGGTTATGCCGCCGCCGATGACGGCCACCTCGCATTGATGGTCATGGGTTAGCTGTGGGAAAGTAGCCAATAGACCGTTCTTTACCGCCCAAAACGGATAGCCGCTTTTAAGATCCATCATGCTCCCCTTGCAACGTTTTTATCGATAGCTTTAACCATAGTGGGTTAACGTAGAAATCACTTATTTATAAAGGAAATCTTTATGATCGATTTACGCAGCGACACGGTCACCCGACCCGATGCCGCCATGCTAGAAGCCATGATGAGTGCGCCCCTTGGTGACGATGTCTGGGGCGATGATCCAACGGTCAATGCGTTTCAGGAGCACCTTGCCACCTTAACCGGCAAGCAGGCGGCACTGCTGTTTCCAAGCGGCACCCAAAGCAACCTGGTGGGACTGATGGCGCATTGCGAGCGAGGTGATGAGTATATCGTTGGGCAGTCAGCCCACACCTATCGTTATGAAGGGGGCGGCGCTGCGGTGTTGGGCAGTATTCAGCCACAGCCAATTGAAAATGCCAGTGATGGCAGCCTGCCATTAGAGAAAATCAGCGCGGCGATTAAAGCCGATGATGTTCACTTTTCCCGCACGCGTCTTTTGGCGTTGGAAAATACCATTGCCGGTAAAGTGCTACCCGAAACCTACGTTCATCAAGCCACCGAGCTTGCCCGTTCACGAGGTTTGGCAACGCACCTGGACGGCGCGCGGCTTTTTAATGCGGCCGTTGCAAGCCAGGTGCCGCTTGAACAGCTATGCCGCCCCTTTGATAGCGTTTCATTGTGCTTTTCAAAAGGGATGGGCGCACCGATCGGCTCGGCGTTGGTAGGTCCACGAGACTTTATCGAGCGCGCCCGCCGCTGGCGCAAGGTAGCGGGAGGAGGTATGCGCCAGGCAGGAATAATAGCCGCCGCCTGCCAGTATGCGTTAGATAACAATATTCAGGACCTGGCCGACGACCACCGCCGCGCAGCACGCTTGGCCGAAGGCCTGGCCCTGCTTCCGGGCATAGAGGTGACGTCTCAAGCCACTAACATGCTGTTTGTACACATTTCGGAAGAGCACCTTCAGCCTCTTGCAACATGGCTTAAACAGCACGATATTTTAATTGAGCTTCTATACGCCACGCGTCTTGTCGTGCACCGCGATATCGCTGATGCCGATATCGAAAAGGTACTCGACGTGATGGCTGTTTACTTCAAACAACGCACTTAGGGGTAACGCTTAAGCGCGTAAGCCTCATAAACGCCGCAGGCCCCACATAAAGTAGGCGCCGCCAATCAACGAGGCAACAAGGCCTGCGGGGATCTCATACGGAAACATAATCTGGCGGCCGACCCAGTCGGCCAGCACCATGAGCAACATTCCGATCAGTGCGGCGCCAACCAGTTGCTGCCGAGCGCGGGAAAAACCCACCAAACGCGCCATGTGCGGTGCCAGTAGGCCGATAAACGAGAGCGGCCCAACGACCAGCGTGGCACACGCGGTTAACAGTGCCACCAGCAACAACAGCCCCAACCTTGCTCGATTCAGTGAAACACCCAGCGCTTGGGCCATCGGCGCACCCAGCGGCAGGATGTCGAGCCAGCGGGCAAAGGGAAGGGTTATCACTGCCAGCACAGCGGCGATACTTCCCACGACCACCGAGCTGGTCACATCCACGTAATACGTAGAGCCCGCCAGCCAGGCAATAACCTGCTGCCCCCGCGGGTCGCCGCCCGCCAGCAGCACGCTACGCACCGCATCAAACAGTGCGCCAATCGCAACGCCGCTAAGCAACAGCCGCTCGGGCACAAAGCCACTACGGCGATTCAAGATCACTAGCACGGCCAGCGTAGTCAACGCCCCCAGGGTTCCAATGCCGATCAGCGCTGCGTTGCTCGGTGCAGGCAGCACGTAAATGCCCAGGACCAACGCAATCGTGCAGCCCCCACTGATACCCAGCACTTCGGGGCTTGCCATAGGGTTAGCGGAAAGGCGTTGAAGCACTGTTCCGGCGATGGCTAACATCAAGCCACTGGCTGCCGCGGCGATGACTCGGGGCAGGCGCCACTCCATCACCTGCCAGTGGGCCGGACTAACCCACTCCCAGCCGTTGGCACCCTGGCCTGATAGAAGCCCTAAGCACGCTGCCATTAATAACGCGATTAAAAGCCCCATCGCCAAGCGGTACGGCGTTGGATGACGGCTTACCAACATCCCCGGGGGTTGCAGAGGCCTGTCCCCCTGAAGCTTCAGTCGAGGAATGAGCCATAAAAGCAGCGGTGCACCCAGCGCGCCGGTAATGGCGCCGGTGGGAACCAGCGTCGTCAGCATGCCCGAAAAGCGCTGTAGTAGAAGATCCGTGGTCGCCAGCAGTACCGCGCCCAGCAGCGTCGACCAGAGTATGCGGCTGCCTAATCGGCGTGCCCCGGCCATGCGCACAATATTGGGCGCCGCCAAGCCAATAAAGCCAATAATGCCGACAACGCTGACCACGCTGCCGGTAATAAACACCGCAAGCCCGAGGCCAGCAAAACGCAGATATTTAAGCGAGATACCCAGGCTCTTGGCGCTGGCATCGTCAAGTTCCAACACGGCCAGTGGGCGTAACAACAGCCCTGCAGCCACAGCACTGATGGCCAGGTGGGGCCATAAGGTGGCTACCCCGCTCCAGCCGTTCTGGGCAAGCGACCCCGCCCCCCAAATCAATAGCCCCGCCAGCGTCTCATGGTTGAACAGCAACAGCGCGGTCGAAAGTGCGCCCAAATACAGATTAACCACCAACCCAGCCAATACCACGACCACGGGCGCTAGCCCACGCCGCCAGGTCAGCGCGAACACCAGCCCAACGGCTAAACCGCCACCGATTAACGCCACCCACTCACGTCCGATGACCAGCAGCCCTGGCGCCATCAACGTGGTAGCCAGCAACGCCAGGTTAGCACCCGATGCCACCCCAAGCGTAGTGGGTGACGCCAGCGGGTTTCTCAGCACCTGCTGCATCAACACACCCGCCAGCGCCAAACCGCCGCCAGCCAGCAATGCCACGCACACCCGCGGCCACCAGGCATAATAGAGTAATACCTCATGGGTATTTCCAAACGAAGGCGCCAGCAGTGCCTGAAACCCGGAAACAATACCGCCCTGAACATGAAGGCTAATGCCGAACAGCACCAGCAACGGTAGGCTAAGTAACCAAACGGCCTTGGCAGGCGACATACGGCACACTTTTTGAAGGGCGGCTGCATCTAGCATGGCGGGGTATCTCGAATAATCGTCCACGCTTGTGCGGTGGACGCGATAGGCAGCACGGTCATTTAAGCGCCTTGGCTTTTTAATCAGTCATGGGTGAATATAAGCGCGTGATTTTAAATGATAACGATTAGCACTACAATTGATGCCCTCGTTAGTGCCGCTCTGTAGGGCTGTAACAGCGCATCATCAAAACAGTTATTGAATCGAGAAAGATAATAATGGCCGACATAACCTCCCCTGCTGCTTTAACAAGCTCTCACTCCTACTGGCGAGACAGCGCTACGCGCTATGGCATCATAAGCCGCACTCTGCACTGGTTAACAGCCGCTATCGTATTGCTTCAGTTCAGCGTTGTGCTGGCGTGGCGCGGGTTTGGCGAAACGCCCCTCACCTTGCTGCTATCTAGCGTCGGCCCCCACGGCTCGTTGGGCGTTATACTTTTAGTGATGACGTTACTGCGTGCGGGCTGGGCATGGCTAAATCGCCAGCAGCGTCCTTCGTATGCGCCTGGGATAAGGGGTGCTCTAGCGCATGGCGTGCATGTCACGTTGTATGCGCTGCTGATCGCGCTACCAACGCTTGCCATCTTGCGCCAGTACGGCAGAGGCGGTGCGCTGGATATTTATGGCCTACCGCTTTTCAGCGCAGCCGAGCGCGAAATCCCATGGCTGATAGCGACGGCCAACGCACTACATAGTCCGCTCGCTTGGCTGCTTTTAGCACTGGTGGTTGGGCACGTGATAATGGCGCTTATTCACCGCATCGGGCTCAAAGATGGCGTGCTTTCCCGTATGGCGGGGGTCCCTTCGTGATTAGACAGCCGCTTTCGTGAAGCACTGGACCAGCGCTACTAAATGATAACCATTCACGATACAATCGGTTTTTCGTAATCACCTTCTGACGGCCAGGAGTTCTCCATGTTCGAGGTCAAAGGCGCTACCTTTGCGATCAACGGCAAGCCCCTTTTACAGCCCATTGAGCATACCTTTCAGCAAGGCAAGGTCTACGGCCTGATTGGTCATAACGGCTCGGGAAAATCGACCCTGATCAAGCTGCTGGCCCAGCAGCAGCCGGTAAGTCAGGGCGAGATCCATTTTGATCAACGCTCGCTAAGTGCCTGGGGCAACCGGGAGTTTGCGCGCCAGGTGGCCTATCTTCCCCAGCACTTACCCAGCGCCGAAAATTTAACCGGTCGCGAATTGGTCGCTTTTGGCCGCTACCCGTGGCACGGCCTACTGGGTCGCCATAACCAGAAAGATAAAGACGCGATTGACCGAGCCATCACGCTCACCCATACCGAAGCGTTTGCCGACCGCTTGGTCGATACGCTTTCTGGAGGTGAACGCCAACGCGTCTGGCTTGCCATGCTATTGGCACAAGGTAGCCGCTTTTTGCTGCTTGATGAGCCGCTGGCCGCGCTGGATATTGCTCACCAGGTGGAAGTCCTCGCGCTCATTCGCAAGCTCTGCGATGAGCTCGGCCTTGGGGTTATTATCGTTCTGCACGATATTAATATGGCCTCGCGCTACTGCGATGAATTGATGGCCCTGCACAGCGGCCGCTTGCTCGCTCACGGCACGCCAAGTGACATGATGAGTAATAGCACCCTGGAAGCTATTTATGGGTTGCCTATGCAGGTCATGAAACATCCTAACGGCGAGCATGATATCGCGGTCGCTCAATAAGCGCGTTTTTGTAAAACGCACTGATTCGCAACTAACACTTCAACTGATAAGCATTATCGATTAAGCTGACTCCTTCACTTTCAACCTGCGCTAACGCCACATCGTTACCATTACTGTTTGCGCGAGTGTGCTTGAACTTTTACAAGTTCATGTCGGGAGTTTTGTTATGCCACCGCTAGCCCTGAACCGTACCTTGCCCTCGCTCGCTGACTGCTATCAGGGCGCGCTTGTGCTGTTTACCCCGCCCTTGATTGGCGGCACGCCACCGGTCGGTGCAGTAAAGGCTTCGCGCTGGCGCAATACAGCACTGCTGGAACAGGACCTGGAGCGCTACGCTGCTCGCTACCCGGGTGGCGACAAGCGCGCCATTACGTCGCTGTGGTCGAAGTGGCATTTCAGCGCACTTACCGTGCCTACCCTCGCTTCTCACCTGCTTCTTAACCGTGATCTACCGGTAGAGCTGGATGACGTACACGTCATTTTGAATGATGAAGGCTGTACAACACAGCTTTGGCTGCCCCATGAAGGCGCGTTGATGGACGCTCAGGATACCAGCGAACGTTTTGCCAAATTGATTACCCAGCACTGGGCGCCACTTATTGAACGCTTGTCCGCCATTTCAGGCGCAGCCCCCCGCGTGTTCTGGAGCAACGCCGGTGGCTATCTGGATTACTATGTGAAGGTACTTGCTGAACATCCGGAAGTGAACCAGGCGGCGCTTAGTGCTGCCCGAGCGCTGCTGGAATCGCGCCATATTGATGGCCAGCGCAATCCGCTCTTTGAGCCTGTACGCACGTATACGCCCAAGGGCAGCGATGAGGTGAAGCAAGTGCGCAAGCTTTGCTGCCTGCGCTATTTGCTGGATGAGTTTAGCGTGTGCAGCAACTGCCCACTGGAAGGGTGCGACCGCGTGGCCCGCAAGCGGGCCACCTAACGGCTTTCTAACTGTAGATTTTTTAACTTCAAATTTTTAACTTCAGATTTCTAACCTCAGATTTTCAACCTCAACTGTTAATTTGAGTGACCGCATCCTGGCTTGCCAGATCGCGCTGCGCGCCGGTTAGTTCACTTAGCTGCCCTTGGGACATTTCCAATAAACGGTCGGCATGCACGAAGTAGCTATCATCGTGGCTGATGGCAAACACCGTTTTGCCCATATCACGCAGGTACGGCAATAGTTCGCGGTAGAACAGCCGTCTGAACTGAGGGTCCTGGTCGGCGGCCCACTCATCAAGTAGTAAAATATCCCGCTCTTCAGCAATCGCCAGTAAAAGTGCCAAGCGCTTGCGCTGCCCTTGGGAAAGCTGAGTATTAATGACCCGATTATCCTCCCACTTCAGCTTCTGCTGCATTTGTAACCGCGCAAGCCAGGTAGCCACCAACACAGGGTCGGCATTTTTACCGCCCGGGCCCATCGCCAAGTCAAACTGATGGAAGTCGGTAAACACGCTGGCAAATCGCGCTCGAAACCCTTGCCACTGCGCCGGCGTCAGCGTCTGGCCGTCCACCTTGATATGCCCGCTTTGCGGCTGATACAAGCCGGTTAACAAGCGCGCCAGGGTGGATTTGCCGCTGCCGTTACCGCCAATCAGAAATACTTGCTCGCCGCGCTCAAGCGTCAGGTTGACGGGGCCAACGTGAAACCCTTCGTCCTGCTCACTGCCAGGATAGTGATAGCTCACATCCACAAGCTCAAGGCGCTGCCAGGCAGCAAAGGCGTCATCAACTGCAAAGCCCGGCTGATACTCGGCAAGCTCCAGGCTTGCCAGCTTATCAAACGCGACCTGTGCGCTTATCAAGGTGGGCCAGGCGCCGATGGCTTGAATTAAAGGCGTACGCAAGAACAGTAACGTCAATGCAAACGTAGCGGCAACGGCAGGTGTTGCCCAGCCAAGCCCATTGGCCATGAAAAACACCACGCCAATGGCTCCCAGCATCATAATGTTGGACCAGTTTCCCGCACTTAGATGATACGAATCCGCACGAATAATATGGTAGCGATACTCGCGCGCATTGCGGGTGAAGGTGGCATCAAAAAAGCGCTGAGCCCGGTCACGGTTGAGCGTTAACTCTTTGCGCCCTTCAATGGCAGATTGGTAGTCCTTGTAGAGCTGATCCTCGCTTTCCCGCACCAGGTTAAAGTGCCGATATACCTTTGAAATCAGCACCCAGCCCACTCCCATCGTGGCCGCAATCCATATCACGGTAATGACCACCATCTTTGGTGAAAGCCACGCCAAATAGACAACCGAAGCAAGCGCCAGCACGGCGCCCTGCACAAGCTCAGGCAGGCGCACAAAACCAATGGTGATATTACGCACATCGCTTGAAAGACTCGCCAGCAACGTAGCATTACCCAACTGCTCAAGCCGCTCGATATCGGTGTCCAGAATGCGCTTCACAAGCCTTGTGCGCAGGTCATACACAAAGTAGTGACCCAGCAGGGTAATCGCTAACTGAGTCCCCAGCGTCACAACGAGCAGCACAATTAGCAAACCCAAGAACTGAGGAAGCGCTGAAAGCGGACTGCCAACTTCAATCAAACGTTGATTGATAAAGGCAATGACACCAACCCCCAGGCCCGCACTCAAAAGGCTTAATCCAATGGCACCTAAAAATGGCCAGCGGTAATGACGAAAGACAACCTGCAACAACTCCATTAGCGCTTCCTGACTGAAAGATAGGCAGCGAATTGTGACGGACTACCTCGTCAAGTCAATGCGCAAAGTGATTTTCATTTGCATTTTTCAGCCCCTACCCACAACTCAAAACATAATCATTTACACATATCAATGATAAACATTACCATTATGTTGAAAGACTGACCTTCGCTCTTTATTAAAACGAAAAAATGCTATCCAGTAAGGGCCCAATCGCTATGTTTATTCGCTCGACACTTACCCCTGCTCGCTTGCTACCGCTGCTTTTATGGCCTGCGCTGGCCAATGCTCAACAGTCTCAACCAGCGCACTCATCCGCTCAGGAGCCGCCTACCCATGAACTAGCTGAGTTAGTGGTATCGGCGACGCGTAACCAGAGCATCGCAGGGGAAACGGCGCAAAAAGTCACTATCATTACCCGTGAACAAATCGAGCAGCAGCTGGCAATCACCCAAGACCCAGGGCAAGTGCTAAGCAATTTGATTCCATCCTACTCGCCCAGTCGCCAAAAGCTTTCCAATGCCGGAGAAACCTTCCGTGGCCGCTCCCCGCTGTTTCTAATCGATGGTGTACCGCAATCCAACCCACTGCGTGACAGCGCCCGAGACAGCTATACCATCGACTTGAGCATGATCGAGCGTATAGAGGTTATCCACGGCGCCAGTGCCGAGCATGGCTTGGGAGCAACAGGCGGCATTATTAACTACGTGACCCGCCGAGCAGAGAGCGGCTCTTTCAATCAGCATGCTGGCATTCGTCTAACCACGGATGATCGCTTCGAGTCGGAAGGCTTTGGTCATCAGATTGATTATCGGCTCAGCGGCCAGCAGGACAACTGGGATTACCTGGCAGCGGTTACACGCCACGAGCGCGGCGTATTCTTCGACGGTAACAACGAGATTATTGGCGTTGCCTACCCAGGCGAGCTGCAAAATTCACGCAGCTACGACGTGCTGGCGAAAGTCGGCTACTGGCTGGGCGATGATCAACATATCGAACTCTCGGTCAATCGTTTCGAGCTTGAAGGCCATAATGACTATGTGCCGGTTGCGGGCGACCGTAGCGCAGGAACCCCCACCACTGCGAGGCGCGGTACACCGCTGGGCGAGCCTGGCTATAACGAAGTCACCACGATCAGCGCGGCTTACTCGCATAGCGACTGGTACGGCAATACCCTTGATGCCCAGCTTTACAGCCAACAGTTTCGGGCTCAGTTCGATACCATCACCACGTTTCCCTACCCCGGCGAAGCTGGCGAAACGCTGTATGATCAAACGCGCAACGAGTCAGACAAGCTGGGCGCCAAGTTCACGCTTAGCCGGGGCGGGCTGTGGGATGACCGCTTAACGCTCACCACCGGGGTGGATTTACTGCAGGATCAAACGCGCCAGATGCTGACCCATACCAGCCGCACCTACGTGCCGGACAGCAAATTCAATAACATTGCCGCGTTCCTGCAGACCGACCTGGATCTGACGGATCGGCTATTGCTGCAAACCGGCGTTCGCCATGAGCATGCAAAACTGGATGTGGATAGTTTTGCAACGCTTGACCGTAGCGACGTAACCCAGGATTTAGTGAGCGTTGAAGGCGGAAAACCCTCCTTCGATGAAACGCTGTTTAATGCGGGCCTGGTCTTCCAGGTTAACGATTGGGCACAGCTCTATGCCAATTACTCGGAAGGCTTTGGCATGCCTGACGTTGGTCGCGTGCTGCGCAGTATTTCAACCCCCAATCAGTCTGTTGATAGCCTATTACAGCTGGAGCCTATCGTTACCGATAACCGCGAAATCGGCGCTCGGTTTGACTGGGGACGTTATGGGCTTGAGCTTAGCTATTACGAATCCAACTCGGATTACGGCGAGCGTTTAACCCAGGATAACGGCGTGTGGGTAGGCAGCCGGGAGAAAACCGAAATTAGTGGCGTTGAGATTAGCGGCGATATGCAGGTTACCGACGCCCATACGCTGAAGGCCAGCTATACCTATGCCGAGGGTAAATCGGATACTACCGGCGATGGCCAGGTCGATACCGAGCTTACCGGGATCAATATCGCGCCCAGCACGCTCAAGCTTTCCTGGTCGGCGGCATGGAACAATCAGCTATCAAGCCATTTGCAAGGCACGCATTACTTTAACCGCAGCGTCGACGACCCTGAACTTGAGTTCGATGGCTACAGCCTGGTGGATGCCGCTCTCACTTACCAACTACCCTTGGGCCGAGCGAGCTTCGGTATCGAAAACATGTTTGACCGGCAGTACCTGACCTATTACTCCCAAGCGGCGCGCGTCAGTGACGACTACTATTTCACTGGTCGCGGACGTACTTTTACGCTGGGCTATAGCGTCGATTTTTAACCACTATTTTCTATCACCTGCGCTGTTCTAGTATTCCTTCTAGCGATCGATTGGCGGCCTCTTGGGGGTCGCCTTTTTTTATCTGCGGCCTATCGGTACATAGCCAAGGATTAATTAGTTATATGGCTTAAGATTAATGACGCTGCCAGCGATAAAGCAGATAGATTAAAAAAGGCGCCCCGATACCAGCCACAAAGATGCCCGCCGGTAAGTCGCGGGGCAAAAACGCAAGCCGGCCGATTAAGTCCGCATACAGCAGTAATAGTGCGCCGATGAGCGCGGTAACCGGCAGCAATGCGGTTGTGCGATTAGCCACCAGGCGCCGCGCGATGTGCGGTGCTATCAGGCCGATAAAGCTTAGCCCTCCCGCATAGGCAATCGCCGCCCCGGTTAAGATCACGCTTAAGCCCAATAGCTTTAAACGACTCATCGTGACCTGTGACCCCAGGCCAATCGCCAGTTCATCCCCCAGCGATAATACATCCAACTGGCGCGCCATCACGAAGGCCAGTGGCAGGCCCAAAGCGACCCAAGACACCATGCCTATTACCGCTGGCCACTGCGTCGCATACAGGCTGCCGGTCATCCAGATATACGCATGCATGGCTGAAGTATCGGTACTTAAGACCAGCAACAGCGTGGTAACGGCGCCCAAGGCCGCCGCAATACCGATTCCCATCAGCACCAGGCGTGTCGGCGTTACTCCGCGCGACCAGGCAAGCGTAACGATACCCAGCGCAACGAGTGACGCCCCGGCCATGGCGGCGAGCGGTAGCCAACGCTCACTGATCACGCCCGCCCCCAACGTTAACACCAGCACCGCCGCCACCGATGCACCGCTACTGATCCCGATGACATCCGGGGAAGCCAAGGGGTTGCGCACCAGTTTCTGGAGTATCAGCCCAGACACCGCCAGGGCTGCCCCAACGAAGATGGCCAGCAGTGTCCTTGGCAGGCGCAGCTCATACAGTATCAGTTGGATATCACTGTGCTGGGGGCGTATCAACCCGTGCAGCACATCCATAAAAGCCGTGGGCTGACTGCCCAGTGATACCGAGAGCAGCAGGCTTGCCAGGAGTATGACACTAAGCACGGCCACCACGCAGCGAGATTGATGCGCATCGCTATGTTTTAAAGCGCAAAGACGTGGCTGTGCGATCATAAGCCAAGGCTCCTGCGCCGAGCCAGGTAGAGAAAAAACGGGGTTCCGAGCAGCGCGGTCATAATGCCCACCGGCACTTCCTGTGGGGGCATTAACACTCGTGCGCCGGTGTCCGCCAACATCAATAAGCTTGCGCCCAATAAGGCGCAGCCCGGCAATACCCAGTGATGATCACGGCCAAAAATCCCGCGCACCATATGCGGCACAATCAGTCCTACAAAGCCAATCATGCCGGCGATAGCCACCGCTCCACCGGCCAGTACGATCACCGCGCTTCCGGTTAAAAGTTTAATGGTACCGGTGCGCTGGCCCAAGCCAGTGGTGACTTCATCATCCAGCGCCAGCAGGTTCAGGGAACGGCATAGCAAAGCGCAGAGCAGCAGTGCCGCACCAAAAAGCGGCAATAGCGGGGTAACAGCGCTTAATTCGCGCCCGGCGACCGAGCCTGCCAACCAAAAGAGCAGGCTTTCAAACTGGTCCTGATGGGCAATCAGCACACCCTGAGCGAGTGAAACAAACAGCGCCGTCATGGCCACACCCGCAAGAACCACCCGCACCGAAGAAAGCCCTCGCCCAGGGCTACGCCCCAATAGATACACCAGAAATGCCGCTCCTCCGGCACCCAAAAAGGCCACCCACACCAAGGCAAACGGCGACTTTAAGCCCCACCACGTGCTTGCCACCACCAATAGCAGCATGGCCCCAGCGTTAATGCCCAGCACGCTCGGGGCGGCTAACGCATTACGGGTTAAGGTCTGCATTAACGCGCCTGCCACGGCAAGGCTTGCCCCCACTAACGCCGCGATCACCGTGCGTGAAAAACGCTCAGTACGCACAATAAGATGATCAATATTGCCCGGCTGATAGGCCGTCAATGCGTTGAAAACAGCGGACCACTCCATCTCGATCTGGCCTATCGCAAGGCTCAGCCAAAAAGCCACCAGCATTAGTGCTGCGCTTGTGAGCATCCCCCAGCCCTTAGCGCTATGGGTGATTAACACGTACGCCCTCCTCAGGATAAAAAGGAGCTAGCCGGTAATGGGCGTAAAGCTCATCCAGCAAATGATTGGCCGCGATAATGCCGCCGCCCATATTCCACGTTACAGGGTCGACTTCAAACACCTGGTCATTACGCACGGCGGTAAGGTTTTGCCACAAAGGATGCTGCGCCCACTGCGCCAGGGTATACGCGACGGACGCCTCAGCGCCCTGCAGGAACATAAACATGACGTCGGACTCAAGTGCGGGTATGCCTTCGCGGCTGCTAAGCTTGATCCCCCAGCTGTCTCTACCCTGCTTATCAGGCAAGCTGAACCCGAGCTCGGCAAGAATACTGGCCGCAAAGCCGTGATAATAAAGCCGTACGTGATCAGCTCGCACGCTGACAATCGCCACTCGCTGGGGCCAGGCATCGCCCAGCTTGGCTGAGATCTGGCGCTTAAAATCAGCCACTCGGGTATTCCACTGGATGAGTAGCTGTTGCGCGGCGTCTTCGCGATCGGTTGCAGCCCCCACAAGGGTAAGCAGGGCTTTAAAATCGAGTCCAGTATTTACAATCACAGTTGGCGCCATTCGCGATAACAGCGGATAAACAAGCTCATGGCGATAGTCGGCACCGACAATCAGATCAGGCCGAAGGCCAGCGACACCTTCAAGGTCAGGCTGGGTTTCAAGGCCTAAATAACGCACCGTCTCGGGCAGCGCATCGCGCAAGTAGTGATACATAGGGCGCTCGACCCAGGATTCCACTACACCGATGGGCGTAACGCCCAAGGCCAGTGCGGTATCGGTTGCTCCCTGATACAGCGACACAATCCGCGCAGGCTTGCCTTCGATAAGGGTTTCCCCGAACGGATGCACCACCCGGCGAGCGGGCTCATCTCCAGCAGCAGCGTTGGTCAATAAACCGCCAAGCAGGGCTAACATTACATAAAAAAAACGCATGACCCACCTAAGCCCGGCAAAGAGGGCCTCATTGGAGTAGACAGAAAGCTTGCGACAATGCCACACTTGGCCGCATAGATACAAATGATTATCACTAAAAGGCAGCGAATATCCATGCCCGAACAGCGGCTTAGCGGTATCAACCTGACGGCAGGTTATGCTGACCGGCCCGTCTTAAAAGACGTCGATTTCACGGTTGAGACAGGCCGTGTTACTGCTTTATTGGGCCCTAACGGCAGCGGCAAATCGACCCTCCTGAAAACTCTGGCACGCACGCTGACCCCCGAACGTGGCCAGGTCATTCTGGATGGGCAAGATATCCATCAGCACGCCACCCGTGATGTGGCGCGCAAACTGGGTATTTTACCGCAAAGCCCAACGACACCTGACGGCATGACGGTCCGCGAGCTTGTTAGCCTGGGCCGCTTTCCCTATCAACGGCGTTTTCGCCAGTGGTCGGCAGAAGATGAGCGGGCCGTACAGGACGCCATGCAAACGGCCGACGTGAGCGACTTTGCTCACCGCTCGATTGATGCGCTTTCAGGCGGTCAGCGCCAGCGCTGCTGGATTGCCATGGTACTCGCGCAGGAAACCGAACTGATTTTGCTGGATGAACCCACTACCTTCTTGGATTTAAAAGTCCAGGTGGATGTACTTGAGTTACTGGTGCGCCTCGCCCATGACAAAGGCCGCACGCTGTTAGTGGTTTTACACGACCTTAACCTTGCGGCGGCTTATGCTGACCGGCTGGTAATGCTGTGTAACGGCGAAATTGTTCACAGCGGCCAGCCTGAAGACGTGTTTACCCGTAATAACCTGAAGCAGGTCTTTGATCTGAATGCTCACGTTATCCGCGATCCTTACAGTCAGCGGCTGGTCTGCGTACCCAGCGTTGGTCACTGCTCAACACCGGCTACTCGCCTGCCTAATAACCCGTTAACCGCCACGGCATCGCTATGAGCGCGGCGTCATTATTTTGCAGCGTCGAGAGTGCTGCCATAGGCGACCCATTAGCGGGCAACGGCGCTCACGCCGAACGTAATTTACTGATTAGCTGGCCTAGCAAGAAATGGGGACGCGGCATGCGCCATGCCAGCGATATGTCAGAGGCGGTACAGGAGGCGGTGAATAACATTGCAGGCAACGGGCGGCGCATTAACCTTATCCATCGCCGCGATCAGCCGTCCCATCAGCACAGAGTTTTCTTGCTGCCCGAAGGGGCCATCTATGACGTGCCCCGCAATGAGCTACTTAACTTTCTCACCGCACTGACCCATAACACCACGCTTGAGCACTGGTACACAGCATCGCTACAGAGCTCACTGATCCTGTGTTGTACTCACGGTAAAAAAGACAAGTGCTGCGCCAAGTTTGGCTTTAAAACGTATCAGGCGCTTGACGAGCAGGCTCTGCAGCATGCTCATCCGTTTGATATCTGGCAAAGTACTCACCTGGGTGGTTGTCGGCTGGCCGCCAGCGTTATCGTATTTCCCCAGCGGCGCAAATACGGGCGAATCAGTGAAGAACACCTGCCGCGCCTGCTGGATGCCGAAGCAGCCAATCGCCCTTACCTACCCTGTTATCGCGGCGGCGCGGACCTTACGCCCGTACAGCAATGCGCCCAAGTAGCGGCGCTGAACTGGCTCAATGATCACGGATCTATCAGCGAACCAAGTGTGAGCCACGTGACGCTCACTGAGCCGCCTTCGGCCTGCCAGGTAAGCGTCACGTGGCAAACGCCCAGTCAGCAGGGTGAACTACGAATTACCTGCGAACCGTATGTGTTAACACGCGTGGATAGCTGTGCAGATTTTGAGCAGGGAGCAACACCCAGCACCGTGTGGCGGGCCACCCATATTGCCAGCAAGGATCAAAAGCCTGTCTAAACCCAAGACTTGGCACCGGTTGGACACTTTAAAAAAACGCTACGAAAACACCAGCAGCACGGTACTAATAAGCGCGCCTAACGCAAAAGGCCAAAAGCGGCTATGGCGGTCTTCCGGCAACTCCTCTTTCAACATATTAAGCACAATACCACCGGCCACAAACGCATGTCGCGGCTTGCTCAAGCCCATAAAATACCGCCAACCCAATGAGCGCCACGATATAGGCATTATGCTCCAGCACCTTCAGCAGCCCATGGGCGTTAATGGTTTCGTGGGCATCGCGAAGGGCAGGAAATATATGAATAAAGACATAAGCAACCGAGACGCCACCTGCTAATGAAAGCCAAGCGCTGCGAGGTACAGCACTTAGCTTTCGAAGCCTGCTGGCAAAGATATGCACGGCGGCCAAACCGATAATGAAAGCGATCTGTAGGCCCATATATCATCGCTCCCTGCGAGGGTTTGGGCTTGAAACCTGGTCGCTTGAAACCCAGTCGTTTGAAACCTAGTCGTTTGAAACCTAGTCGAATAGGCTCATACGTTTGGTGACATTATCGCGCTTTACCCGCCAATGAAATAACGCTCCCGCCACGTGCAAAACGATTAACACCACAATGGCCCAGCCAAGACGTCCATGCCATGTGTAGAGCTGGTCAGAAAGCGCTGGGCGTTCACTGATCAGCGCAGGCAGGTGCCACTGAAAAAACTCAACCGGATACCCACCGCTGGCGGTCGCAACCCAACCCAGCAGCGGCATCATCACCAACGCCAAATAAAGCAGGTGATGCACGCTCGTACTGACAATACGCTCAAACGCATTCAAGGGCGGGTCGTGGTCAGGCACGACAAACGCCACGCGAGTAATAATGCGCAGTGTCATTAGCAGTAAAATCGTTAAACCCAGTGTTTTATGACTGGTATAAAGCAGGTTAGTGAGCGTGTTGCCTACCAGCGCCACCGTACGTTCATACCCTATCGTTCCGATGGTTAAGCCACTGGCCAGAGCAAGTAGCACGGCGACGGCCACCAGCCAATGCAGCACCCGGTGTGGATAAATGTAGTGATCCAATTCGTGCATTGAGCACTCCTGGCAGCAACGTTATATGGCGTTTAGTCTAGCTATATTAAGTCGATTAATCATTCAACGCTTTACACTTGATCTTATAGCGCCTCGCTGGGGGCCGCTAGCTGTTCACGAATCAACTCGCCCAAGCGCCGAGCTGGCTCGGATGGCCGATGAGGCGCACGGTGCAGCGCCAGCTCGATCATGGGCAAGGCGGGCAGGCCGCTACTTTCATCCAGCGGGCGCAGTGAAGGTGTCAACATGCTGCGTGTCACCACGACAACGGCAAGCCCGGCAATGACAATCGGTGCCAACCCCGCCATCGACTGGCTGGTATACGCCACCCGCCAGTTACGCCCGGCGCCATGCAGCGCCTGCTCGGCGACTTCCCGAAACACGTCGGCGCCTGGCGAGTAAAGCGCCAGCGGGATAGGGTCGCTGAGTAACGGCTGTTGGTTAACGCCCACCGCCCAGACCAGCGGCTCACGGCGGATAACATCGCCTCCGGGCGAATTACGTTGGCGCGTCACCAGAGCTAAATCAAGCTCAGCAGCTTTTACCTGGTCAACCAAGTGGGCGCTTGTTCCGCAAATAACCTTTAGCCCCACCGCTGGATAAAGCTGGTGAAAGTAAGCAAATACCGATGGCAACAGCGATGCGTAATCTTCTGGTATTCCCAGTGTCAGATCCCCGGTTACCTGTTGGGCCTGCATATCGCCCCATGCTTCGTCATTAAGCGCCAGAATACGCCGAGCGTGAGTAAGTAATCGCTCACCGTCAGGTGTAAACCGGATACGTCGCCCATCGCGTTCATGCAGGCTGAGCGACAGCTGAGCCTCCAGACGCTGAAGCTGCATACTCACCGTGGACTGCGTGTAATCCAGCCGTTTAGCCGCCGCCGTGACGCTACCGGTATCGGCAATCGCTACTAGCGTACGTAGCAACGTGAGGTCTAACGTTGGCGCCCGCATATATCACCATAATTGATCAAAACAATCATAAGAGATTGATATTGTGATGTGTTATTGGCGAGTATGCTGCATTGCATATGTTCCAGGCAAGGAGATCATTCATGCAACGTACACACTCCCCTATTGTGTTTCCTCGTTGGTATAGCGTTGGCGCCGCGTTAGTGGCTGTCATCCTGTGGAGCGTGGCCCCCTTGCTTGCTGAACGAGCTCACACTTCTTCGCCCCTGCAGCTAACCGCTTTAACACTATTAGCTGGCGCATTTGCCACACTGCCGCTAAGCCGCCGCGTAAATACCACCCGCTGCAGCCTGAACTGGCAGTTAGGCATCTGGGTAGGCATCCCATTGTTGATACTGGGCGCAGTAAGCACTTACTTCATCGGCATGCGCCTTGCGCCTGCGGCCGAGGCTGCGCTTATCACTTACACCTGGCCAGTACTTTTCGTGTTGTTAAGCCAGTGGAGTCGCTTTGGTCGGATACGCTTGGCAGGTATTACCGGGGCACTGGTTGCCTTTTCAGGTGCCGCCATTTTGCTCGTGCCGCAGGCATTAAGTAATGGCCTGGGGGGAGCAACACTGGGCTATGGGCTCGCCTTGCTTGCCGCCTGCTGCTGGGCACTCTATTCATGGTTAAGCCAAGCCGCACCCGTGTGCATTACGCCGCTTCTTCCTCGCCTGCTGCTGATTGCCTGCGCCATCGCAACGCTTGCCAGTATCGGGATGGAAGGCCAGCTGGTTCTACCCAGCAGTGAAGCGCTGCTGGCAGGTGTTGCATTGGGGTTAGGGCCTTACGGAATCGCCATGGTGGCCTGGGATAAAGCCCTGCGCTGGGGGCATGCAAGCCTGGTCGGCAGCCTTGCCTATGGCGTGCCCATTTTAGCGGGTCTTTTACTGGTACTTGCGGGCGTTAGCGTACTGGA
Organism: Halomonas sp. TP35; assembly: GCF_052375975.1. Lineage (NCBI taxonomy): Bacteria > Pseudomonadati > Pseudomonadota > Gammaproteobacteria > Oceanospirillales > Halomonadaceae > Halomonas > Halomonas sp. TP35. Next base: position 69,069 of record NZ_JBQSUZ010000012.1, on the reverse strand, counting down.
TTGGCGCTTACCCACCGCGGCGCTGCTGGTAGTGGCGGGCTGCTTAAACGCTGGCCGGTGAAGACGTTTAGAAGCGGCTCGCTAAGCAGCACGCCTGCCATAAGCGCCGGCAGCCAGCTCGGCTTAAACACATCATCGGCGTCACCGTTCATCTCAGCTAGCGTCCACCAACGGTAAGCTGGCTGAGAATTTTCCTTCCGCGTTTACGATAACTAAACACACCCAGCGGCGTGCTTCCATTGATTGATTCATCGCCATCCATGCCTTTTTATTGTTAATAGTAGGCAGCAGAGCAGAAGCTTTAGAATGATGGTGTATTTCCAGTGTGCTCCTGCCTGCCACAGCCACTGTTTTATTGCCTTATAAAGCCAATGGCGCTAACAACTATCATTGGCCTAAATAACGAGGTTCAACTATCCCTTTTAATTCCTCAACAGGGATCGTTAACTCAGGCTGCCCCATCACATAGGGAGCAATTTCGTACACGTTGTATTTTACCATCCACTCTTTTTCAAGCGGTGCCACGTTGGTGCTGTTAGTAAATGGCCAACTGGACGCAAAATCTTCACCCACATCCTGCTCACTCAACCAACGCTCATGAGCCTCGGCTAACGCTTCATCAAAGCCCTCCTGACCGCCAGCCATGAGCATATCATCGAGAGTAACCACCTCATCCAAACGCTCATCAATGACCATAAATTGCGTGGATGGCAAACCGTGGGCCTGGCCTGCATAAATCACATAGCTATCAAGCTCAAGCACCAGAAGGTCGTTCTGACGGGAAAACACACTGGCACTCAGCTGTGCTTCACTCGCCATCGGGTGAGGCAGCCTGGTATTGTCCTCTTCAGCACGATGAAAAAACTCATCAGCGAAGTGATCCCAGTCGTCAGCGGGCGTGTCGTCGCCATCGGTTATACCCAAGGCAAGCGCAAGCAGGCGCTCTTGCACCTGCTCTGTTAATGCGGGGTTATCAGGGAATGTTAATGCAGATATCTTCACCGTTGAACAATGCTCATCCTGACAATCAGGAGATGAATACTGCTTATCCAATGGCTGGTATGCGAGGGCACTGATATCGGCCGTTTCAGCATCAGCCGATTGGCAGCCACTTAGCAGCAGAACCGCGATGGGACATACACTCATTTTCCAACGAAGCATATTTTATCTCCTTGTAAGGCATTTTGTAGGGCGCCAAGTTGAGTTTAGTCATACTTAAGCGCCCTTGCCCACCAAGGAGAGGCACAACAGCTTAAAATAGCGTAATCAATTACATGTTGGGCTGCATTTGTGCCGGTTCAGCGGTTACGTCAAGTTCAAACAAACCGCTGCTCGCCGTGCTAAAGCCACGCGCAATGACCGTATAGGTGCCCGGCAGCAATTGCTGTTGCAGTTGCGCATCGGTACCGGCACCACCATCGTCATCACTAACAGCTACACCTTCGCCCTCAAGTTCCAGATAAGCATCAAAGTCGCTGGAGCGCATATTGATGGTGACTAATGAGCTTTCGGCTAGCTCAAGCTCGTACACCAGTGACTCACCGGTATACCAACCGTTTAACGTTTCGCCAAGCGTGATTGCACCGCTGTTACGCAGCTCGATCCCCTCAGGTAGCTCTTGCGGTTCCAAGGTAATCCTGAACAAACCGCTATCACTGCCATAAGCAGTGCGCGCCGTTAACTGATAAGTACCGGGCTCAAAAAAATCAGCAATACGGGCATTCAGATTATCACCGCCATCGTCATTTTCACGGTAATAGCCATCAGGACCTTCGAGCACCAGGTAAGCATCAATATCATCAGACATCATGTCAATCTGGTACATGCCTGCTTCTTCAATTTCAACCTGATAGCTAAGATTCTGGCCGCTATACAAACCATTTAATGAGTCATTTGGCACAATGCTACCGTCGTTGCGCAGCTCGCCATCGCCGGGTAATTCGCGCGACTCAGCAGTAAGCGTGAAAAGGCCAGCACCTTCGTTATAAGATGTGCGCGCCGTCACTGTGTAGTCACCCGGCACCAGGAAGTCTGAAATTCGGGCGTCCAAATTACCCGCGCTATCGTCGTCCTCCCGGAAATAGCCATTTGGCCCGCTAAGCTCAAGATACGCATCAAATTCATCGGAACGCATTTCCAACTGATACATGCCAGCTTCTTCGATGGTCAGCGTATACTCGCTGGAGGAGCCATCCAACCAGCTGTCCAGTGGAGCATCAAGGGCCAATACCGTGCTATCGCTTAGTTCAACCACTCGGCTGTTCAGCGTATAAGGGCCATAACTGCTGCTATCAGCACCGCTGACCACCACCATGTAATCCCCCGCTTGCTCAATACGGTGGCGCGCAGTAGGCGCTACGCTCAACAGCTGAAGCTGATCATCATAAAGCGCTACGATACCATTCAGGGCACCGCGCAAACTAAACTCAACCAGGTCACTCTCATCAAGCGTCATCATGTAGCGGTCATAGCGGCTTCCATCATTGCCATTAAGCAGGTCACTGGCCGTAATTTCCCCACGCAGTCGCTCGCCAAGCGTAACGCTATCCAGCCCCACCAGTGCATCTGCGGTTGGTGTTTGTTCGGCGGATTGAGACGCCACCGAGGAAGAGGAAGAGGAAGAGGAAGAAGCATCGGAAGACAGAGTCTGTGCAGCTAAAAAGCCGACAACAGCTCCCCCTACCGCAACCACGATTAGCGCAAAAGGAGAGGATTTAGCCATTAGGGCGTCCTTGATCAATGACGGAAGGATGGGTCGTTCAGCAAGATGAATAATACGTAATGGTAAGTAAAATGCTCAATGAGCGGTATCATTTTAATGTACCAAAAGAACTTTACTCATATTTCGCCATCTCCCGTTAACCCCCTGAAATGCAAGGTCATAACGGGAACATCAAAAAACACGCAACTTTGGGGTCAATTGCACCGAACGTCTTAAAGCTTGCTGACTCTGAAAGAGCGCGTTACCATCCCTTCGCCTATCCGGCACCTCATTGATGCTTGCGAGACTCTCGATACGAATAACTGAGGTACTCCAATGGGAGCCCCTACACGACTATTTCGAACGAGTTGTTTAGCTGTCCTGCTTATCGCCATGACAGCAAATAGCGCGTTTGCCAACGACACAGATATACAGGAAGGCGTTGCTTCCTACTACAGTGATCGCTTTCAAGGCGCACTCACTGCCAGCGGAGAAGCGTTTGACCAGCAGGCACTCACCGCTGCTCATCCTAGCTTACCGTTTGGGACGAAAGTGCTGGTAACCCGCCCTGATACAGGGCAAGAAGTAGAAGTGCTGATCAATGACCGCGGCCCCTTTGTAAAAGGGCGGATTATTGATCTATCCAAACGAGCAGCACGCACATTGGGCATGCTGAACCAGGGAGTAGCCCCGGTCATGGTAACGTTGCTGGATTAACGGATAGCACACCCCCTAAGTGTGTGGTACCCCTTAGCCGCTCAACGACACATCACTTCTGTACTTCGCTGAACCTTACAGGGCGCTCATTTGAGCGCCCTGTTTTTTTGCCTCCAGTTCTTGCCTGGTGTTTTAAAAACTTGGCTTACCCCATAAATGACTTCAAAAAAAACGAACTTGCGCGCAAGGTAATGATCTCTATGCTTCAAGTACATCTGTTTCAAGTACGTTAATACGCTTTCACGTGACAGGAGCTATGCATGAAGTCTCATTTCTTTACCCTATCCGATTACCCCAACGGCTTACCCGAACGTGAACTGTTCACTCTGGACTCCCAATCACTTCCTGATCTCAACCCAGGTGAAGTGCGTATTCGCAACCGCTGGCTCTCGGTAGACCCCTACATGCGCGGCCGCATGAGCGGGCAACATACGTATGTCGCACCGTTCAGGTTGGGTCAGCCAATGGAAGGTGGCGCAATAGGCGAAGTTATTGCCTCCAACGATGAACGCTTAAAAGAGGGCGATATTGTTAGCCATATGGGCGGCTGGCGCGATATCGCTCAGATCTCTTCATCAGGCGTTTATCCACTACCCAACGCTGATGTACCCGAGCAGGCATATCTTGGGGTATTGGGCATGCCTGGCATGACTGCCTGGACCGGCCTTAACCGCATTGCCGAGTGCCGCCCTGGCGACAATGTGTTGGTAAGTGCTGCCAGCGGTGCGGTGGGCTCACTAGTGGTTCAACTTGCCAAGGCCAAGGGTTGTCACGTGGTCGGTATTGCAGGTGCAGCGCATAAGCTTGCGTGGCTTGAGTCGTTGGGTGTTGAGCCCGTTAGCTACCGCGACCGCAGCGCTCACGAGTTAAGCGATGCGATACAGCTGGCCAGCCCCGAAGGCATTGACGTTTATTTTGAAAATGTGGGTGGCATTTGCCTGGAAGCCGCATTAAGCCAGCTAAATGAGGGCGCTCGTATTGCGGTCTGCGGCATGATCGGAAGTTATAACGCCGAAAAACCCACGCCAGGCCCCAGCAATCTGTCTCAAATGCTTGTACGCAAAGCGAAGATGCAAGGATTTATTGTGGCAGACCATTGGGATCACTACTCTGAGTTCCTCAAGGAAGTGGCTCCCCAAGTAACGGCGGGTAAAATTGATTACAAGGAAACGGTTAAAGAGGGCCTGGAGAGCACACCGGATGCGTTTTTGGAGCTGTTCAAAGGTGGCAATACTGGCAAGATGCTAGTGGCACTAGAGCGCTAACACCGTGTTAGAATGATTGACGTCCTCCCCCGCCTAAAGTCGGGGGATTCCAACTGCTTGAGGGCAACGTCCTGCCCCAAGACTTAGGATATTACGGGCTGCATTCACATCCCGGTCATGCGAGGCACCACACTCGCTGCATATCCAGTCTCTTATTCCAAGACCTGCGATACCTTTCGGCCTTTCCCTGGGCAGTGCGCCACAATTCGAGCAGGTCTGGGTGGTGTAGGCTTCATTGACTTCCTTGAAGACGGTGCCTGCGTGATCGCATTTGTATTCCAGCATCGTCTTCAACTGGTACCAGCCAGCGTCCAGCACTGACTTGGCCATCCTGGTTTTTGTCAACTTTGAGGCGCTGACATTACCTACTACGATTGTGCCGTACTGGCTGATCAGCTGACGGCTGAACTTGTGATTGGCATCCTTGCGACGATTCTTGATCCTGGCGTGGATCGCTTTCACACGCCGCTTATTGCCCGCTCGTTGGGCGGCTGCCAGTTTGGCTTCAAGGTCACGGTAGAAGCGTCCTGCCTCCAGCTTTTGGCCGTCGCTGCATGTCGCGGTATCTTTAAGGCCAAGATCAATACCAACCTCACCCTGGGCCTGATTAGGCGGAATATTCACCTCAACCACGACATTAAAGTACCAACGGCCTCGGGCATCTTCATTGAAGCTGCCTGAACGAAATGTGTATTGGCCAAGACCGTAGCTATCCCAGACCTTGAAGTAGGTGCCGTTGTGGAACACTTGACCGTTCTTCCACTTGGCCGCGCCGGTATTCACTGGAATCCAGCCGAGTGAGCGACGAACACCGCCGGACTTGCGCCATGCCAACCGCGACTTCTTGAACTGTTTGCGGCGTGTCGTGTATTCACGGGCGACTTCCTGCAACGTTTGGCTGTGCAGCCCCAGGTCCGTGCCTGCACCTTTTGTGTAGGGGTGCATATCGTAGGCCGATAGAAACAGACCGCGTTCACGAATCGCTCGTGAACTCAGTTCGTTGAGGTAGTTCCAGACAAAGTTCACGTTGCGCGCCATACGATTGAGCTGGTCGACGTGCTTGTCTTTGACTCGAACCTTCAAGGTCTTGGTCTGCTTCATGCTTTGGAGCATAAGCGGTCCATGGACACTAAACAAGAAGCTAGAACTGGCAGTCGGTGCGCCTATATCGGTAATCCGTCAATACATTGAGGAACAAAACCGCCCCAACAAGTCGCCCTGACGGGCGACGCGCTCGACATCCCCACACTAAAAGTACGGGGTTTTCTGCGCAAATCTAATAAATAGTAGCAACACACCATGGCCACGCTATCTTTATAGCGTGGCTTTTTTATGCGCTATCAAACGCCGTTTGATCAGTTCACATCCATTACTGGTACTTTCGGCGCAGCGCAGTCACCTGTTTGATGGGTAAACCCCGTCGGAGCCGGTACCAAGCCTAGTCATCAACAGCTATCAAACGTAATAAGCTGTCAAACGTAATAAACAGGGGGAACACTCATGGATGAAAATACGCGAGCACGCGGGAAATGGCCTGCCTTACTGCTAGGCCTCTTACTTATTGTTGCAGGCCTGGCGTTAGCGGTAGGCGGCGGCAAACTCATTAGCCTCGGCGGAAGCGCCTACTATTTGATCGTTGGCATTGGTATTACCGCCACCGGTATTTTACTCGCTATGCGCAGGGGCGCTGCCCTTTGGCTTTATGCGCTAGTTTTAATAGCGACGCTTCTTTGGGCACTATGGGAAGTTGGCCTGGACTGGTGGCAGCTGGTTCCCCGCGTCGCCATTCTTGCGCTCATCGGCATCATTATGCTGCTTCCCTGGTGGCGAAAGCCGCTTCGTTCACGAGGCGGAAGTCTCGCTCTGACCGCCAGCATTGCAGCCGCTATTGTGGTGGCTATCGCCAGCCAATTTGATGACCCCACGACCATTGGTGGTACGCTTGCCAATAACAACACTCCGGGTAGTGAGAGCGTCAACCCCGCTCAAGTAGCCGGCGACGACTGGCCTGCCTATGGCGGCACCAACGCGGGTACGCACTACTCGTCGTTAAGTCAAATCACCCCTGAAAACATCGGCCAACTGGAAGAGGTATGGCGCATTCAGACCGGTGACCAGGCGGGGCCCGACGCCCCTCCCGAAATTACCAACCAGAATACGCCGTTAAAAGTTAACGACAGCCTGTATATCTGTACCTCCCACAGCCGCGCAATGGCGCTTTCACCCGAAACCGGCGAAACCCTCTGGGAGTTTGACCCGCAAATCAGCACCCAGGGTGCCGACAACTTCTCGGGCTGGGCGCACATGACCTGCCGAGGCCTGGCGTACTATGATGCTGCCAACTACGCAGACAGCGGTACGAATGATGCGAGCGAGGCAGGCGCCCAAAGCACTAGCGAAAATGCCACAAGCGCTCAAGCGTCTGAACTCTTTGCGGATGCCAGCGCCTTTGATATCGACATTGCCCTTCTTAGTGGTTTGACCGAAACCGCTGCAGATGATGCTGACAATGCTCCCTCGGCAATTATTAGCCAAACCGATGTGATGTGCCCACGCCGTCTCTATCTGCCCACCGCCGATGCCCGCTTGATCGCCCTGAATGCCGACACCGGAGAGCCTTGTGAAGGGTTTGGGGTAAACGGAGAAGTTGATCTAACCCGCAACATCGGCAGCTTCGACCCAGGCGGCTACTACTCAACCTCCCCCGCCACCGTGACCGAGAACCTCGTCATCCTGGGCGGCCACGTGACGGATAACAGTTCAACCGATGAACCGTCAGGCGTTATCCGCGCCTTTGATGTGCGCACTGGCGAGCTGGTATGGAACTGGGATAGCGGCAACCCGGAAGAAACAGAACCGCTTGCCGATAACGAAACCTACACGCGCAACTCGCCCAACGTATGGGCGCCCATTAGCGTTGATGAAACGCTGGGGCTGGTGTACCTACCAATGGGCAATGCAACGCCCGACCAGTATGGCGCGGACCGTACCGAAAACGATGAAATCTACAGCGCAGGCTTGGTGGCGCTTGAACTCGAAACCGGCCAGGTTGCTTGGGTCTATCAGTTCGTTCATCACGACCTGTGGGATATGGATATGCCCGCCCAACCCGTACTGATTGATTTGGCGACCAGTGACGGCGTTCAACCCGCGGTGATTCAGCCGACAAAGCAGGGCAGCCTTTACGTACTTAACCGGGAAACCGGCGAAGCGATCGTGCCGATTGAAGAAACCCCTGCGCCCCAGGGCGCCATTGAAGGCGACTGGACAGCAGAAACTCAGCCTCGTTCGGCACTCAATCTGCTACCCCCACCGCTGACCGAGCGCGACATGTGGGGTGCATCACCGTTTGATCAAATGATGTGCCGTATTCAGTTCAACTCACTGCGCTATGAAGGCCAGTACACGCCACCCTCGCTTGAAGGCAGTATCATCTACCCGGGCAACGTCGGGGTGATGAACTGGGGCGGCGTCACGGTTGACCCTGAGCGCCAGGCGCTCTTCACCGGGGCCAAGTACTTGGCATTTATCTCGCGCTTGATTCCTCGTGATGAGGTTGAAGAAGGCCAGGGTTCTGCCAGCGAACAAGGGCTACAGCCAAACGCAGGAGCCCCGTACGCCGTTGAACTAGGGCCGCTGCTGTCGATCTTTGATTTGCCCTGCCAGGCACCGCCTTGGGGCGATGTAGCGGGTATTGATCTGCAAAATGCCGAGGTCGTGTGGAAGCACCGCAACGGCACTACGCGTGACAGCATGCCCTTTGATTTGCCAATTGGTTTGCCGGTGGGTGTTCCGGCACTAGGCGGCCCGCTCTCCACCGCCAGCGGCGTTGTCTTTATGTCGGGCACGCTGGACCAGTACCTGCGTGGTTACGACATCACCACGGGTGAAGAACTCTTTAAAGCACGCTTGCCCGCCGGTGGCCAAGCCACTCCCATGACCTATACCGGCGCCGATGGTCGTCAGTACGTTGTGGTCACGGCGGGTGGTCACGGCACCTTCGGAACTAAAATGGGCGATTACGTTATCGGGTACGCACTACCTGAATAAGCGTTTACTCATCGTCTCGTCATAACACAGCGGGCAGCCCTTGGGCTGCCCGCTGTCGTTGCCGTCTAGTCTCATGACCATTACCGAAGCCTTCGCCGATTAAAGCCGAAGGCTTGAAACCACGGGCTTAGAAGCGCATTTCCACCCCACCGTATACGCTGCGCCCCGGTGCCGGTTCATAGTAACGACCATAGGTGCCGTTCAAGCGAACGTTGGCATAGTGCTCTTGATCAAACAGGTTACGCACGCCCACATAAGCGTTTAAGCGTGTATCACGTCCCAGTTGCCAACCATCCCCCGCGCGAAGGTTCACCAGCCAGTAGCTATCTATATCGGTTTCATTAGCATTATCAGCGACCATATCGCCGGTGTATTGCGTTTCAAGCGTGGCAAAGCGGTGCGCTGAGCTCTCCCAGGTGAGCTGGTTGACCCAGGTTTGCTCGGGCAAGCCGGGAATACGCTTGCCATCAAAGCGCTCATCAGGCGTGGAAAACCGGTCAAACTCATAGCGCGCCAGCGTCAACGCACTGTCTAACCGCCACTGATCCGCAAGCTGCCAGCCCAGCGCTACTTCCAGGCCATCCCGATTAGTATCGCCCGCATTTTGATAGAAGGTACGCCCGCCCTCATCATAAGGCACTAGCTCATCACGCACACGTACCGAGAACAGGGCGACGTCGTAATCCATCGCTAGCGGCTCAATATACCCGCGCATACCCACTTCACGGTTCCAGGCCTTTTGCGGCTCAATGGATGGGTTAAAACCGCCGCCTGCCGGGTTAGCAAACTCAGCGAACGTAGGCGTTTCAAAGGCGGTCCCGGTATTGATATACACCTGATGCTGAGGACGATAGCGGTAGCTAAGCCCGGCAGAGCCGCTCCACTCGTTATAGGTACGCTCACCGCTTTGGTCACCATCTTCATCGGCGATATATCGGTCATCTATATCCAAATCCACACGGTCAAACCGCGCACCTAACGAAAGCGTTACCTGCTCGGTGATATCCAAGTCGCCCTGAGCAAAAACACCCGCCGACGTGGCCTTTTGGGTTTCATCCGCCACTTGATCACCTACCGCGCCCTGGGCGTTCACATCATTGCGGAAGCGCTCATCACTCTGGCGCGCGACATCAATCCCCGCGACATAGCTCAGCGGTAGCTCGCCCAGAGTAATATCATGATGGTATTCAGCGCTGGCGCCCATGTAATCACGCTTATACCCTAATCGGCTGTCGCCCACGTAGGGCAGTTGCTGCTCAAAATCGCGGCGCGCAATAAACCCTTTAATGTAGAGTTCACCCGGGCCTGCGGCCAGATCTTCATACTGCAAACCGACTAGCTGCTGGTCGACTTTTTGGTGTGAATCAAGCGCCAATGCGTTAGGTGCCGCCTGATGGCGCCCGCTAGCCACTTCGCCAGCATTGAGTGCGCCGGGATCTTCCGAGCGTGGGTTTTCCAACAGGTTGACAATCGCGGTTAGCGCACGCTCGCTACCCAGCTCCCGGCGTAGCTTGGCATTCAACAAATACTTTTCAGTAGAGCTCTGATCGCGATAGCCATCCATGTTCAAGGCTGAAAAACTGACGTGGTGTGACCATTCCCCTTGGGCGCCACCGGTTTGCAGGGCAGCTTTACGATACCCATCACTGCCTACCCCCACTCGCAGCCGTGTACCTGGATTATCACGCCCGTCAGCGGTCGTCACATCAATCACCCCACCGGCGGCATTGCCATAAAGCACCGAGGAAGGCCCACGAATCACCTCAATGCGCTCGGCACTGTCTAGGTCAATGGCGTCCAACTGCGCCTGGCCATCGGGCAAGGTATAAGGAATACCATCAACCATCACCGTAATACCGCGCACGCCAAACGGCGCACGCGCACCAAAGCCACGTATTGCAATACGCTGGCCCTGGGCAAAATTATCCCGATTTTGTACAAACACACCCGGCACGCGTACCAGCGATTCATCCAACCGCACGCGCTGCTGGCCCTGAGCAATAGCGTCTCGATCCAGAATAGAAACTGCGGCAGGCGTGGCATAAAGCTCACGTGCTAAACGGGGTGCACTCACTTCAACAGTGGGCAGCGCTTGGGTAGATACCGGCTCGGCTTGTGCCCAAAGCGGGCTAGAAACAGCGCAGCTTGCAAGTAGTAGTGATGGCGGTAGTAACTTATACATGGATTCCCTTCCCCGTTTTTCTGATAAAAAAATGATAGTTAAGGATGTTGAAAAAAAGCGTTAATTAAAGATAGAAATAACGCCGCAGATGACAATTTATATAAGTAAAGGAGGCGTTGTGGCGTTGACAGCAACGGATCCGATCAAGATGATTTTTGCCATCATCCTACCGCCGTTAGGTGTATTTTAGAGGTTGGCCTAAAAGGCTATTTTTGGCTAAACACCACCCTGACGCTGCTTGGCTTTATCCCCGGCATCATTCATGCGTTTTATGCGATTTTAAAGCACTGATTGTACAACATAGAGAAACCCTGAAGCCGCCTGGACGAATGCCTGGGCGGCTCTCTTGGTGCTGCTAGCTAAACGGCATGGCGCCGTTGGTGCAGCGCATGGACCTTTTCATCCCAGCCCGCTAACGGGCCTGCTACCTCAAGTCCTGGCACAATGTGCTGAATAGGGAAGGAGGCTACCGCGGGTGGTGCGACGCCCAAGTCATTTAGCCAACGCCCTAACTGTTCAGATGAGCTGATATAAACGATCCGGCCAAGCCCTGCCCAACCATGCGCGGCTGCGCACATGGCGCAGTGCTCACCTGTGGTATACACCGTTGCCTTAGCGCGCGCCTCTGGCGTCATGTGTTGTGCTGCCCAACGTGCCAGCGTGAACTCGGGATGCTGCGTCACGTCACCGCTGACAATTCGGTTACGGTCCTCGGCAAGAATATCCCCTTGTGCACTTACCAGCACGCTGCCAAAGGGTTCATCGCCCGCATCAAGGGCTTCTTCAGCCAGCTCAATGGCACGGGTCAAGTAAGTGAGTTCCTGGTCATTCATCCCGGCGTCTCCTGTCGATTAATGGCCTTGCTCGTTACTCTTTCACTGTGGAAGATATATCGTCTAAAGGCACGTCTTTCTGTTTGCCTTCTTCACTTTTGGCGATCACTGCCGTGCCCACTAAATCGCCGGTTACGTTCAGGGCAGTGGCGCCCATTCCTACCAGCGCATCAATAGCGGTTAACAGTACGACGGTTTCGATAGGCAGCCCTACCTGAGCAAACACGGTGGCAATCATGATGATACCCGCCCCCGGTACGCCCGCAGTGCCAACTGAAATCAGCGTACCGATCACTACAATCTGCGCCATGCTGGCAAGATCCAGCGGTGCGCCGATCACATTGGCAGCAAACACAGCGGAAATAGCGATCCGGATCGCCGCGCCATCCATGTTCATGGTCGCTCCCAGCGGCAGGCTAAACCCATACACCCCTTGCGCGATGCCCATACGGCGGGCGGCATCCATGGTCAGTGGCAGCACACCCGCGCTACTTTGCGTGGCAAACGCCGTGGCCATCGGCGTGCGTGCCTCCCGAAAAAAGCGGCGCAGTTTCACTCCAAAAAGACGCATGATGACACAGTAAATCGCCAGTTGAACGGCCAAGGCAATGTAAAGCACCATGACCATGTCACCCAACGACAGTAACGTTTCAAGCCCCTGCTGGCTGACGGTTTCCGCCACGATAGCGAATACCCCAATCGGTACGACATGCAGCACGCCCGACATCACCTTCAGCGTCACGGCATTCAAGCCTTCGACCATTTCATACAACCGCTCGGCGCTTTTGCCGTGCGTTTCGCTTTGGCGCACCTTCATCAAAGCGACACCGAACACCAACGCGGTAAAAATGATGCCGAGCAGGTTCTGGTCAGCCAACGCGCCAATAATGTTGTTCGGTACGATATTAAGCAGTACATCAACGAGTCCCGGATTCTCCGGCACTGAGAAGCTCGCACTGTCATCCAGCGTCATGCCACTGCCTGGATTAAGCAGTGAGGCAACCGATAGCCCCACCACAATTGCGAACGCGGAAGAGGCCAAGTAATACAGCAGCACCTTTTGACCAACGCGGCCAACGCGGCCCACCGTTGACTGGTTGATACCGACCATCAGCGTAAACAATACAATGGGTACAATTAGAAACGTCAGCAAACGCAGCAGTAGATCGCCGACCGGCGCCAGCCAAGTGGCGATGGTTTCCCCACCCAACAAACCCACCACCACACCCAGCAGCAACGCGATCGTGACACGTAGAATCAACGAAGAGCGCATATACCCTTTCAAAAGCGCCGCCATGTTAGTCACCTTTACCCAGAAAACTCATTAGAGCCCGCCAACTGAAAACGTCTCCCTACGGAGCCGGGGCTAAAATACAACGTTTATATGCCATCCGGCCTTCGAAACCCATTCAAGAAACGTCTGACGTGCACAGGGAACGCGTTCTTTAACCATTTACGAATAGATCACTATTATCTTTTAAGTGAACGTCCAGCCGCTGTCTATTGGAAAAAGCCTGGAACCACTCATTATGATGCTGGCGTTTGTGCGTCCAGAAGCCAGCGATTAAATGCCTCTTCGTTACCCATGCCATGGTTAGCGGCGTCGTTTTTAGTGGCGCCGTTTTTAATAACGTAATAGACCAGCCGCAGGTGGCGGTCTTCGTCAACCAACAACGAGGTATGCTCAAAATCGAGCGACCCTAACGGCGCGAAGTGAAAGTGTCGAACGCCATGGCAAGGTCCGTGGATATCCTGCCCTGCCCACCACGTTTTAAAATCCTTATCCACGTGGACCAGCATTTTGATCAACGCATTGATCGCCGGGTCTTCTGGCGCGCGGGCCGCATCGCGTTTAAAACTGGCGAGCATTTGGCGGGCCTGCACTTCCCAAGGGTCGAAAAGCCCGCGAGTGGCTGCATCGGTAAACAGTAGCCACAGAAGATTGCGCTGCTCCGGTGGATGTTTAGAGAAGCCAAACAGACGATCACCCGCGTGGTTCCAGGCCAGCACATCCCAGCGCAAATTCAACACGTAGGCAGGCCGAGTGGGTAAATCGTTCATCAGACGAAGTATCAAAGGCGGCACTATGCACCATGTTTTTCCCGGCTCAGCGGGGAGCCGTTGGTGCGCCAGCAAAAACAGATGGCGCCGCTCGGTGGCATCAAGCTTAAGCGTACGCGCAAGGCGGTCGAGGAAATCTGCCGAGGCGCGAATATCGCGCCCTTGCTCGAGCCACGTGTACCAGGTCAATCCAACCCCGGCGAGTGCCGCGACTTCCTCACGGCGTAAGCCAGGCGTGCGCCGCCGCTTACCCACGGGTAAACCAACCTCTTCAGGTGTTACCTGCTCGCGTCGGCTACGCAGGAATTCCCCAAGCTCGGTGCGGGTGCGGTTTAAAGAACGTACTGCCGCCATCTTGTTGCCTTTAGTAATAGTATAAACAGTTAAATTGTACCCCCTTTAAAGCCTCTCCAGAATAGCGCACTCACCGCTTGGCAGCCGTCAGCAATAGATGCCTACCAAGTAACGTATGAGCCTGACTGGAGAACCTAATGGCATTTTCTTCTCGACTATCGATTTATTTAATTGCCTTGGGCGCCTTTTCTTTGGGGATGGCGTCTTATGTCACCGCAGGCCTTATTCCCCTGATTACTCCCGCTTTTTTAGTATCAGATGCAATGGCGGCACAACTGGTAACGGCATTTACACTGGCGTATGGCCTGGTTTCTCCCATCGTGGTCGCGCTCCTGCCAGGTCATCAGCAGCGCACAGGGTTAATCCTCGCACTGGCGATCTTCGTTGTTGCAAATGTTGCAAGCGCGCTGGCTACAAGCTTTGTCACGCTAATGGCTTGGCGAGCACTGGCTGGCGTGGGAGCTGGGGTTTATCTGGCGCTAGGAATTGCAGCCTCGGCGGCACTCGCACCTGAAGCGCAGCGCGGCAACGCCATTGCGATGATTATGGGCGGAATGGCGAGTGGCACCGTGCTTGGCGTACCGCTTAGCCTATTACTCGCAGAGCAACTGGGCTGGGCCTCGGCCATGTGGCTGATTGCACTGCTTGGCGCGATTTCCCTGGCAGGCCTGTACTACAAGCTCCCCGATATTCCCGAAGCGCCTTATATATCGTTGCGGCGCAAATTGGTCATCTTGAAGCACCCCACAACCATGACCATTTTAGCTGTCTCGCTGTTAGCTGCCGTAGCAAGTCTTGGGATGTATACCTTTATTTCACCGCTTATAGCAGCATCAACTTCTGGCAGCCCTCCCACTATTGCACTTTATTTATGGGTTTGGGGCGTTGGCGGGATTTTGGGCAGCTTTTTAATTGGACCAGTTGTGGATAAAAGCCAAGGCTCCAGCGTTGTACTGACTATTATGCTGATCTTGGCCGTTTCACTGATAAGCCTGCCAATTGCTGCAGCTCTGCATCCATGGCTTGCGCTTGTGCCTATCGCCCTATGGGGAGCCGTCGGCTGGGCGTTACAGGTGCCGCAAAATAACGCGCTAATGCACGTTCGCAAACCGCATGGCGATGGCAATCTCGCCGTGGCCCTGAACGAATCAGCGCTTTACTTGGGTAGCGCGATTGGGGCGGCGGTAGGCGGGCTTATGCTTGCCAGTGCCTTTCCGCTTTGGACGCTTGCGTTAAGTGCCGGTGCGCTTGCTGCAAGCGGTGCGTTATTACAGCTCACCATGCACAAGCGCAGCCACTAAGTAATTAGTATTAAGTACTTAGCACTCGCGACATGGCCAGTGGTGCGCAAGAGTGAAATATTGCCTTGGGCTTAGAAAACAAATGCACAAACCCGTTGACGCGCGCCGCGAATCATGGCACTGTATCGTCAGTTGGTTAGCAAGCAGCATGGTTTCAGAAGCGTACGATTCTTTCGGCAGCCTGATATTGTATTCCTTGTTTCACCCGCTACTTCAATCTGGGTAATACCAGGAACTTTATTACGGCGCTTATGCGCGAAAGGATTTAATCATGGCAACTGGCACAGTTAAATGGTTCAACGACACTAAAGGCTTCGGTTTCATCGCTCCTTCTGACGGCAGCGACGACCTGTTTGCACACTTCTCCGAAATTCAGTCTGACGGCTTCAAAACCCTTCAAGAAGGCGCTAGCGTTTCTTTTGACGTTACCCAGGGTAAAAAAGGCCTTCAGGCTTCTAACATCAAGCAAACTTCTTAATATTTCTTATTAAGTGTTTGCTCAGACTTTAGGGTCTGACTGACAAGGCCCGCTTCGACGGGCCTTGTTGCGTTTGGGGCTGGTAAAGTTCTGACCAAACCAAACAAGCCGCCAATCACGGCTTGCCTACCCTTCTTCTATGCGTTTTTAATCCATTTAATCACTCGCACATCAACACTCACGATGAGTGTCTTCAGTGCTGCCGCTCTTTCTCGGCCCTCAGCACTTGCCCGGTAAAGATGCGGGGTCATGGCCAGCAAATCCGCAATAGCCTCTTTGCCATTCAGCGTGAGCGAATAACTGACCGTTTCCGCTGCTTGCGCAGCAAACCCTTCCGGCACTGCCTGCTCACCACTGCGTTCAGGCTTAAGCGCTGGATAGATGATTTCGCGCAACTCGCGCAAATGATTTGCGCCTGCTTCCACCTGTAATAGCGCTCCACCTGGCTTAAGCACTCGGGAAAACTCGCTCATCACGGGAAAGCCGAACATGCATAACAGCCTATCCAGCGAGGCAGCTTGCACGGGCAAGTTGGCGTTACTGCCGACCACCCAGGTGACTGACTGTTCCTGCTGACGGTTCGGCTCTTGCTGACGGCTTTGCTTGGCCGCTGCCATGACCGCCCACTTGGAAATATCCAAGCCGATTAACTCAAGCAGAGCCGTATCAGGCGCCGCTTGGGCCAGCTTGCGCAGGTAATAGCCTTCACCACAACCGGCATCCAGGCAGCTTAGCGGCATATTTTCCGGCACGCCGTTCAAGGCAGCGTGATTAAGAGCTTCAGCAATAGGCTGGTAATATCCTGCATTCAGAAAACGCTGCCGGGCAGCCACCATGATTTTACTATCGCCGGGATCGTTTGAACGTTTTTTCTGAACCGGTAAAAGGTTCACATAGCCTTGTTTGGCAATATCAAAACTATGCCCTGCCGGGCAGCGCCATGCGCCTTCTGCCTGAGTCAGCGGTTCGCCATCGAGTGGGCAGGCAAGCGCTTGAAACGCGTTCGATAACATAAAATGAGTTTTTTTCAGCGAAGGATGAGTCAGTAGTTAGCGCACTACCACCACGATACCGAGCATGATAGCCACACCACCGATTAAAAAGTTAAAGCTCAAAGGCTCGTTGAGCAGTAGGGTACCAAAAAGCAGACCAAAAAGCGGTGCTAAAAAAGAGAACACTCCTAACTGCGAGGCACGATAGCTCCGCAATAACGAAAACCACAGTAGTAAAGCGCCAAAGGAAACGATAATTGATTGAAAACCAAGGCTTAAAATGACCGTTGAGGTAAACTGAGCGCTCATTAGCTGCCCCGATATTAACGCAGCTGGCAATAGCAGCAGTGCCGTTACACTTAGTTGATAGCTCAATGTGAGTTCAGCGGGCTGCTCGGAAAGCGAGCTTCTGCGTATCACCACCGTCGTCGCTGCCCAAGATAACCCCGCCACTATTCCCATCATGTCACCGATCAGTATTTCCGTATCCATACTGCCCGCTTGACCGGGCGCTATCGCAATGGCCATTCCTGTAAAAGCCAAGCCAATACCCCACCACTGACGTTGAGCCAACTGCTCCCCCGGAACCATTAAATGCAGTCCTAACGCCGCAAAAATAGGCGCCGTATAGAGAAAAATAGACATGTGAGAAGCCAGCGTGTAATGAAGCCCCCAAGCCAAAAAGACAAACTCACTCGTGAAACCTAAGCCAACGAGTAACCCCGGCCGCCAATGCGCGCGCACATCTCGCCAACCAATGCCTTGCCAGAGCGCGCAAGGTATTACCAGCATAGCGGCAAGCAAAGAGCGTAAAGCAATTTGAGACAGTGGCGATATTTCCTCAGCCACCCCTTTTATAGCAACCTGCTGAAACCCTAATATCAGACAGAAGAGAAGCATTAACGATGCCGCTCTTCGCCCTAGAGGTTTTCGCTCAAAAACGACGTCCTTGTGGTAAACCTTTGTTGCTATATCTGGCTCAAGATTGCGCATGAAGACCTCGCTATGCAATAAGACGGCTATTGCATCAGCAGAGGAAACTCTCTACAAACGATTACTTATCCGACCTAGGCTTAGTAAAACTCACGCTATGAAAATTGAAAGACTACCGCTTAATGCACTGCGTGCTTTCTCTGAGGCTGCTCGTGAAAACAGCTTCAAAAAAGCCGCCACTCGGCTCAGCGTTACTCCTGGTGCCGTTAGTCGCCAAGTCAAACAGCTAGAGGCAAGGTTGGGCGTCACTCTTTTCGAGCGACACGCCAATGGCGTGTTAATCACCGAGGCGGGTAAAATGCTGCTCGACGATGTGCAGGCGGGGTTATCACTTATTGCAAGTGGGGTGGAACATATCACACAGCGCTCTAGCGAAGCTTTTGAGCTGATTATTAGCGCGCCACCTTCTTTTTTACAGCTTTGGCTACTACCGCGACTTCATCGATTCGAAGCACGTGAACGCGGTATCAATATATCGCTTGATGCCGATGCGAATTTAACTCCACCACTGTGGTTGCCTAACCGTGCCAAGCTATCACTGCGTTATGGCCAAGGTCCGTGGCAAGGCGTCAATAGCATTAGATTATTCGAAGACGTGCTATTTCCTGTGTGCTCGCCTGCGCTGCTTTTCAAAAATAAAATTAGGGTGCCAGAAGACTTGCTGGCACAACCGCTGCTTTCGGTTGAATGGCAGCGGCATACTCCGGCCTTCAGTCCTGTACCGAGCTGGAGCGAATGGTTTAATAGCGTCGGTGTAAAAAACCACCACTTACCCACCCCCATGCAATACTCGCTTTATAGTTTGGCGCTAGACCAAGCCATTGCTGGCCAAGGCGTAGTACTGGCAAGCTATCCCTTAATTGCCGACCGGCTGGCTAGTGGTGTGTTAGTACGTCCCTTTAAAGAGAAGTACGCGCTCGTATCACGCTTTGCTTACGATCTTATTCTACCGGCGAGCGGAGGCGCACCCGAAGCGGTCACACACTTTAGCGAATGGATAACCCAAGAGGCGGAGACATTTCAAAATACATCCCCACATCATTAAGAATGATCCAACTGTCGCGTATAGTCTTGAAACAACGCATATTTCCATTGGCGCACCGCTAATACCGACGTAGTACCAAAGCGCTTATGCAGAGGAAAACTACTTTCTCTTTCGCACAGGGCGTGAAACTCCTTGGCCAGGCGCTGCATTATCTGCTGCCACTCGTCATTGCCTGCTCGGGACAGCAGACCATTGAGGACCAGCAGTTGCTCGCTTTCGCCATCAAAGCGTGAGCGAAAAAATTCATTCGCAATATACGTTTGGAAGAACTGCTGAATGGGGCCGCCAGAGCGCCAGCGGAAATTGGCAGCTACGCGGCGGCGAATACGATTACCAGGTAGCAACTCAATAAGCTTTAGCCGCTCAAGCTTAAGCAGTTGACGTGTACACTCCGTCTCGCTTAACTGATACTGATGATGAATTTCGTCAAAGCTATAGCCATTAACAACACAGACAGCGACCAGAAATAACTCACGATCATCAACGATGCTCTGCTCCTGAGCCTGGGTCAATTGCTGGGGCCGTAGCTCTTCTGCCTGCATGGCTTGTACCAGCTCGGCAAATTCGATATTGAGTTGATCACAGATGCACTCAAGCCGCGCCAGGGTAAAGTGCTTTTCAGCAAACAGACGCTTAACGGACGCCTCGCTTAGGCCCAGCCACTGAGCCACATCGGCATAGGTTTTACCCTGAGCACGAAGCTGGCGCTTCAACGTATCAATTAAACACCCCACTTGGGACATAAGCGCCTCCAGACACCTCAACGTAGCAAATAATGATACTTTAAAGCACGTATAACACAACCTGGTCTAACAAGGTTGCACCCAAGGCCTGGTTTGGACAGATTGCTACCATCTAAAGGGGTTTATAAGGCTTAGTGAACATGCAAAGAGTGCTACAGATGAAGGGCGCATGGCCCTACTTCATCGCTATCTTTCTTAATGCTTTTCTCGACTTGGGGCATAAGATCGTTATTCAGAATTCGATCTTCAAAAGCTACGATGGCACCACCCAAATAGTGCTTACTGCGCTGGTAAACGGGTTAATCCTGCTCCCGTTCATTGCACTATTTAGCCCATCAGGTCATGCGGCTGATACCTATCCCAAAGTACGTATCCTACGCGTTTCGGCGTGGGCAGCGGTCGTGGTATCACTAGGCATTACGGCGGCTTATTATCAAGGCTGGTTTTGGCTGGCTTTTGCGATGACGCTACTGCTGGCGATACAGTCAGCCTTTTACTCACCTGCCAAATACGGCATGGTCAAAACGCTGTTTGGAAAACCCCGCTTGGCCGAAGCGAACGGTATCGTCCAGGCCGTTACCATTGGTGCCATTTTAGCGGGCACGGTGGTGTTTACTGCCTTCTTTGAAGCATGGACCCCCTTGGCCAACCAGCCCCCTGAGCAGTTGCTGCGCCAAATTGCTCCGCTAGGCTGGCTATTAGTGCTCAATAGCATCATTCAGGTGGTGGCGCTTTATCGTCTACCACTGGATACCCCACAGCCGCCCAGCACACCGCTGACCTGGAAGCGCTATATAAAAGGCAGCGCGCTTAAAGATAATCTGCGCATCGTTGCACGCCAGCCCGTGTTAAGACTGTCGATTATCGGCCTTGCCACCTTCTGGTCTGTTGGCCAAGTGCTGTTAGCCGCCTTTCCTGCCTACGCCAAATCCGCGCTCAGCATTGATAACACGCTGGTGCTGCAAGGCATTCTCGCCGCTAGCGGCATCGGTATTGCGCTGGGTTCGGTGCTGGCCAGTCGTCTTTCGCGCAACCGTATTGAAACCGGCTTAATTCCGGTGGGCGCTCTGGGCGTTGCCGTTGGTTTATGGTGCTTACCGCTACTCACAACGCCACTCAGCCAAGCGCTGAACTTTGTGTTTATCGGTTTAATGGGCGGGCTGTTTATTGTGCCGCTCAACGCCCTGATCCAGTTCCACGCTGCGGATAACGAGCTGGGCACGGTGTTGGCAGCCAATAACTGGATTCAAAATATCGCCATGCTGGGCTTTTTGGCGCTCACGGCGCTGTTTGCTTTGGCGGGCGTGGATAGCCACTATTTATTACTTGTGATCGCTAGCGTAGCGATGATAGGGGGTGGCTACACCATTATAAAACTGCCCCAAAGTCTGGTGCGTTTTTTACTGGGCTTTCTGCTGACCCGCCGCTATCGCGTTGATGTTTACGGTTTGGAAAACTTGCCTGCCCAAGGCGGCGTGCTGTTACTGGGCAACCATATCAGCTGGATTGATTGGGCCATGGTGCAGATCGCAAGCCCTCGGCCGGTGCATTTTGTGATGCTGAAAAGCATTTATCAGCGCTGGTATTTGCGCTGGTTTTTTAAAGCACTGGGCTGTATCCCCATTGAGCGCGGCGCTGCCGCCGAGCGGGCACTTAATAGCGTTGCCGAATTGCTCAACGCAGGTGAAGTGGTCTGCCTGTTTCCGGAAGGTGCTATCAGCCGCACCGGGCAGCTGGGCGAATTTCGCCGAGGCTATGAGCGGGCCTGCAAAATGGCCAATCCCGACGTAAAAATCGTTCCGTTTTATCTACGTGGGCTATGGGGCAGCCAGTTCTCGCACTCTTCCAGCAAGCTTAAAGAGCTACGCCATGCACCGCTACACCGCTCTATCGTTGTGGTCTTTGGCCAAGCGCTGCCAAAAGAGACCCCAGCCGATGTACTCAAGCGACGCATCTTTGAGCAGGCTACCCGCTCTTGGCAGCTCTCGATGGAGAACCTGCACACCCTGCCGGATGCCTGGATACGCAGCGTAAAACGCCGCCCAGGAAAGCTGGCGCTCACGGACACGATCAGCCGCCCATTGAGTGCCGCTAAAGCCCTCACGGCGAGTATTCTGATGGCCAAGCGCATCCGTAAACAGAGCAAAGCGCAGAACATCGGCTTGTTACTGCCTACCAGTAGCGCGGGTGTACTCGCCAATATGGCAACACTGCTGGCGGGAAAAACGGTGGTCAACCTTAACTACACCGCCAGCGGCGATGCGTTGGCTTCGGCCCTTTCGCAAGCGGGGATAGATACCGTTCTCACGTCTACGCGTTTCGTGGAAAAACTTAACGCCCGTGGGCTTGATGTATCGGCGTTACTTGCCAACCAAAACGTTGTTTACCTGGAAACACTACAAGCCTCCATGGGCCGGGCTGAACGCTTAGGCACATGGCTTAGCGTCCGCTTGCTGCCGACCTGGCTGCTGCGCCTCTGCTACTGCCGAGCACATGATGCCGAGGCCACCGCCGCCATCCTGTTTTCCAGCGGTAGCGAAGGACAGCCAAAAGGCGTGATGTTAAGCCACCGCAACCTAATGGCGAACGTTAAGCAAACATCCGACGCGCTGAATACCGAGCATAACGACGTCATGATGGGCTCGCTTCCGCTGTTTCATGCGTTCGGCCTCACGGTTACTCAGTTCTTACCGTTAATTGAGGGCCTGCCCCTGGTGTGCCACCCCGACCCGACCGATGCGGCGGGTATTGCGAAAGCGGTTGCCAAGCACCGGGCAACCATTATGTGTGGCACGTCGACGTTTCTGCGCTTGTTCACTCGCAGCTCCAATGTTCATCCGCTCATGCTGGATAGCATCAGAGTGGTAGTAGCCGGGGCGGAAAAGGTCGACGACAGCGTACGCAGCGCGTTCCAGCTTAAATTTCATAAGCTGATTTATGAAGGATACGGCGCAACCGAAACCTCGCCGGTAGCGGCGGTTAATCTTCCCGATACGCTGGATGTAAACTACCTGCAAGTGCAGCGGGGGGCCAATATAGGCACGGTTGGCATGCCGCTACCCGGCACGAGTTTCAAAATTGTTGACCCGGAGAGTTTTGAAGAGCTTTCCACTGACGAAGCAGGCATGATTTTGATTAGCGGGCCGCAGGTCATGCAAGGGTACCTGAACGATGCTGAACGTACCGCCAAGGTAGTGTGCAATCTCAACGACCAGCGCTGGTATATCACCGGAGACAAGGGTTATCTGGATGAAGATGGTTTTCTGACCATTGTTGATCGCTACTCACGCTTCGCTAAAATTGGCGGTGAGATGATTGGCCTCGGCGCGGTGGAGCAGGCTGTTAAAGCCACGCTTGCCGACCCCGATACCGCCATCATGGCGGTCAACATACCGGATGCTAATAAAGGCGAGCGTATTGTCTTGCTCTCGGAAACCCCGCTGGATGCACAGGCTGTCAGAACGGCCCTACGCGGCCAGGGTGTCTCATCGCTAATGATTCCCAGCCATTGGTTCACCGTTGATCAATTACCGCAACTGGGTTCCGGGAAGCCTGATATCGCCGGTGCCAAACGCTTGGCGCAGGAACAACTAACCGAAAGCGAGCAGCCCTCGCTACAGTAGCCCAACCGTGAATAACGGGCTCCCATTAGCGCTGTAGAAACCAGGCAGTGTCTAAAAGAACTGCCTGGTTTCAAAGGCTTAATTACGGGTGTGAAGAAGCGCTTTTTTATCCGAGCCGATAATTTTTACTTATAGCATCCAGAACAAATGTGTATTAAGTTAAGCTAATAGTCCTATGGAATTACTGCTTCGTAAAGGCTCCTACCCACTAAAAGAGGAATGCTTTATGTCCAACCCAGCCATCAATATTTACAAGCAACGTCGTAGTCAATACGCTATTGGTAAAAACATTTCCATCGGTCAAACCGACGCCACTTCCCTGATCAAGGAAGCGGTGAAACAGGCCCCCACTGCCTTCAATTCCCAAAGCTCGCGCGCAGTCATTCTGTTCAACGAGCAGAACGACAAGTTCTGGCAACTGGTGCTGGATACGCTGCGTGCCATCGTGCCTGCTGAATCCTTTGCGCCGACCGAGCAAAAGATCAATAGCTTTTCCGCTGGCGCGGGTACCGTACTGTTTTTTGAAGATCAGGACGTTGTCAAAGGATTGCAGGAGAAGTTTCCACTTTACGCCGACAACTTCCCTGCCTGGTCAGAACACGCCACGGGCATCGCCCAGTTTGCCGTTTGGACCGCCCTTGCCGAGGCCGATATCGGTGCCAGCTTGCAGCACTATAATCCGATTATCGACGACGCCGTATTTGAAACCTGGGACCTGCCAGCTTCCTGGAAACTGCGTGCGCAAATGCCCTTCGGCTCTCATGAGGCGCCGTTAGGCGAGAAGACATTTATGGATGACGAAGAACGTTTCCGCATCTTCGCTTAAGTAGCGACACCTTAACGTCTCACTGCATAGAAATATGCTAACGCCCGCCCGCTGGTTTACCCAAAACCGCGGGTGGTGGCGTTTTAAAAGCGGGCTTTTTCCGGCAACAAAGACGGTCGGAAAAGGCCCATTTCCTGGAGATCCATATCTAGTGCCCCATTTTCACAAGGTTACTCTTCCTTACGCGGCTCAGAGTCTGTGGCCGGCTTTTCACTGCTTGTCCCCATAATTGTTTTGTGGGGCTTGGTGCCTTCCGCGCGAGCGATGTCCTGATGGCTAATAACCATAACGTCTCTTGGCCACCAATCGGGATGATCTTCACGTATAAAGGTCAGCAGCTTTTCCCGGATATTCATTTCAGCGGTCCAGCCCGACATGGGATCAGAAGCCACAAAGTAGCAGGTAATCACCAGCGTTGTCGCCGTTTGCCCGGTCGCGTAACACAGGAGTTTATGGTGCTCAATGACGCTATCTTCTTCTTGGGCATACTCTAGAAACGTTTTGCGCAATAACGCAATATCGGTGCTTAGATGCAGAATCAGCTCCATACTACGGTACATTTTCGCACTCTTGACCGACAGATTCTGGAAAGGCTTGGAAACGAAGTAGGTCACTGGAACAATAATCCGCCGTTCATCCCATACCCGCAGCCGGATGAAGGTATAGAAAATACCTTCCACATAGCACCACTCGTCCTCAAATATCACCAGATCGCCGATACGAATAGGCTTGGCAAGCGAGAGCTGCAGCGACGAAAGAATATTGCCCAGCACGGTCTGCCCGGCGATACCGACCAAGACCGCCAACACACTGGCCGAGGCCAACAATGAAAGGCCCAGCGTCTCAAAGAGCTGGATCTGGCTTAGCACGTAGATGGTCACTGCCGACACCATCACCAGTATAACGGCCCGGCGTACCGCATAGAGCGTGGTGAGAAGCCTACGTTCATCCTTTGGTTTGGTGTCGTCGATTTCCCCCACTAGCCGTCGGGCCATGCGCAGCATGATTGTGTCCACCAAACGCAGGGCAATCGTGCCGACTCCCCACGCCATAACAGTAATCAGCAGAACACGGAATGTGGTCATTGCCACTGCAGAGAAAGAGACGACATACTCAAGCAGCATCTGCGTGACAAGCGACATGACAATGAGCGACATCGGCCCCTTGATACGCGCGGCAAAAATACTGGGCGCGCCAGAAGGTAGCCATCGGGCCATCAGTCCCACAAAGGTGTAGATGCTCCAGCCCAGCAGCACAATTAATACAAGAAAGACGGGAACGGCAATCCACTCCCATACCATTAGAAAGCCGAACGTGGTTTTAAATCGGTCGGGTATATACTCCTCAACCATGGAGGGGCCATACTCATCATAAAGTAAAGGAATCGAGGCAACGCTTCCCGGCATGATTAGCCAGATGGGGTCTTCGTCTTCTACTCGGTATCGCCCCAGGCGAATGTCGTAAGCTTCACCATCGGCTTGTAGTGAGGCCAACTCAATATCCCGTCGCGGATCACCAGCGAGCGGGTTTTCGCCCGTGGTGTCTTCGATAACAGCATCCTGGCGGCCTGAAAGGTTCGACGCACTCAGCCACTCGCCGCGCCGAAATACCTCAGCTAACTGCATGGCCAGCACATGTCCACGCTCCTGCTGCTCTTCTGGCGACAGTTCGGCAAGATTCAGTACGTGGGCGGCACCCTGATAGTCCTCCTCCTCAGTCAGCTCAAGAAAACTCCGAATCGCTTCCCTCGGCGACATACGGTTAATCTCGTCGGGCGCTTCACCCAGCCCTACATTCAGTTCATCCGTGGTAAACCACTGTGTAGCTTCTTCGCCTTCTTCGCCCTGAGTTTGCGCGGCACAGAGGTTAGAAAACGCGAATACAATTACCAGTACCATCCATGTAGGCCACGAGCTGTGTGCTTTCATAAGCCCCATATTCACTTGGGAGTCAAAAGATCTGCACTAACATCCAGCGTTACTGGACTATCCATGTCAGTGAAGGTGAAAAAATAAATTACAGCCTACCTTTAGGTATGACGCAAGGCGAAGTCCTAAACAGCAATATATCAATACTGCCACCGCCTCACGCATAAAGAGTCGGTCTGTTATGCCTATTCGTAAGGCCTTGCAACAAAGCTGCATAGCGTCGCTTAGGTTGGGTAAAAAAACAGTGTGACTAGGGTCATATTAGCGACTTGCAAAGCATCTAACCTCACTATAGCTTACTCTAACGAGGCCGATAAAACGTCTCCCCAAAACGGCGTTGGGATAAGCAGCGTGTTAATCAAAAAAAGAGCGGAAACCGAATAAAACACAGCAGGGGAACCTTTAGATGCGTCGATTACGGTCATTTTCAGCCATTATAGGTATCATCGCAGCAGGCCTTGCCTTGCCCATCAACGCTGATGACATTAATGAGGAAGCTTGGCGGTTTCAGCTTACCCCCTATGTCTGGATGGCCGGATTGGCAGGCGATGTGCGCCCGCTTGAAAATGCCCCTACAGTTAGTACTTCACGCTCTTTCAGCAGCATTTTGGATGACTTGGATGGCGCCTTCTTCATGACCGGCACCGCACGCCAGGATCGCTTAGTACTTTTTGGCGATATTTCATGGGCCTCCCTTAGCCAGGCAAGCACGCTGCCCTTCGGCATTGTCGCGAATAGTAAGCTACGTCAGCGCTTTATAACGGCCGCTGCGGGTTATCAAGTGATGACGACCCCGACACAGCAGCTTGATCTACTGGCAGGTGCACGTGCTTGGCAAATTGATACCGACATCAACATTCCTGCGCTGGGCATTGATGTCGCCAAAACCAAACAGTGGGTAGATCCTATTGTGGCGGCACGCCTGCGATCACTCTGGGCGCCCAACTGGTCCACACTGCTTCATGCGGATATTGGCGGCCTGGATATGTCGAAAAAAAACACCTGGCAAGTTGTCGCTACACTCAACTACCAGTTCAGCGATACGCTTTACCTTTCAGGCGGCTATCGCCATTTATCGGTTAAACGCGATGAAACAGACTCACTCATTGATATCGAAATGGGCGGACCTATCGCCGGCATTACGTGGCGCTTTTAGTTAACGCGAGGGCACGATGCTTATGAGGTTACTGGATAGAAAAACCATCTTATCTCCTCATTGACTGCTCATCCTGGTCGTTTGATGGACGCTATCGGCCGTCATGAAGGAGTATTATGGGTCTTCAGGAAATTGCATTCGGCGGCATTTATCTCAGCCCGCTGCTGGCCTATGCCCTGCTTGGCTTTGTTGCCACGCTGGTCATCCGCACACTGCTGCACTGGGTGCTGGGAAACCATACGCTGTGGTACGCGGCATGGTTCGATTTATCGCTATTTGTCATCCTGACGGCTGGCATCACCTACGTGTTTACCATTTTGCTTGAAAGCCCTTAAGAGAGTTTCTGATGCGCAACTCGCTCCGTATTCTACTTACTCTGGTTATTGTAGCGATTGCCATTGAGGCCGGTATTTGGCTATGGCACTACTACCTTTATACGCCCTGGACCCGTGATGCCCGCGTTCATGCGCAGGTGGTCACCATCACCCCCGATGTTTCCGGATGGGTGACAACACTTAATGTGATGGACACCGATCACGTCGACCAGGGCGAGCTTCTGTTTACGATTGATGATGCGCGTTACCAAGCAGCGGTCGATAGAGCACAGGCAACGGTTGCACATCGTGACGCGACGTTAGAGCTTAACCGTGCCGAAGAAAGTCGCCGCAACCAGCTACGTAATAGCCAAGCGATTAGCGCCGAAGACCAACAGGTCGCCCAGATCAACTCACGAATTGCCGCCGCCGATTTACAGCAGGCCCAAGCCGACTTGGCAAGCGCTGAGCTTGATTTAGAACGCACTCAAATAACCGCACCGGTAAGCGGCCACGTACTAAACATGCAGTTTTCAGCCGGTAACTACGTTAACCGCGGCAGCTCGGTGATGGCCATCATCAACGATAACTCTTACTACGTGGTGGGCTACTTTGAAGAGACCAAAATGGCGTCGATCAGCGTGGGTGACCCTGTCGATGTGATATTGATGAATGGTGATATTCATCTCAATGGCCATGTTGCCGGTATTGGTCGCGGCATTGCCGACAGTAACACCAACCTGAATCAGCAACTGCTGCCGCAGGTACAACCCACGTTTAACTGGGTGCGGCTGGCGCAGCGTATTCCGGTACGTATAACGCTGGATGAGGTTCCCGATGAAATGCTACTCAGCGTAGGCATGACAGCCACCGTACGTGTTCATCCCGCCCAACAGGCTGACTAAACCATGTCGCCGTTCATTCAAACCTACTTGATGCCTGACGCCACGGCGGTCAAGTTTGCCATCAAGACCACCCTGGCGATGATGCTCGCACTTTACATCGCGCTTTTTTTCGATCTGGAGCGCCCCTACTGGGCATTGATGTCAGCGGCGTTTCTTCAGATCCGCCCGATGAGCGGCATGGTGATCGAGAAAGGCATCTGCCAGCTGGGTGGTACGTTTATCGGTGCCGTTGCGGGCATCGTCATCATGGCCCTGTTTGCCCAGGCACGGGTCCCGGCGCTCCTTTTTTTAACTATTTGGATCATGCTGTGCACCTACGTGGGATCACTTTGGCGTAACAACTACACCTACGGCTGCCTGATGGCGGCGGTTACCGCCATGCTGATTGTGGTGATTTCCAGCAACAGTACGCCCGCTGGCATTTTTGATATTGCCGTAGCGCGCCTTTCCGAGCTGGGGCTGGGTGCCATTTGCGCCATGCTGGTCAGCTCGCTGTTATGGCCCTCGCATGTAGGTACTCACTTGGCAACCCAAGCCGACACGGTGATTAACCAGGCGTTCGAGCATGCCGCTCTGCGCCTTGAGGCCAGCGATGATATCGCGGCCATGCAAACTGCACTGCGCGGTAGCCTGGGGCCACTCACCCTGCTGGAAACTGATAGTCAAGCCGCACGCTTTGAAGGCCCGGAAGGCGCTGGCCGGGTTCGCGCCACCCATGTGCTTACACGGCGTACGCTGCGCTTTTTCGCTAACGTGCAGGCGCTTCATCAGCTTATGCACGACCATGCTGATCGGCTTGATCCGCAAAGCCTCACACTTGCCTGTCAGGTCGCGAAGGGGTTGCGTGAGGCGGAGCACGTAAAAGGCGTTCCCCAGGCTAGAAAAGAGCTCCAGGCGTTACGCCACCTGGTTCATGAAAGCAATGAAAGTAGCGCATTAGCGCCGCTTGATCGCCGCTTACGCCTAGGGCTACGCGAATCGATTGGCCATGCGATGATCATGCTCGACGCTCGCGAAGCGATAGCCTCCCCCACCCGCCACACGCTTCGCTCATCACCGCTGGCTTGGCACCGCGACCATCTGACCGCCGGCATTAACGCCTTACGCGCAGGGCTGGTATTCGCGCTGCTTGCTTTGTTTTGGATCGTAACAGCATGGCAAAGTGCGATGATCGCCATGATGCTGGGCACACTGTTCTCGGCCTTTTTTGCGAGCCGCGATAACCCAGTCATGATCACCATGATGTTCTACAAAGGCATGCTGGCCGCTATCCCCAGCGCCTTTTTATTCGGCCACGTACTGCTTTCCCAAGCACACGGCTTTCCCATGCTGGCGATGATTTTCGGTGCCCCGCTGTTTTTAGGGCTACTGGGCGCGACCAACCCAGCCATCATGGGTTACTGCCTCTCCTTCACCATTTTCAATATCATGCTCACCATGCCCGGTAACGGCATGGACTTCTCATTTGACAGTTTTGCCAACCGAACAGTGGCCGTCGTCATTGGGCTGACGTGTGTCATGATGGGCTTTCGTTTACTGCCAGGTTTGGGCACAAGGCTAAGACGGCGGCGTTTGATCAAGGCGATATCCCAGGATATTCATGGGCTGCGGCGGCGCTCCATTCGCGATGCCGAAACCCGGTTCAGTGGCCACATGGCCGACCGCCTTCTGCAGCTGGCCCAGCACGACGACATGCTTCCCGAAGAGCAGCGCCACCTGTTTATACTCGGCCTGACCGGGCTTGACCTGGGTACGGCCACGCTGCGTCTGCGCGACCGGCTTGATGATGCTCCGCATCCGCTAATTCGTGAAGCACACCAAAACCTGCTGCATGCGCTGGCCAACGGTTTTGAAGAGAGCGCAAATGGACGAGAGCCGCAGGGCATTCACGCCGCAGGTCAACAGCTGGAAGAGGCCATTAAACGTTACGGTGATGTACCCGCTGATCGCCGTGTACTTCTGGAAGGTTTGATTGAGCGACTGGAGCTATCCCTTGAGCGCTTGGCACACATTATGGCAGAACGCCCTCAGCGCCCATCGAAACCGCCGACCAAGCACTTTACTCAAGAAGTACAAGATCGCTAATCCCGTAATAGCATCAATTCACTTAGCCGAACAGGCGCGTCAGGTGCTGAGCATAAGCGGCCATATCACGTGCAACGTCTGGCGCCTTGATCACATCGTTGGCGATAAACGTAGGCAGCGCTTCCAGGCCAACAAATTCCTGAGACTTATGGAACGGGAAGTAAACGCCATCGACACCGCGCCCTTCAAAGAAGTTACCTGCCTCATCAAAGGCGGCCAGCGGCGCATTCCAGGTGAGCGACAGCATATAACGACGCCCTTGTAACAAGCCGCCACTGCCGTACTGCCTGGTGGGGTCTTGGCGCGAGCGGCCGTCGCTGGCATACAGCGAGCCATGCCCGGCGGTGAAGACTTCATCAATGTAGCGTTTAACGCTCCAGGGCGCACCCATCCACCAACCTGGCATCTGATAGACGATGGTGTCCGCCCAAAGGAATCTTCCCACCTCGGCCTCGACTTCGTAACCCTGTTCAATTACCGTCTCGCGAACTTCATGGCCCAGCTCGGCGAGCGTACGCCATGCGACATCATGCAGGGTATTATTGAGCTCACCGCCAGAATGTGCGAACGGCTTGCCGCCATTGATTAACAGAATCTTCATCGTTAAAAACCTCTTACCCAATAGATAGCTTTGCCTGCCGATGGGTGATAGTCCTATCAGCATGGCTTGAATGCCGCCTATTATGGGATGCTTAAAAACATGGAAAAACCCGCCCACTGGCAAGAGACTTTTGATATAAAATCAACAACCGTGTTTAACCTGAACAGGCAAGAACAACGCTCATGAAAACCACGCTTGAAGAGCAGCAAGCATTTATTACCGTGGTGGACAGCGGTTCGATCACCGGCGCCGCCGAACGGCTGGGCATTACGGTATCGGGCGTCAGCCGAGCGCTTAACCGCCTGGAACGCAAGCTTGGCGCCACCCTGCTACGACGAACCACCCGCCGCCTGGAGCTAACTGAAGAGGGAGGAACGTTTTTACAGCACTGCCGCCGTATTCTAACTGCGGTAGAAGCCGCGGAAGAGTCCGTTCAGCATCACCACGGCCAACCTCAAGGGCGGCTACGGGTGAACGCCGCGCCCAGCTTTATGCAGTTTGTCATTGTGCCGGTACTTGGTGAGTTTCGTGCCCGCTACCCCGGCATTACGCTACAGCTGGATACCCACGACCGTTTTGTTGACCTGCTGGAACAGCGTGTGGACCTCGCCATTCGTATCGGAGAGTTGGACGACTCTTCGTTACATGCCCGGCGCTTGGGCCATAGCCCGCTTCGCCTCTTGGCAAGCGCTGCTTACCTTGAGCGCGCGGGCACTCCTCAAAGTATTGAAGAGCTTGAGCACCATAGTTTGCTCGGTTTCAGCCAGCTTGAACACCTTAACCACTGGCCACTGCGCCGTGCCGATGGTGAGTGCTTACATATTACGCCCGCCCTCTCCGCCTCCAGCGGCAGCACGCTGATTGAGCTAGCGCTTAAAGGGGAAGGGATCGTCTGCCTTGCCGACTTCATGACCATCAAGCCCCGCAAGGCAGGTGCATTGGTCGATGTACTGCCCAATCATACCGAACTTCAAATGCAGGCCATCAATGCCGTCTACTACCGCCAAGCCACACTATCCCAACGCGCCCGGCTGTTTATGGACTTTCTGGCCGAACGCCTGCCGGAGGAGTATCTGCAGAGTTAAAGCGGTAAATAGTGAATCAAGCATTCTGGAATAAAATATCCATTATTCTGAACCTGACGCTCTACACTCTCTTTACGAATTACGTTTATTTTGAAACGCATCGCTAAACGCAGCGGCCAAAATGCCGGTGGGCATAGCAATAAGGCCGATACCGGCCACGGCAGTTAGGCCTGCGAACACTTTTCCCAGCGCTGTGACGGGTGTGACATCGCCATAACCTACCGTGGTGAGCGTTGCGATGCTCCACCACAAGGCGCGCGGCACACTGCCAAAGGCTTCAGGCTGGGCAGCAGCTTCCACCACATACAGGCAGCAGGATGAAAAAAGCAGCAATAAACCGGCGACGCCCGCACTAAGTAGCAGCTCGTGGGAACGGGATTTTAGTGCATCGGCTAAAGAGGCCCAGGCCTGGCTGAACCGCCCGAGCCGTGCCAAGCGCAACATACGTGCCAGCCGTAATAAACGCAGTAAAAAGGCATTGTTATAAACGATAAAGCCCATGAAATAGGGCAAAATCGCCATCAGATCTATCAGTGCCCAAAACGAGAAAATATAACGCAGCCGGCCGCCCAAGCCTCGATAACGAGGATCCTCACCAATGGCATACAAACGCAGCAGATACTCCACCATAAACAACCCGACAAAGATGGCTTCTAGAGCAGGAAAAAGCCCAGGAGCCATCAGGCGAAGCGTCGGTTCTGTCTCCAATATGGCAGTCATCGAGGCAAGTAGAATCAACAGGCAGATAAACTGATTGAGCCTTGAAAGCCCCTTTTCATGCCGAGCTTCAGGCGCCAGCTGTTGATAAAGCGTGGCTTTATTCATGCCTTCGCCTCAACGGTCGCGGGGTGAAGCAAGCCAATCGAGGTCTTGCCATAGTGGCATGAATATTCAGACGGTTATTCTCCTGGTCGCCTCAAGCGTAGTACGTCTAATAGCTAGACCACTTTTAATTAACTAAACCCAAGTAAACCCGAAGGAATAAGAGATTGTAAAGAAAAAGGCATGGCTCCTTGCGGGTCATTATTAATGCGACGCGGGCGCCTATAACGCGAAGCCCCGGCCTGGGCCGGGGCGTGACAAACACCTGCGCTTACAGCGTTACGCTTAGGACTCTACGTGGAATGCCATGGTAGCGTTGACGGCCTTTTTCCAGCCGGCATAAAGTTCGTCGCGCTTTTCATCTTTCATCTGCGGCTCAAAGCGACGCTCCAGCGCCCACTGTGCAACGATTTCATCCCGCGACTTCCAGAAGCCAACGGCGAGGCCAGCAAGATACGCCGCGCCAAGCGCAGTGGTTTCATTCACCTCACAACGCAGTACGTCGACCCCCAGTATGTCGGCTTGGAACTGAGCGAGAAAATCATTGGAGATCGCCCCACCGTCGGTGCGAAGCTCGGTTAACGCAATGTCGGCATCCGCCTGCATGGCTTTAAGAACATCGGCACTTTGGTAGGCAAGTGATTCGACCGCCGCACGCACAAAGTGCTCTTTTTGAGTGCCCCGAGAGAGCCCAAACATGGCGCCGCGTACGTTAGAGTTCCAGTAAGGTGCCCCCAGCCCGGTAAAGGCAGGCACCATATAAACGCCGTCATTATCCTTAGCGCGCGTGGCGTACGCTTCGGAATCAGACGCTTTGCCCAGCATTCTCAGGCCATCACGCAACCACTGGATCACCGAGCCCGCCACAAATACGCTACCTTCAAGGGCGTATTCCAGCGTGCCATCCACTTCCCACGCAACAGTAGTAAGCAGGCCATTTTTAGACGGCGTGGCTTGGGTGCCCGTGTTCATTAACGTAAAGCAGCCTGTGCCATAGGTGTTTTTCGCCATACCCGGCTCGAAACAGGCTTGGCCGAACAGCGCGGCGTTCTGGTCGCCAGCGATACCGGCAATCGGCACTTCCTGCCCCATCAGGAATTTAGGCAGCACGTTGCCGTAAACTTCACTGCTGGACTTAACTTCGGGCAGCAGTGACTCAGGTACGCCAAACAGTGCCAGCAGCTCCGGGTCCCACTTCCGGTCACGAATATTAAACAGCATCGTGCGCGATGCGTTGCTGACATCTGTCGCATGCACAGCACCGCCAGTCAGGTTCCACACCAGCCAGGAATCGATGGTGCCGAACAGCAAATCGCCCTTTTCCGCTTTTTCCTTAACGCCCGCTACGTTGTCGAAAATCCACTTCAATTTGGTGGCGGAGAAGTAAGCATCAATGACCAGCCCGGTTTTATCGCGAATCATATCGGCATGGCCCGCTTCGCGCAGCTCATCGCAGATTTCGGCGGAATGACGCGACTGCCAGACAATGGCGTTATGTACGGCCTGCCCGGTATTTTTATCCCATACCACGGTGGTTTCACGCTGGTTGGTAATACCGATAGAGGCAACTTCGGAGACATCAACGCCGCTGTTGTTAATCACCTCGGTCAAGGTGGTCAGCACGCTGGTCATGATTTCGCGAGGGCAGTGCTCGACCCAACCCGGGCGCGTAAAAATCTGCTCAAACTCATGCTGGGCTACGCTGACAACCCGGCCTTCATGGTCAAACAGCATCGCCCGCGTGCTGGTGGTGCCTTGGTCAATAGCGAGAACGTAGTTTTTCTGGCTCATGAAATGCCTCTCAAGCGTTAACGTTAAATGATTGTTTTAAAAGGGATCAAATCAGCAGGCTGACTTAATAAACATAAGCGGCAAGCCCGGCAAGGACACTGCCGATAAGGGGTCCTAAAATAGGGACCCAAGCGTAAGACCAGTTGTTCGTCCCCTTGTGCTTAATGGGAAGTAATGCGTGGGCAATGCGCGGCCCCAAGTCCCGAGCGGGGTTGATCGCATAGCCTGTAGGCCCACCCAGCGAAGCACCAATGGATACTACCAGCAATGCCACCGCCAACGGGCCAAGCCCAGAAGGTGTATGACCAAACATGATAATGACGAACACCAGCACAAAGGTACCGATGATCTCAGTGACCAGATTCCACCCGTAAGAAGGAATCGCCGGGCCTGTAGAGAACGTCGCCAGTATGCTTGACGCGTCTTCGGTCGCGTCGTAATGCTTTTTATAGGCCAGATAGCAAACGGTGGCACCCAACCAGGCACCGATGAGCTCAGCCGCAAAGTAGGCCGCAGTGGTCACAGCGTTAATAGGGATGCCGGGGGCGTATTCCGTCGCCGGGCCGACGAGCAATCCAAGCGTAACGGCGGGATTGATATGTGCCCCAGTCTCATAGGCAACATAAACCGCGCAAAAGACCGCTAGTCCCCAACCAAAGAAGATAACGATGCCATCGCTGCCATTCCCGTTGGTTTTGTTCAGCAGCACGTTAGCGACTACGCCACACCCCAAGAGCGTCAATATGGCTGTACCCACTATTTCGTATAGAAAAATTGTTTCAAGCATCGTACCCAGCTATTCCATGTGAATGGTTCGCTCTGTTTAGAGCGATCGAATGTTCTTTTTAGAAAATATCGCTTTCCTTTTTTCATCCTATAGGGGGTATTGAAAAAAACAATATAAAAAAACAACTCTCTTCCTAATATTCAACTATTCTTTTGATTAATATAATTTTTTTAAGTAAGTAGACATTAGTTTAACCCCCCTTTCCTTATAATAATTAATCATTCCCTGTTCACAAAAAACATTCTCACATCAACTAACGAACATATTTTTTTCGATAGTTACCGCAGCGCTCATCTTCTGCGCTTATTGTATTAACCGAAAAACATGGCAATTTTTGGGGTAGCAAAACGTGACCTATACTCACGTTGTCAGCTATCCAGCTGGCTATCGTAAGCCCGTATAGAGAGCGGGTTTGACCACGTTTTTTGGGGTCACTTATCAAGGAGGGCGTATCATGAGGA
Source organism: Halomonas sp. TP35 (assembly GCF_052375975.1). Classification (NCBI taxonomy): domain Bacteria; kingdom Pseudomonadati; phylum Pseudomonadota; class Gammaproteobacteria; order Oceanospirillales; family Halomonadaceae; genus Halomonas; species Halomonas sp. TP35. The sequence continues at coordinate 32,970 of NZ_JBQSUZ010000012.1, read as the reverse complement.
GGTCTACAACGACGACCTATCCAGGCGGCATCTATCCGCTTCATGCCGTATTACTGGTGAGCATTTTTCCACTTTTTCTTGGCGCAGCGTTAAGCGATTACGCCTACTCGAAAAGCTTTCATATTCAATGGGGCACATTTTCTTCCTGGTTAATTGCTGGCGGGCTTGTTTTCGCAGGCCTGGCGTTTTTATGCGCAATTATCGGTCTCTTTCGTGCCGAACATCGTCGCGGGCTTGTTCTGGTTTACCCAGCACTCTTGCTGGTCATCTGGATACTTGGCTTTATCAATGCCCTGGTGCATGCCCGCGATGCCTGGGCCATGATGCCCACTGGCTTTATTCTTTCGATCATCGTTACCGTATTGAGCGTCGCAGCGATTTGGATCGGTTTTTCTCGGCCCACTGTCGGAGCAACGTCATGAAACATTTCGCCCTTCGTTACACAACGCCGCTGGCATTTATGCTGGCTGCCAGCGGCGCGAATGCCTTTGATGTAGAACAGCCCTTTGGCCCCAACCCAACACTCCCCGAGCCACAGCGCGGGCTGCTGCCAGACATGACCGTCCCCGAGCCCGCCGAATGGGGCGACAGGCTACCGACGGTACCTGGGGGCTACACCATCGCCAGGATTGCTTCTGATCTTAAGGTGCCCCGGCAAACCATCATGCTGCCTAATGGCGATATTCTGGTGGCGGAAGGTAGCGGCGGTAATGCACCTGCATTAAAGCCCAAGGATGTGATCGCTGGGTACATCAAGGACCAAGGCAACACCGCTGTAGAGGGCGGCGACCGCTTAACCCTGCTACGCGATGACAATGGCGACGGCAGCTACGAACAGATGGTTTTCGCACAAGACCTTAACGCACCTTATGGGCTGGCCTTGGTAGACAACAACCTTTATGTGGCCAACCAGGATGCGCTGGTGCGCTTTGATTATGAAGAGGGCCAGACAGAGGCCAGCGGGCCGCCCGAGGTCATTGCGCAATTGCCCTCAGCGATCAACCACCACTGGACCAAAGCGATGACCGCCAGTGCCGATGGGCAGTTTGTTTATGTCGGTATCGGCTCGAACAGCAATATTACCGAGCGGGGCATGGAGGCGGAGGTTAATCGCGCCGAAGTGTGGGAGATCAATGTCGATACGGGCGCGCACCGCCCTTATGCCACCGGCCTGCGCAACCCCACGGCGCTCGCCATCCACCCAGAAACCGATCAGCTTTGGGCAGTGGTGAACGAGCGTGATGAATTAGGCCCGGATCTGGTACCTGATTATCTCACCTCGGTTCAGGAGGGCAGCTTTTATGGCTGGCCTTACAGCTACTGGGGGCAGCATGTTGACCCTCGCGTACGTCCGGAAGATCCTGAAAAAGTGGCGTCCGCGATTGCACCGGACTACAGCCTGGGCTCTCACGTAGCCCCGCTTGGCCTTGCTTTCTCTACTCCCGCCATGGGCGAAGAGTACGCCGAGGGCGTTTTTGTGGGTGAGCACGGCAGTTGGAACCGCGCGGACCCGGTTGGCTACAAGGTAAGCTTCATCCCTTTCAGTAACGGCCAGCTTGCTGACAGCGACCCGATTGATTTTGCCAGCGGATTTCTTACCGATGATGGCAGAGCACTTGGCCGCCCGGTCGGTGTCACTATTGACCCGGATGGCGCGCTTATTATTGCCGATGATCTGACCAATGCGATTTGGCGGGTTACGCCGGATAATCCACCTGCCCCACCGGTGCAGGAGCCTGAAGCAAACGCCTCTGAGTCAGAGGAGCCCGAGCCAACATCCACCGAGCCACCCGAGCAGCCATCAACGTCCCAAGAGGCTGACTAACCACCAAGCAACGGGTAGGTACTCCCTACCCGTTGCTGCTTCATCACGCTGTCTCAAACGGTGAATGTTTAAAACCCCAGCAAGCGCTTACGCACGGGGCGAACAGCCACCAGAGCCAGCACTGCCAGCGCCAACCACTCCAGCCAAACAGGCAGTAGCTCCTGAACCTCGCTTGCCTGATCGACCACGTTCCAGCCCGTCATTCCCAGCACGCCATCTACTGTCCAACCTACGAGCACAGTAACGACAAGCACGCTGGCAAGATAAACCGCCAACGCGGCATTGCCCAGTTCGCGACGCAATATCGCTAACGTCGCCAGGCTGGTGATCGGCCCTGCCAGCAGGAAAACCAGCGCCATACCCGGTGAAATCCCCGCTAACAGCAGCCCAGCGGCAACCGGCGTGGCCGCTGCCGCACAAATGTAGAGCGGGATGCCCACCACGGCCATCAGCGCAAGCGCCAGCAACCCACCTGAGTAATTGGCCAGTGTATCAGGCGGCACCAGCGTTACCAGCACGCCCGCCAGCAACAGCCCGGCAAACACCCACGCGCTGATATCATCCAATAGATCACTAAACGCATAACGTAGCCCGGCCTTCAAACCGCTGGGTTCGTCAGCTTTCGGGGTGGGCGTATGGCAGCCGGATGAAGCGCAGCAGCCGCCAGGCGTGGCAGGGGCGGGAGTTGCAGGTTCACGCGTTAATCCGACTAGCAGCCCGGTGACAATGGCCGTTACTAATGCACCGATGACACGCACGACGGCCATCAACGGGCCAAGCAGTACGCTGGTCAGTAGAATGGAATCAACGCCCACCCCCGGCGTGCTGATTAAAAAAGACGTCGTGGGCCCACGCCCCGCACCACCACGATGCAAAGCAATAGCGGTAGGAATCGCGCCACACGAACACAGCGGCAGGGGCATACCTATGACCGCCGCCCGCACAATGCTGCCCAAGCCACGCCCTCCCATCCAGCGCTGCAGCACGTGTTCCGGCAGCCATGCTTTAATCAGCCCAGCAATTACCAACCCCAACAGCAGCCACGGGGCCGCCGTTAACGCAATTTGCAATAGCTCTATAACCAGCGTCATGTCATCACCTGCTTGTCCACAGTGGGAATAGGGGCTAGCCTAAACCCTGTAATCGTTACAGGGTCAAGCCGATGAAAAACACATATCGCATTGGTGAAGTGGCTACCCGCACAGGCTGCTCACCGGAAAGCATTCGTCATTACGAAAAGCTCGGGTTACTGCCACCCGCCAAACGCAGCGAGCAAGGCTACCGGCATTACGATCAAGCAGCGCTTGCGCGTATCGGCTTTATTCGTCACGGCCGCAGCCTCGGTCTCGACCTACCTAGCATTCAAGAATTATTGGCACTTTCAGACCACCCGGACACCGACTGCGGCGCGGCTGACGACATCGCCACTCGGCACCTTCAGCATCTGGAAGCACGCATTGCCAAGTTGCAAGCGCTCGCTACTGAGCTACGCCAGGTAGTACAGCAATGCCGGGGTGGCAAAACCGCCGACTGCCAGATCATCCAAACGCTATACGACCACACGCTTGCCTGCAGCGAACACGGCTGTGGATAAATAGAGGCGACGATGCGTAGAAGCGTGGCGAGGCGCCCCTCTTCCTCAAGTAGCTATCGACTACAATGGTGTTAGCGCATCGTAAAAAGGACTTTTAAATGATCGAATCACGCGAAGAGCTAGAAGCCATCAGAAAAACATGCCACTCAATGGTGACCAGAAGCTCCAGCCTTTCTGCTGGCACAGCGATCATCCCCATTCCCGGCGTGGATATCGGGTCAGACGTTGCCATATTGCTAAGACTCATTCCCAAAATAAACGATAAATTCGGCCTAACGCCCGAGCAAATCGAAGACTTGGATACCGAATCAAAAGTGATGGTAATGACCGCTATTTCCAATGTCGGCAGCAAGATGGCCGGGAAGTACATCACCAAAAAACTGGTGGTATCGCTGCTTCAAAAGATGGGCGTCAAAGTAGCAGCCACCGGTGTGGCTAAATATGTACCCTTTGTCGGCAGCGCCGTGGCGGGTGGCATCAGTTTTACGGCGATGAAGTATATGGGCAATAGCCATATTGAGGATTGCTATAAAATTGCGCTGGCTGCGCTGGAGAATAAAGTTCCGACGACGGTAGACACTAACGAACCGGCACCAGACCGGGACACATAACGACACGCTTAAGAGACACTGACTCAGCCAGCGTTAACCAGTAACAATCAAATTATTAGCAAAAAAAACACCCCGATCCAAGCCAGGGTGTTCTAGGGCGTTAGCGAATTACCATGCAATCTGGTGGGATCACATCACCACTGGTAACTGACTTTTGCGGTAATTTCACGCCCCGGATTATAGTAGTTTGCTGTGGCTGACCCAACGACGTGTTGCTCATCAAACAGGTTACTAACGTTAACGGTGAGGTCAGTGTTTTCGACGATTTGATAACTTAAGGCCGCATCATAGAGTGTTGCGGCATCACTCTTGGATGTATTGCCGACATCATAGTAATAGGTACCTGTATAACGTGCACCCAGACCAATGCTCATGGGCGTCGCGGGAAGCGTATAATATCCCCAGAGTGAAGCCGAATGTTTAGGAGCAATGGCAAATTCATTTCCTTGCCTGGATGCGTTGTCGTCGCGCACCACTTCTGAATCCATGTAGGAATAGCCGCCGATTAAGCTCAAGTTATCAGATAACTCAACTTTAGCTTCCAGATCAAGGCCTTTTACACGGGATTCACCAACAGTTTCCCGTTCAATCACCCCATTATCCTGCGTTACCGAGATAGTGACGTCATTTCTGGTCAGGTCGTAGATCGCTGCAGAGAACAGCGCATTTGTGCCGAAGGGAGCGTATTTCGCACCAATTTCATACTGTTCGCCCCGTTCAGGCTTAACACCTATAGAAGGTGGTGCAACCGATTCCACCATACTGATATAGGTAGAAATTTCATCAGTGATTCGATAGGTCAGTGCTCCGCGAACGGAAGTTTCAGAAAAATCATCGGACGTGGTAACGCCATCCCTATCTTCACTAGAGATATCTAGGGAATCATTGCGCACGCCCCCAGTGACAATGAAGCGATCATAGAAAGACAAATTTTGCGTCAAGAAAACCGATTTGGTCGTGTAGTCCTGCTTGTTGCTACTGTAAACGTTCAGGCTGGTTGGACCGCCACTATATACAGGGTTTGCAATGTCGATAGGCGCTGAGTCTCCAAAAAAGGAACTGTCCTCAGTTGAAGCATCACGATACTCTACCCCCGCAATAGTGCTGCTATCGAACCAGTCAAAGCGAGCATCGTATTGCAGGAGAGCATTGCCGATCAATTCCCGTGCTTTGCTGTCGGAACCGAAATAATCGCGATCCAACACGCTGCCTACCCGCGCTGCAGAATCAGTGATATAGACGTAACCGAAGTCGTCCTTCAGATCGCTATAGCGCAGATTACTTTGTAGAATCAGCCCGTTATTGAAATCATGGATGAGTTGCCCAGTAACACTGGTACGCTCAACCTCATGATAGTTGAAATCAGGCTCGCCAAAAAAGACGCTACGATCATACTCTCGGTCGAGTGGGTAACCGCCACTATTAGGAGTGTCATCCCGCTTCAAATAGTCGAATATGACGCTCGCTGAGGTGTACTCTGTTGGCTCCCAAGCCAAGCCCCCCATCAAGAAGCCATGGTTATCTTTGGAATGATCATACTCACGATCACTGTCCTTGATAGTGCCGGTGAAGCGGTAGGCCAACGTCCCATCAGCATTCAATATGTCGCCAACATCAATACCGGCCTCTTTGTGATCAAATGACCCGTAAGATAGATATCCTTCACCAAAGCTTTCAAATTTGGGCCGTTTGCTCACGAAGTTGACCGAGCCACCCGGGTCGGCTGGGCCGAAAAGTGTGGAGTTGGCCCCACGCAGTACTTCAACGCGCTCATAGGCGAACGGCTCCTCACGCACACCGCGCATTGAGCCCAGCGTAAGCCCGTCACGATAGGTGGTGGCTTGGAAACCCCGGATCTTGAAATAGTCGTTACGGTCATCAGTGCCGTAGTAACCAGTGATAACCCCTGGCGTATATTGCAGGACTTCCTCGGTGGTAGAGGCGTTTCGCTGCTCAATCTCTTTTTCAGTAATGACCGATACGGAGGCGGGCGTATCGAGAAGACTGGTGGCAACCTTACCGCCCACCCATAGTTCTTGAGCCACTATCGAGTTGGCATCATCGTCAGCATAAGCTTGGGCATTAACGATAATCGGGGCGAGGCGATAGTCTCCGTTATTGCCATTACCGTCGCCTGCTTCCTGTGCATTCCCAATCATGGGAATCGTGATGAGCGTTGTGCTGCACAGTATGGCGGTAGTGGTCTGCTGCCACCGTAGTCGATTCGTGTTGGGCCAGACTGTGCTAGTGCTGTCAAACATGTTCAAGATCCCTGGAAGTGAATAAACCCGCCCCGCCGCCTGATGATTTTTGTGAAAAAGGCCGTGAGAGTATCCGGAGGTGGTCTGGAGTAGTCAATAGTGGTAATGTAAATCATAATTATTTAGAACCCGTTTTATACTAACCACATTTCGTAATGACCATCAATTCCAAGACTATCGATTATCAGAACTAAAGCTTTAGAGGAAGCTATGGCATTGTTGCGTAAGAGCATATCCGTTTGCGTATCGCTTCTGGCGGCGTGCAGCCTCGGTGCTACGTCCGTAAGCGCCCAAGAGTACCCGTTAGAAATCGAACACGCCCTTGGCACCACCATCCTTCAGGAAAAACCGGAACGAATCGCCACCGTGGCGTGGGCGAACCACGAGGTGCCGCTGGCGTTAGGCGTTGTACCGGTCGGCTTTGCTGCCGCTAATTTTGGCGATACCAACGGCAACGGCTTGCTGCCTTGGGTGGAAGCCAGGCTTGAAGAACTTGAAGTAACGCCCCCCGCCCTGTTCGATGAAGGTGATGGCATTGATTTTGAGGCCGTTGCGGCCAGTCAACCTGATGTAATCCTTGCGGCCTACTCAGGGCTTAGCCAAGCGGACTACACCACCTTGAGCCAAATTGCCCCGGTAGTCGGTTACTCCGAAGGCCCGTGGGCGACAGACTGGCGCGATATGATTCGTCTCAATAGCGCTGGCATGGGCATGGCCGACGAAGGCCAGGCACTGATTGAACGCCTTGAACGCCAAATTGCTGAAACTGCCCAGGCGCATGCCGAACTAGAGGGCAAAACAGCCATGTTCGTGACGCACCTCGACCCCACCAACCTGGGGCGCATCTCTTTCTACACCGATAACGATGCACGCGTGCGATTCTTCCATGACCTGGGGCTGGTCTCGCCAGAGATCGTTCAAGCCAACTCGGCACCGGGCACTTTTTCAGGCGAAATCAGCGCTGAGCTAATCGACCAACTGGCAGACGTGGATATTCTGGTCACCTACGGCGGACAAGCGCTGATTGAACAGCTCGAAGCCCATCCGTTGACCTCTCGGCTGCCAGTCGTTGAAAACGGCGCCATTGTGCTGCTCGACAATAGTCCGCTGGGTACTGCGGCCAATCCGACACCCATGTCGATTTCATGGTTATTAGACGATTATGCTGACCTGCTCTCAGAAGCCGCACGCCACGCAGAGTAGCGTTGTTACTGCGCCAACCGCTAGCGTTACCCGGCAGCGTAACAAGCGAGGCACGCGCCTTGCTGGAGGCCTACTGCTGCTGGCGCTGCTTGCGTTGGCGCTAACGCTTTCTGTAGCGTTTGGCGCTCGCACGGTGGGTTGGCCAGAGATAGCGGCAGCGCTAAGCGGGCAGGTAGAAACCATTGGCGATGCCGCCGTGGCGAGTCGCTTGCCGCGTACTCTACTGGCAGTGCTTGCGGGCGCGGCACTCGCCGTATCGGGAGGCGTTATGCAAGGGCTTACCCGTAATCCGCTTGCCGACCCCGGCCTGTTAGGCGTTAACGCCGGTGCAGCACTGGCCATTGTAATAGGGATCGCGTGGTTTGGGATTGATGAAACCACGACTTATATCTGGACGGCTATTCTGGGTGCCGGGCTTGCCGCCGTGGCGGTTTACACTATTGCCAGCCTGGCCCGCGGGGGCGCTACACCGCTCAGGTTGGCGTTGGCCGGGGCCGCGACAACGGCGGCGCTAAGCTCGCTGGCGACGGCCGTTATACTGCCACGCGGCGATATTGCGGGGCTGGTGCAGTCGTGGCTGGTGGGCGGCATTGGCGGCGCGACGTACGACCAGATCATGCCCGTACTGCCTTTTCTGCTCGCAGGTTTTATGATCACTTTACTCGCCGCGCGCAAGCTCAACCTGCTGGCACTGGGCGACGATGCCGCTGCGGGCCTGGGCGAAAAAGTCGCCGTCGCCAGAGCCATGTCGGCGGTGGGCGCAGTACTGCTATGCGGCCCGATTACGGCTATCTGTGGCCCCATCGGCTTTGTCGGGCTGGTGGTGCCGCATGCCTGCCGCCTGCTTGTCGGCGGTGACTACCGCTGGCTATTGCCGTTTTCCGCCCTGGGTGGCGCCGTGCTGTTAACGTTTTCAGATGTGGTGGGCCGGCTGGTAGCGCATCCTGCGGAGCTTGATGCGAGCATCGTTACCGCCTTTATCGGTGCTCCCGTGTTTATCTGGATTGTACGCAACCGCAAAGTAGGCGCGCTATGAACCCGCCCTCTTATAACGCCACTCCTTCCTCCCCCTCTCAACGCCATGGGCACCGTCCTTACGGGCAGATGCGTCGGGCACACGCCAAGCGCCAGGGGCGGATGCTTGCGGTATTGGCCGCCTGTTTACTGGCAGGCGTAGTGTTGACCTTGATGCTGGGGCAATCCTTTACGCCACTCACCACGGTGCTGCGCATTCTGGGTGGCGCCGAGGTGCCCGGGGCCAGTTTTACCGTGCGAGAATTACGCTTACCAAGGGCCGTGGTTGCGGTGCTGGCAGGCGCCTGTTTTGGACTGGGCGGTGTCGCTTTTCAAACCCTACTGCGTAATCCGCTGGCAAGCCCCGACATTATCGGCATTAGCACCGGCGCGAGCACCGGCGCAGTGTTTGCCATTGTGGTGCTATCGCTCAGTGGCACGGCAGTTTCAATCATTGCGATTGCGGCGGGGCTAGGCGTGGCGCTGTTAATCTACGGGCTCTCCTGGCAGCAAGGCGTAACCGGCGCTCGATTAATTCTCATCGGCATTGGCCTGGCCGCGATGCTACAAAGCGTTACGGCGTACCTTTTAATGCGCGCGCCCAGTTGGTCGCTACAGGAAGCATTACGCTGGATGGCAGGTAGCCTTAACGGTGTCCAGCTTGAGCAGGCACTACCGCTGTTTATCGCCCTGCTACTGTTTGGCGGGCTGTTGTTAAGCCGCCACCGAGACCTGGAAACCCTGCGCATGGGCGACGATATCGCGGTGGGATTAGGCGTTCGTCTAGCCCTCACGCGAATTACTGTGGTGATTACCGCAGTGGCACTTGTCGCCTTTGCCACTGCGGTAACCGGCCCGATTGCGTTTGTGGCGTTTCTTTCCGGTCCCATTGCGGCACGTTTAGTGGGGCGCAACGGCTCGCTATTGATTCCTTCTGCGCTGGTAGGCGCTCTGCTGGTGCTTTTGGCAGACTACGCGGGCCAGTTTCTGCTACCTGCCCGCTATCCGGTCGGCATTGTGACCGGCGTATTAGGCGCCCCCTATCTCGTTTACCTGATTACTCGCGACAATAAAAGCAGAGGCACCCTATGAGCGCTTCGTCGCTACTCGCCCAACACCTGACCGCAGGCTACGGCGAACGGACCATTCTTAATGACGTTAGCCTAACCGTTCAAGCGGGGAAAACAACCGCTATTGTGGGCGCTAACGCCTGTGGAAAATCTACGCTGTTACGCGTGCTTTCACGGCTCCTGACACCGGAGCAAGGCAACGTGTTGCTGGATGGAAATGCCATTCACAAGCTCCCCGCCCGCCGCTTGGCGCAACAGCTGGGGTTTCTGCCTCAGTCGCCTATCGCGCCAGAAGGCATTACCGTGCTTGAGCTGGTGAGCCGCGGCCGCCACCCGCATCAAGGGCTTTTCCAACGCTGGAGTGCTGCCGATGAAGCCGCCGTAGCCGATGCTTTAAGCGCGACTCACATGGCCAACCTGGCCGACAGCGCCGTAGAAGAACTTTCCGGCGGGCAGCGCCAGCGGGCGTGGATCGCCATGGCTCTTGCTCAGCAAACCGATGTACTGCTGCTGGATGAACCCACTACCTTTCTGGACATCAACCACCAGATCGAAGTGCTCGACCTGCTCACCGACTTAAACCAAACGCGCGGCACCACCATTGTGATGGTGCTTCACGAGCTGAACCTGGCCGCCCGTTACGCCGACAAGCTAGTCGCCATGGCGAACGGCAACATCTACGCCGTTGGCCCATCGGAAGACGTATTTACCGAACAGATGGTACGCGACGTATTTGGCCTGGAAAGCCGGGTCATCGACGACCCGGTCACGGGCAAGCCCATGATGATACCGCTGGGACGGCATGGGACGCGCAAGCGTAAGCACGCACCCACTGCCGATAGAGAGACACAGGCCGGTTAAATGGGGGAAAGAGGCTGCTCAATGGCACGCCCAACCTGTAGCACTTTGGCGTCATCAAATGCCTTGCCCATAATCTGGACGCCTACGGGCAGCCCTTGATGATCTTTACCAAATGGCACCGTCAGCGCGGGTAGTCCGGTCACATTGGCGGGTGCGCATAAGCGCACATACGCTTCGGAGACACTCTCTTGACTGCCGTCTTCCCAATCAAACGTCTCCTGCTCCAAGCGTGCTGCTGTCTGAGGAACGGTGGGTGCCAGTAAAACGTCGATGTCTGAAAACAGAGAACTCCAGCGCTTGGCGATGAGGTCTCGGGCACGCTGCGCCTTCAGATAATCGCCTGCTGGCAGCAGTTGTCCGGCTTCAAGCAAGGTGCGTACATCATTGCCGTATAGCGATGCTGATTGGCGTATGTCCTTGGCGTGCACGGTTGCTGCCTCGGCCACCATCAGGCCCCACTGAGTCGGGATGAGGTAGTCAGCCAGAGGAATATCCACCTCCACCAGCACGGCGCCCTGTTGTTCCAGATGCGCTGCCGCACGCCTAACAGCCGCAGCGACTGGCTCCGCAACGTGGTCAAAATAGTAGTTGCGTGGAATACCAACACGCAGCCCATGCACACTTGACTGTTCGTTGGTATCGAAAGAGGCAGGAGGAGTACGGCTAGCGGGGTCGCGCGCATCAAAGCCCATCACTGCCTGCAATAACAGGCCAACATCCTCTACCGTGCGTGCAATAGGGCCCGCATGATCGAGCGACCAGGCCAGGGGCATAGTACCGTGGCGAGAGACCAAACCATACGTGGGCTTGAACCCGACCAGCCCGCAAAGTGCTGCGGGCACCCGAATCGAGCCACCGGTATCGGTCCCCATGGCTGCCCAGACTCCGCCGTAAGCAACCGCTGCGGCAGAACCCCCACTGGAACCACCCGGCGTGCGCCGCGCATCAAGCGGATTGCGCGTTTGTGGTGTGGTCAGGCCGAAAGCGAACTCATGCGTATGGGTCTTGCCCAGGAGTATGGCGCCGGCACGCAGCAAGGCATCCGTTACTGCGCTGTTGGCCTCGGCCAGGTGTCCGTCCCGAACACGGGAGCTGGCAGTGGTGGGTTGGCCAGCAACATCGAACAAGTCTTTCAGCGCGATAGGAATGCCATGCAGCGGCCCACGGTAACGGCCATGTTGAATGTCTCGCTCGGCCTCAAGCGCCTGCACACGGGCGGCTTCTTCCCATACAGATACAAAAGCGTTGATCTCTGGCTCTCGCGCACCAATACGCGCCAAGGCCGCATCCAACAATTCTACTGGTGACAGTTCGCGTGCCGCGATGGCGGCACTGGCTTGGGCCAGTGTCAGGTTTAATGGGTTTAGCATGGTTTGTTCCCCTGGCTAGCATCAAAGGCAAATGAAGGAGTGTATGACTCATCAATAGGTAATTCGTCGAGCCGGGCAATGACCGTGTGTATGTGATGCAGTACGCCAGCAATCAGTGGCGCACGTTCAGAGTCCAGGGGCAGCCCCAGACTGGTAGCCAAAGCCAGGGTTTCCTCGGCGGACATAGGGGAGACATTTTGAACAGTCATGCTTGATTTCCTTTCTTCATTAAGGTGCGCGCTTGCATAAGCAGCAGGGTAATGGCGAGCAAGGCCAGTGCTGTGATCACCGCACCATAGACATTAACCGCGGCCAACAAGCCGACCTTCTGAGCCAAGTAGCCGACAGCCATCGTGGGCACGCTATGGGCCAGATAACTTTCGATATAGAACACGCCCATCAGCGCGGCACGTTCATGGGGCTCAGCCAACGGCAGGACACTGCGTACAGCCCCGAGAAAGCTCGCGCCAAACCCAAACCCCGCAATGACCGACCCGGCCAACAGCAAGACAGCGTTTCCCTGGTTAGCCCCGACCAAAATGACAACCAGCCCTGCGACCAAGGCAAGTTCGCCAGACAAGAGGGCTGTAAAAGAGCTCAGCTTGCGAGCCGCCAGAACCGCTGTGGCGCCGGTGAGCGTTAGCGCTGCGACGACAAGACCACCCAGCCATGGCGTGCTCACATGCGTAACGTCAACGATCAGCGATGGCATAAGCGATAGATAAAAACCACCTAGCATCCACACTGCCACGTTTGCAGGAGTGACAGATAACAGCGTTTTGCGCGCTTGCAGCGGCACGGTAATGCGTGGTTTCAGGCTTGCCCATGCACCCGGGCGATATGTCACCGTCTCTGGTGCCAGCCAAATCAAGCCCAGCATCACCAGAAAAATAGCCAGCAGCAACGCGTACACCATGTGCAGCGGATCGGGCGCCAACACGACCAATGAGGTACTGCCTAGCGCACCGGCTGCCATGCCAAGCAGTGGTGAGATGCTGTTAATCACAGCCCCCCTCTCCCGACTAACATCGAGTATCGCCGCGCCAACTGCTGCAGTGGCCACACCCGTGGCAAAGCCTTGCAGAGCGCGCGCACCAATCAGCCAACCCGGCCCGGCCGCACCCAAAAAAACCACCATAGCGATGATCTGTAGCGACAACGCCATGGCAATAACCGGACGTCGACCAATATGATCGGACAGCCTCCCCGTCACCAGCAGTGCCAAAAGCAAAGCCAGCGCGTAAGTGGCAAAAACCACCGTCAGCAGTGTTGCGCTAAAGCTCCACTGCTGCTGATAAAGTTGGTACAGCGGGGTAGGTGCACTCGATGCTGCTAAAAAGGCAATCATTATCGCTGTGTGCAGGAAAACGGTACGGGCGGGAGACAGACTCCAGCTAGAGGAACGGCGGACAGTATCAGAAACGTTGATGGACATGATCTCTCCCAAAAGGCAAAATATTAGCTTTAAAGAGCATAAACTCAACAACCCACTAACGCAAATATTTTGCTTTAGTGATTTATTGCACCGTACCGACGAAACCGTGCCGACGAATAGGTACTGAAGGAACACATGACCAACAAACCCACTCCTCGTCCAGGTGGCCGCAGCGCTCGTATTCAGGCTGCCGTTCATCAAGCCGTTCGAGATCTGCAACAAGAGCAAGGCCGGGCCGGGCTTACAGTGCCCGCCATCGCCACACGCGCTGACGTCACCCCCTCGACGATCTACCGTCGCTGGGGTGACCTTACCCAGTTACTGGCCGACGTTGCCGTCGAGCAACTACAGCCGGAGCAGCCGCCAGCCGATACGGGAAATTTGCGTAGCGACTTGCTAGCCTGGCTTGTTGAGTACTTTGAGGAGATGTCATCAGCCCCAGGGCGGGCGATGCTCCGCGATGTTCTAGGCACAGAAGGCCATACCAGCGCGGGTAAATGTGATGGTTTCTTGCGTCAGCAGATCGAAGTAATCAACGAACGCGGTCTTGCCAGAGGAGAGCAGCCGATAGATATAGGGCAGGTCACCCAAATAGTGGTGGCGCCTCTGATGTACCGCATCCTGTTTGCCAACGAAACACCGACTGCGCAGGCCATAGAAGCACTTTTCGAACAATTAGTAAGCTCAGCAGATGCTTAATAAAAAAGCCCCGTGCTCTGGATAACACGGGGCTTTTAGCAAGGGGCGCTGTTGGGCTCATTACGCCTCGACCGCGGCACGCCCTTTGATCATTGAGCGGGCAAGCAGCAGATACGCGACCGACCCACAGGCGGCCATGGCCAACACCACCGCTTCAAGCGTATGCGGCAGCATGGCAGACAAGGCGCTCAAAATCCCGGCGATACCGAACTGGGCGGCGCCCAAAAGCGCGGCGGCGGTACCACTGCTAGTGGGGAAAAACTCCAAAAAGCAGGCCTGAATATTGGGCGAGATCGCCCCTACTGTGCCGATGGTCAGCATCATGGCGAACAGGAAAGCGTACATTGGCCACTCCATAAAGGCAGCCATCACCAACAATACAATGCCGACCGCTTGGCAGCCCGTTGCCAACTGCAGAATACGCAGCGACGATATTCTGGAAAGCAGTACACGGTTGCAAATATTGAAGAAAAGCATCGCGACGATGTTAGCCGCAAACAGCATCGAAAAGCTTGAGGGCGACTGGCCAAAATGCCCCTGATAGATAAAGGAAGCGTAGGTAATGAACATCATCAGGGTGGAGAAGGAGGCGGCCTGCCAAGCGATAAACGGTAAAGCTGGTTTCGTCGACAGCACCAGCTTGTAACGCGCCAGCAGGCTCATTTTGGGGCTTTTCGATCGCGACACTTTACCCTTCCCGGAAAAAAGCACCCGCACCAGTAACGGCACCAGCAGCACCGCGTAAATCGCCAAGGCAAAGAAAATATTGTGCCAGGAACCCACCGCCAAAATCGCACTACCAACGCTCGGGGCGATACCCGGCGCCAGCACCATGATAAAACCCATCATCGAGAACAGCTTCGCGGCATCACGGCCCGCCACCCGGTCGCGCACCAGTGCCGGTACCGACACCAGCGTTAACCCCGCGCCAATGGCTTGAACGGCCCGCCCGCTAAGCAGAGTGTTCAAGGATTCCGCCATGCCGATGACAATGCTTGCGAGCGCAAAAATTGCCAGCCCGCTCATCAATACACGCTGGCGACCGAAGCGGTCCGAAAGCGCCCCGCCAATGAGCTGCCCCACAGCCATCGCGAACACATACACCGAAACGCTTAACGATACGGCCTGCTGAGATATCCCCAGCGACTCGCCAATGACCGGAAAGGCCGGCAAGTACGTATCCATGGAAAACGGACCCAGCATCATGGTCAATGCCAGGCTCAGTACCACAATGAAGGGCGTTTTAGATTGGGTCATAGAAGCTCGCGGTAAGATGGCTTAATGATAGCAGCATTCGTAATATGATACCGATTGACGCCATCATCAGCCAACATTCGCCTGGAAGTGGCTACCAAGCCACCACGTTGGGCCATCCAACAGTCCGCGTGTGCTACTCGCTCCTTTTCATCTCTTTAACCACAGCATCCAAGTGGCTTGAGTTGATCTCGGCGGGCGAGTTGGCGCCGATCAACGTCATGGTGACACGCATATCGGCGGCGATTAGATCCAACAGATGGGAAACGCCCTGCTCGCCCCGTGCGGCCAAGGCGTAAACGTAAGCACGGCCCAGTAGAACGCCCTGGGCGCCTAGCGCCAGCATACGCACCACATCAAGCCCAGAGCGCACGCCGGAATCCGCCAGTACCGTCAGTTCATCGCCCACGGCCTCGGCAATATGCGGTAGCGCTTGGGCGGTAGAAATAGCCCCATCTAATTGGCGCCCACCGTGGTTGGACACCACGATACCGTCGGCCCCCATGCGTACCGCATCTCGCGCATCCTCTTTATCCAACAACCCTTTGATGATCAGCTTGCCCTTCCAGCTCTCACGAATCCACTCAAGCTCGCTCCAGCTAATGGAGGGGTCAAAGTTTTTCGCCAGAAAGCCCATGTAGTCGTCCATGTTCATTTCGCGCCCGGTGTAGGCCTCGATGTTACCGAACGACAGTGGCTTGCCTTTAAGCCCTACATCAAACGCCCACTGCGGGTGGGTGATTGCCTGAGCGTACTGGCGCAGCTTGGCATTGGGGCCTGACATACCCGAGCGACGGTCACGGTAGCGCGACCCCGGCAGCGGCATATCCACGGTAAACACCAGCGTTTTCATGCCTGCTTCCCAGGCGCGCTCCAGGGCGTTTTTCATAAAGCCGCGATCTTTCAGCACGTAAAGCTGCGACCACTGCTCGCCGTAGGCATTTTTCGCCACTTCCTCGATCGAGCAAACCGAAACGGTGGAGAGTGTATAAGGAATCCCCGCCTTTTCTGCCGCGCGCGCAGCCTGCACTTCGCCGCGCCGAGCATACATGCCCGTGGCGCCCACCGGTGCCAGCGCAACCGGCATTTTCCACTGGCTGCCTAAAATTTCAGTTTCAAGCGACGGCGTACCGCCCCCCTGCAGCACGCGCTGACGTAAAGGAATAGCCTGCAACGCCTCCACATTGCTGCGCAGCGTGCTTTCCGTGACCGAGCCGCCATCAAGGTAATCAAACAAAAAACGAGGAACACGCCGCTTGGCGGCTTGCCGGTAATCAGAAGGGCTTGAAATGATCATGAATTCGCCTTAACTCGACACGGGAAACGGAGAAGTGACCGTATGTTAGAAACCTTGGTGCTAACTCCAACTAGCGTAACATGTTACGCCGCCTCTATAGCCATTCGCTGCGCTGAACTTTAGTCTATTAGCAGTTTGGTTTATACCCCATCTCACGCTCATTCATTAGCGCGACAACCCAATCAATGAACACACGTAGCTTAGCGCTTACATGCCGATTGGGCGGAAAGGCGATGAACATCGGCATAGGGTCCAGGTGCCACTCTTCGAATAAGGGCACTAACTCACCGCGTGTAACGTGATCCCGGACCATGTAATCAGGCAACAAAATCGTGCCTAGCCCCGCCAAACCTGCCGCAAGCGCTGCACTGCCATCATCGACCGTAATCCTATGGTGCCCTTGAACGCTAACGCTCTCTGTTTCGTGGTGAAGGGTATAGAGGGAAGCCAAACCAGCACGCCACTTGAAGCCGACGATGTAATGAGGCGGAGCAGATAACGCTGACGGATGCGAAGGTACCCCCGCTTTTGCAGATAACTGGGCGCGGCGTAAATGCCAACACTCAGCTTCCCTATCCGGCGCGCCACCAACGATAAATCGATAAGTTCTCCGCCGCGCACTACGCAATCCACGTTTTCGTCAATTAAATCCACCATGCGGTCGCTAACGCCCATATCAAGCTGAATATCAGGATACAGTGCGTAGAAGTCCGATAGCGCCGGTATCAAAATCATTCGCGCAAACGGGCTGGGCACATCAACTCTAAGCCGGCCGCGCGGCGACACCACCGCATTGGAGAGGCTGGTTTCAGCATCATCCATATCGGCTAACAGTTTTATAACGCGCTCGTAGTAGGCCGCGCCGTCTGCCGTCGCGTTAACCTTACGGGTGGTGCGGTTAAGCAGCTTTACCCGCAGCCGTGCCTCTAACTGCTGCACTAACTGGGTCACGCTGGTTTTACTGATATGCAGCGTTTCAGCGGCCTTGGTAAAGCTGCCCGTCTCCACGACCCGAGCAAATGCCTGCATCGCACTAAAACGGTCCATTACAACGACACCGCCCTGTGATTGTTTGGAAAATGCAAACAGTGTTAATCAGAATTCTCTGTTTATCCAGCCTGACAGCAGACCTAGAGTAAATCACCCAACGGCCAAGCTGATATTTGAATAACGGATGGAGAAAGAGATATGGCAACGCGTAACGCAGTTTACCCTCAACGCAGGCAGGCACTTTACGAGAAGAATGGCTATTCTGCGGCCATCCGCTCGGGCGACTTGCTATTTGTATCGGGCCAAGTGGGCAGCCGTGAAGATGGTTCACCCGAACCGGACTTCGCCGCACAGGTTCAGCTCGCCTTCGACAACTTGCAAAGCGTGCTGGAAGCTGCGGGCGCAAGCTTTGACGATATCGTCGATGTCACAACCTTTCATACGGACCCTGAAGCCCAATTCGCTACCGTACTGGAAGCCAAGACCCGCGCGTTCCCAGACAAGCCTTACCCCTATTGGACGGCGGTTGGCGTGAATTGGCTGGCAGGCTTCGATTTTGAAATCAAAGTAATTGCGAGACTCTCCAACTAACCAGGAAGATTCACTGCTTTTTGAAAAAGCGATGGTAGAAACCGACATTGCAGAAACGCCTAAAACGAACAATGCTTGAACAGTGTGTGTAGCGATGGAGTTTTGCAATGGCGGACTTCAAGCAACGCGAGTGGGTGAAATTGAAATGGGCTGATCACTGGGCCGAAGGCCAGGTGATCCACAAAGATAGCGAGAAGCCCCACCCTGCGTATCTGATCAAACAAGAGAACGGCAGCACAGTCTTGAAAGCACTGTTTTAAAAACAGAGCTTTGAAAACAGAATCTTGAAACTTCATCCCGAGCTCAAAAAGGCATAGGCAAGGAGGCCACGATGAGCATCCCACAGCCCGAAACACTCTCTTTTGATAGCGATGAAACGAGCGGCTATCCCAATTCCCCACTGCCCGTACTGATATACCGCAAGGTTCTCGACCTCAGTAGCGCAGAAGAGCGGGCCGATACCTTTGAAAACATGTTCAAACAGCACGGCTGGCCGCCCGCATGGCGTTACTACCTATATGATTTTGACCACTTTCACTCCACCGCCCACGAGGCGCTAGGCATTTTTCAGGGCCAAGCCAGAGCGCGGCTGGGCGGCCCCAATGGCCGAGAAGTGATGCTTTACGCGGGGGATGTACTGGTACTGCCCGCCGGAGTAGGTCATGCCTGCATAGAGGCGGACGACGATTTTTGCATGGTCGGCGCCTACCCGCCGGGGCAAAGCCCGGAGAACGAGCGCGGCGACCCGGCCGAGCTTTCGGCAGCACAAGCGCGGGTGGCTTCCGTAACCGTGCCGGAGACGGCCCCGGTGGGCGGGCCACTCCAGCCACAGTGGAAACCATCGTCATAGAAACGGCGAGACCCAGCTAGACGACTGGTCTAATCAGGCGTAAGCTAGCGGCTATGAACATGACACCCGTCACCGGCGATGTCCGGCAGCGCATTCTTAACACCGGCCAAGTCATCATCGGTGGCAAGGGGTTCTCGGCGGTAGGTCTTAACGAGATTCTCAAAGCCGCCGAGGTGCCTAAAGGCTCCTTTTATCACTACTTCAACTCCAAAGAAGCGTTTGGCGAAGCACTGCTAGAAGACTACTTCAGTGGTTATCTCGCGCAAATTGAAGAACGCCTTACCCAGCCGGGCGCTTCTCACGCTGAGCGTTTTCTCAGCTACTGGGCGCACTGGCGGGATACCCAACACCATTGCGACCCCAGCGGAAAATGCCTGGCGGTGAAGCTGGCCGCTGAAGTCAGCGATCTTTCCGAGCGCATGCGCCGCGTGCTGCAACACGGCACTGAGCGCATTATTACCAGGTTAGCCCAGTCAATCGAAGCCGCCGCTGCCGATGGCTCGCTGCCTCAATCCGTTAGCGCGCAAGGCAGTGCCCTGGAACTAGCCACCACCCTTTACCAGCTATGGCTGGGTGCCAGCCTGCGCGCCAAAATCACCCGCGACCGGGCGCCGCTGGATGCCGCCTTTAAAGCCACCTACGCTTTGTTAAACCTCGACCCCAGCCACCCTCTCAGCCTGCAAAGGACTCAATCATGAAAATTCTCGTAGTGGTTACCTCGCACGACAAGCTTGGCGGTACCGGCAATAAAACCGGCTTCTGGCTCGAAGAGCTGGCCGCGCCTTACTATGCGTTTAAAGATGCAGGTGCCGAGCTAACCCTGGCCTCGCCCGCTGGTGGCCAGCCGCCGCTCGACCCCAACAGCAACGTACCGGATGCTCAAACTGAGGCCACTAACCGCTTCCAAGTGGACCTCGACGCCCAAGCGGCGCTGGCTAACACCCATCAGCTTGCCGATATCGATATTGCTGAGTTCGACGCCATATTTTACCCCGGCGGCCACGGCCCGCTGTGGGACCTGGCCGAGAGCGCTACGTCTATGCGCCTGATTGAAGACGCCATTGCCGCCAACAAGCCTGTTGCTACGGTATGCCACGCCCCCGGTGTGCTGCGTCATGTGAAAGGCAGCGACGGCAAGCCGCTGGTCGCGGGCCGTAAAGTGACAGGCTTCAGCAACAGCGAAGAAGACGCCGTTGGCCTGACAAACGTGGTACCGTTTTTGGTCGAAGATATGCTCAAAGAGAGCGGCGGTGAGTACAGTAAAGGCGATGACTGGAGTTCTTACGTACTCGTCGACGGCCTGCTGATTACCGGACAAAACCCCGGCTCATCCGAAGCCACCGCTCAAGCGCTGTTAAAGAAGCTTTCCTGATAATTACCCAAGGAGAATGGAATGCCGGCTTATGTTGTACTGACGCGTGAACGCACCCACGACGCGAAAGAAATGGAGCAATACGCCACCAAGGCCAAAGCCGCCCGCGAAGGCCACGACCCGAAGCCACTCGCCTTCTACGGTGACTTTGAAGTAATGGAAGGCAGCGACATGGAAGGCGCGGTAATTCTGCGCTTCCCCGACATGGCCGCCGCCCGCGCCTGGTACCAAAGCGACGCCTACCAAGAAGCTCGCCAGCATCGTTTCCAGGGTGCCGACTACCGCGTATTTATTGTGGATGGGGTTGAAGAGACGTAAGCCTTTTTGCAATTACGCATAGACGCACAAAGGGCCGTTCGTGGTTTAACGAACGGCCCTTTTATCTTTTCAAAGACCAACATATCTGTGCCTAATGGCTGAATAGCAATATCACTCTTGGCTTATTCACCAATGAACTGCTCTAACGGCCAATAGCGGAGTTTTTCCTTTGAGGTGGTGCGACTAAGAGCGCCAGCGCCACTGTTACCATCGGCCTTTAATCACGAAGTAAAGCAGATGCGCTGTCCGAGTCACCACATTGGGATAAAACAGTTCATCGCCACAGCCTGACTCAATTCAATGCATAAAAACCATCACCACCAGCACCATGGTCAGCAATAACAGGTACACCTTGGCATGAATACGGTCAGGGATGCGCCCGATCCAGACTGACGCCAAGCGGATACCGAGCCATGAGCCCACCGCAAGTACCAGCAAGGCACGCAGGTCCACATAACCGGCATACCAGTTTCCTAACGCTGAATGATTTGCCGACAGCAATACATACGTCGCGGTGCCACTCACTGCCATGGGCAACGACAGCGGATTGGCCATGGCCGTGGCCGCCGTCATGCTCGCGCCTCTTCGCCGCATAAGCGGTACGGTCATCACGCTACCACCCACGCCCAGCAAAGCGGCCACCGCACCAATCAGTGTACCCACCACCGCCGTTACCCCACGCCCCATAGGCCGCACATCACTCCCTGACTGACGCAGAAAACCGGGCCGCAGAACGGCATCCGCAATCGTAATACCCAGATAGCCGATAAACGCCCAGCGTACCCACTCCCCGCTCAACGACACGGCAACCGCCGCGCCCAACACAGCGCCCATGGCGATATAACCAACCAGCGGACGCACTAGATGCCACTGCACGGTCTGTCGCCGATGATGACGCCATGTTGCCATTGAAGCCGCGAAGATCATCAGCGCCGTCGAGGTAGCCACCGCGATATGCATGGCTGCCATACCCGCCGCGCTATCTGGCCCATGGACGGCAATCAGTAAGGTATACAGCAAGGGAACCACTACAAACCCACCACCGAAGCCGAACAACACGGTGGTGACGCCCGCCAAACCGCCACAAAGAAGTAATACGCTATACACCGCCACTCTCCTGATGAAACTCAACAGCAGGGAGAATATGCCGACTAGAACTGGCTGACCTTCGATTTTTGGACAATAATCATCGCATTTCGGCCAGAATAACGATTATGCTCAATACTCTTTTATCCGACGTGGATCACGTGGCACGGCCCATGGTGGCCATCGGCACTGATTACAGCCCCGGTACGCTTCTTGACTTTCATGTCCATCGCCGCGCCCAGTTTCTCTATGGCATGACAGGCGTGATGGAAGTCAATACGGATGACGGCACCTGGATGGTGCCGCCCTATAGCGGAGTCTGGCTGCCTGCGGGCAAGCGCCACCAGGTACGTATGAACGGGGTGAGCACCCGAAGCCTGTATATCGAGCCCCGCGTCGCGCCACGCACGGCTTGCAGTTGTGAGGTGCTGGTCGTGACGCCTCTGTTGCATCACCTGCTGCTGGCTTCCGCCCATCTACCCGCGCTCTATGATGAAAATGCCCGCGATGGCGCCCTGGCGCAACTACTTCTATACGAGCTGCAACAGGCTCAGGCCCTGCCGCTATTTGCGCCCCTACCCCACGACCCTCAACTAGCCAGCCTGTGCCGAGCGTTTCTCGGCCAGCCACATATTCACAGCCCTCCCGAAGACTGGGCCCGGCAGATGCATCGCAGCCAGCGCACCTTC
The DNA here is from genome assembly GCF_052375975.1 of Halomonas sp. TP35. Lineage (NCBI taxonomy): Bacteria > Pseudomonadati > Pseudomonadota > Gammaproteobacteria > Oceanospirillales > Halomonadaceae > Halomonas > Halomonas sp. TP35. The sequence continues at coordinate 10,580 of NZ_JBQSUZ010000012.1, read as the reverse complement.
AATCGCCTATTCCGTCAGCAGACCGGCATGTCCTTTGCCGTATGGCGTCAACAGGCCTGCCTGATGGCCGCCCTTCCCAGGCTGCTATCCGGCAGTTCCGTTACTCGTACCGCGCTGGAACTCGGCTACGACAGCCCAGCCGCTTTCTCCAGCATGTTTCGTAAGGTGCTTGGCCAATCTCCCACCGCTTTTGTTAGGGCGGCGAATCGTCAGTTGGAAGAGTAGCTGGCACCGCTTGCTGTTGAACTTTCGCCGACTCAAACGGAGCAATGGTGATGGCTATTAGCCCAGTCCTGGACATTCGCGGCCCAGCCTATTATTACCAGCCCAACCACACTATCGGCCTATCAGTTGGAAGTGGTTGACGATCTAGTTTTTGTTATCCGTGTGGAGCACACTGGCACGCATGGGCACTGCAAAGGGGAACTGACGATGCGCTTGAGGATACTGTCGGACCTGCATCTGGAAGACTTCGACGAACCGCGCACGCTGCCGCAGTCCGATGCCGATATTGTCATTCTGGCCGGTGACATTCACGCAGGCGTCCAGGGCCTCAGTTGGGCAGCGGAACATTTTGCCGGTACGCCTATCCTCTACGTCCCCGGCAATCATGAGTTCTACGGCACTGCCATGCCGGCTCTGCGGCGGCAACTGGAGGATGAGGCCGCACGGCTCGGCATCCATCTGCTGGACAATCGCACGCTAACCCTGAACGGTATACGTTTTCATGGCACCACACTGTGGACTGGCTTTGCCCTCTATGCCGGGCAGCCCAACTACGATCCGTCACTCACCGAAGCCAAGGCGCTGGACCTGATGCCCGACTTCCAAATCATCGAGCAGCCGGACGGGGAAGTTTTCACCCCGGCGGAAAGTCGACGCTTGCATGTCAAGGCGTTGGCCTGGTTGGAAAGGGAGCTATCACAGCCATTCAGTGGTCCCAGAGTAGTGATAAGCCACCATGCGCCCCTGTCCTCCTGTATCCCATCACGCTACCGCGGTGATGCACTCTCCCCGGCTTTTGCTTCCCATCTTCCGCAGCTGATGGGCCGCATGGATCTTTGGATTCATGGACATGTGCACGAGCCCGTGGACCTCAATGTGAGCGGAACACGTATCATCGCCAACCCCGCTGGCTATCCCGGCGAGTTCGATCCGCCCTTGTTTTCACCAGACCTGATTGTCGAGGTCAACCACTCTTGATATGAGTGTATCCGCTGATGAGCTCCCTTAGCGCCAAGCACGGGATTCAAAGTTCTTTTCGAACGATCTCCGCTCCAGCACTCAAGGCACTGAGCTTGCCTCGCGCAACCGAGCGAGGCAGCGGCGCCATGCCACAGTTGGTGCACGGGTAGAGCTTGTCGGCATCAACGAATTGAAGCGCCTTTCTAAGCGTTGCGGCGACTTCTTCCGGTGTTTCGATGGTGTTGGTGGCGACGTCGATGGCACCCAGCATCACCTTCTTGCCGCGCAGAAGTTCGATCAGTTCGATGGGCACGTGGGAGTTCTGGCACTCCAGCGAAACAATATCGATGTTGGATTTTTGCAGCCGGGGAAAGACTTCTTCATATTGCCTCCACTCCGATCCTAGCGTCTTTTTCCAATCCGTATTGGCTTTAATGCCGTAGCCATAACAGATATGGACAGCCGTTTCGCATTTGAGCCCTTCAATGGCTCTTTCCAAGGCGGCGATTCCCCAGTCATTCACCTCATCGAAAAACACGTTGAACGCAGGTTCGTCGAACTGAATGATATCGACGCCTGCTGCCTCCAGTTCCCGAGCCTCCTGATTGAGCGCTTTCGCGAATTCCCACGCCAGCTTCTCACGACTTTTATAATGATCGTCATACAGCGTGTCGATCATGGTCATCGGGCCCGGCAGCGCCCATTTGATGGGCTTGTCGGTCTGGCGGCGCAGGAATTTGGCGTCCTCGACGAAAACTGGCTTATGACGACTGATCTCGCCCACAACCGTCGGCACGCTCGCATCGTAGCGATTGCGAATTCTCACGGTTTTGCGCTTTTCGAAATCGACGCCGCTAAGATGCTCAATAAAGGTCGTCACGAAATGTTGGCGCGTTTGTTCGCCATCGCTGACGATATCGATACCGGCTTGCTGCTGTTCCTGCAGCGACACGCGCAGCGCATCCTGTTTACCTTCAATCAACGCCTCGTCTTGCAATTTCCAGGGCGACCAAAGGGTTTCGGGCTCGGCAAGCCAGGAGGGTTTGGGCAGGCTGCCCGCCGTCGAGGTGGGTAAGCGTTTACTCATGAGTCATCATCCCGTGCATTTGATTAGGTTAAAGCGAGCCGTTGGAAGACCACTGCTCGAGCATCGCCTGATAGGGTTTGATGAAGTGCTCCTCAGCAAATTTCCCCTGCTCGGCGGCCAACTGGCTACGTTCGTCTCGGTCGTAAACGATTTGGGTTAGCGAATGATCCGGGTTCTTCAAGTTGGGCTGATAAACGTTTCCCGCGACCGCATTGGCGTTGTAGATCTCAGGCCGGTAGATCTTCTGAAAAGACTCCATGGTGCTAATGGTGCCGGCAAGCTCAAGATTGGTATAATCGTTGAGCAGATCCCCAGAAAAATAAAACGCAAGGGGGGCAGCACTATTGGCAGGCATAAAGTAGCGAACCTGAAGCCCCATCTTCTTGAAGTACTGCTCGGTAAGCGAAGACTCGTTCGGCTGATACTCAATGCCCAATACGGGATGCTGATTATCGGTTCGGTGATAGACCTTGTTATCCGACACGCTCAAGCATATGACGGGAGGCTTCCCGAAATGCTCTTTGTAAACGGGTGAATCCACGAAGCTTTTAAACAAGTTGCCGTGCAGAACACCAAAATCATCCGGAATACTGAAAGTCGACTGGTGCTTGTTATGCTCTAAAAGCCGCACGCTAAAGTCGTAATCTCGAACATAGGATGAAAAGTTGTTCCCTACGATACCGTCGATGCGCTTGCCGGTTTGCTTGTCCAGAAAACTGGTTTTGAGTATCTCGATGATTTGAAAAGGCGCTTCATGGCCCCCTGCGCCAACCTCCATACTCACGGAAATGATGTCGAGTTCGACGGAATAACGGCGTCCTTCGGGGTTATCCCAATGCACCAAGGCATTGAAACGGTTATTGATCATTTCCAGCGTATTGCGCAGGTTCTCGCGCCGCCTTTCGCCCCGGGCCAAATTGGCAAAGTTGGTCGTGATACGCGTATTGTCCGACGGGCGATAATTCTCATCGAAGCCGATACGCTTGATAGTAAATGCGACGTCGTTATTCATCATCTCGCCTCCAATAGTAAAAAACTGAACCGGTTCTTCGCTTCTGCGGAACGGCCCAATATTTATAAACCGGGCGGCTTTACAGCTTTTAAGCCTGACAGCCTTATTCATGAGAAGCTGACAGGCTCTATAACGAAGAGTGCTGGGGATTTTATACAGGAGTACAAAGATGAATAAAAATGTTCTTATTTCATGGGAAGTTTAGAAAAATTCATAGTGAAAGCCGACTCTTCAACTGAAAAAGATGCTGGCTGCGTTGGGCTTGATGAATTTAGGTAGTCATACGACGCGCTCGACATCCCCGCACTAAAAGTACGGGGTTTTCTGCGCAAATCTGATAAAGTTATTATCCCGCTAAATAGTTTTCTGCAGACTTCATGCACGTTTATATTCTTTCACTGGACACGCTATGCATAACCTATGGATTCCCGTCGTCGCCATTTTCGTCGTTGCGGGCCTGATATTCGGTGGCCAAGCCTATTCCGAGGCCCAGCGTGATGCCCACATCGCCGAGACGATTTCGGAGCGTCTTAATAGCCAAGCACCGGCCGAAATTTCCAACCTGGCGACTGTCAACAAGGGCTATGGGGTGTGCGGCGACTATGCGCTTTCAGGCGCCGAGTCCGGTCGCTTCTACTACAACAGCAACACCAAGCGACTGGCGTTGGGCACCGATGCCCCGCTATATCGCGACAACTGTGAAAGCGTTTATAACTAAACTCTTGGTTCTCTGGTACGCCCGTCGCGGCCCACCTATGCCGAGTGCGCCTTCTGGAAGGGAACGAGGTGCAGCACACCCACCACCACCGAACCCACCAAAAAGCCAATCACCGCTGAGCACAGCGTATTGAAGCTCCAGCCCAGCAGGCCGCCCAAGGCACCGGTTGCCCCGCTAATGCCATGCTCAATGTGGTGAACCCACGCATAGGGGGAATTGAACCAACCCGTTCCATCGGCACCTAGATTGACCATCAGGATATGTCCTCCCACCCAGAGCATGGCGATGGTACCCACCACGGCGATGGTCGCTAGCACCTTGGGCATGGCCGTTACCAGCCCACGGCCCAGTTTCTGCATACCCGAACTGTCCCGCTGGGCGAGCTTCAGCCCGAAATCATCCATCCTGACCAACATCGCCACCACGCCATACACCAGAACAGTGATGACAAACGCGACCACCACCAGGCTCGCCAGCTGAGACCAGAACCCTTGATGGGAAACAGTAGAAAGCGCAATCACCATGATTTCAGCGGAAAGAATCAGGTCGGTGCGAACGGCACCACTCACGATCTTTTTCTCAGCTTCCGGCCCCTTCTCTACCGCAGGCTTCTCGTCATCATGCTTGCCGGAAAGCTTGTGCCAGACCTTCTCAGCGCCCTCAAAGGCCAGGTAGGTGCCGCCCACCATCAGGATGATCGGCAATAGCGCGGGCAAAAAGTGATTCAACAGCAGCGCCACCGGCAGGATAAAAATCAACTTGTTGCGGATCGAACCCAGCGCGATCTTCTTCACAATTGCCAGTTCACGCTCCGCGGCCACTCCTTGCAAATACTGCGGCGTTACCGCCGTATCATCCACCACGACCCCGGCCGCCTTCGCCGTCGCCCGCCCAGCGGCGGCACTCACATCGTCCAATGATGCTGCGGACAACTTTGCCAATGCGGCAATGTCATCCAGTAATCCAATCAAGCCGCCTATGGCCATGGCTGATTCCTCCGTGAATAACAGGTGTAGATAGTAAAGCACATAGCGGGTTGGGCGGAGCGCGTCTCTTCACACATCAGATACTATCCGTGCCAGGGTCTGCTCAAGTTCATGGCGATCCGCCTGACGCTTGGCTTTCGAGCGACGGGTAAGGTTTTGCAGCTTTCGGACTACCCCTGGCAATGCTGCTGCTCCTTCTAAATGGATCAATTCAAAATCAGGCTGCTCATTTTCAACGGACCATAGAAAGTCACATGACGGCTTATCCAGCTTTTTGGATATCCATAGCAGTAACTGTGCTCTGTTCTCCAGCAGTTGCGCCGCCGTCACCGGCTTGGCGGTCATTCCCTTGAAATGGGCATCAAAGATCGTCTCAAAATCCACTGGTTCCCGGGGAGCCAAGAGTTCCCAAGCCGGTTTAGGGCTACACGTTAGATACACCAGAAAGGTTCGCCATAATGTCGCATCGGCCCGTTCATCTTCCAGTAACAAGCCAATGTCGAACAGATCCCTGGGATGTTGACGAGACAAGGCCGCCGCCAATTTTCCAGCGTAGAGATCGGCAAAATCGAGCACCTGTGTTGTTGCAAAGCCGAAGGCCTGTTCGACTGCCGGTTGGACCACCATCGTTCGCACCGAGTGTACTGTGCCACGCATCACTGGGGTTGTTTCAATCTGCACACGCGCCCGGCCACGGCTGCAAATTAATCGTGTGATTCCCCCTGTGTTCGCGCCACCCGATGTCTGTACCTGTAATTGCAAAGGGCGTGCACGCAAGGTCTCCGCCAACTGCTCTAGTGCCGCAGCAATGTCCGCCACGCCTGTCTCAAAATTCTGCACAGGCAGCCAGGTCAAGTCGATGTCCACTGACAGCCTGGGGAGATCATGCTCAAACAAGTTGATGGCGGTACCGCCCTTTAGTGCAAACCGAGTTTCCTTTGCCAGCACCGGCAGGATATCTACCAGCAATTGCACACGGTCGCTGTAGCGTTTATCCCAACTGCTCATCAAGGTCTCCCGGCAGGACGATGTGATACGTGGGATGCAGGCGGCCGCCAGGAACCAGCGAACGCTTACCACGACCAAGATCCACACCCTCAATCGATAGGTGCGAAAACCAGGCGTGCCCATGACGCTCGGCCAGCGCGAGAAACAGACGCTTGGCCTTGATGCTGTGACAATGGCGCAGCAGCATTTCAAGCCGCCGAGGGCGTAGGGTGGCCATGGCCTGCATTAAAGCGTCCACTTCGTAGACCCTCCCAGCATCAGACGCCTCATCACATAACTCCAGCATGGCGCGTTCCGGGGTCGAAAACATCAGCATCCCGCTGGGTAATGCTTCTCTTTGCTCCAACCCTTGGTCCAGCAATGCCTGACCCGTCGTTTCACCAGTGAATGGAATCTCAGGCAGATCGAAAGGCCCTTTGCCGCAGTATTCAATGCGCTCTACCAACGGCAGCTTGTGTACCCACCCTGGCATACGATCTGGCCCATAGAGCGTGACCACTTCAGCTTCGCCCAAGCGCAAGTAATGCTCATGCCCAAGCCAGGCCAAGGCAAAGCGCCCACCTATATGCAGCGACAGACCTTCCATCTGTTGTAACGCTCGTACTACCCCTTCCCAATGGAGGGAACCTCCTTTGCGCATGTACACACCACGCGCCGGGGAGACCAGCCAACCGCTGCCGACATAACGGGCCAACAAGCTACTGTAATAGCCATGCGCTCTTAACCACCGACTGGAAACCACGCCAGTATCGCTTAGCCCAGCCAGCAGGCGGTTTAACTTTCCATCATTTTGATCACTCATGGTGACTAAAATACACTTTCTATAAACCAGCACAATGACCAGGGTTTAATAAATACCAAAAAAAGTCACTCATAGTGACTTTATCAGGAGTTTTATAAACCTCAGCAACAAATACCTTATGCACATCCCATGGCATAGCGACCTGCGTACTTTCCACTTCAGTGGCAATCAAGTCTTAAATGGCAAAGATCGCCACTACAAGGAGCCGTCCACTGTTCGCTCAAGTAACACCGTATAGCGCGTGCTGCGACCGCCGCCGGGTAGTTTGAAAAGGCAGCCTTTTTCCAGCAGCTCTGCCAAATCCCGCGTTGCGGTGGCTTTACTTACCCTGGCCAACGATTGGTACTTACGAGCATTGATGCCCTGCTCAAACTCCTCCCCTGCTGTATCCAATAAGCGATTCAGCACCTTGATTTGCCGTTCGTTCAGCACGGTGGTCGCATGGTGCTGCCAGAAGGTGGCTTTCATTAACACACGGTCGATTCTTAACAGCGCCTGTTCAAGTGCCTCTTTCAGCGTATCCAGAAACCACAACAACCACGGCGTAATATCGAGACTGCCTTTCTGAGCGCTTTCAAGTTGCTCGTAGTAAGCATTGCGGCGCGCCATGATGGCTGCGCTCAAAGAATAGAAGCGAACGGATTGTTGCTCTGCTTGTGCCAGCGCACGATCTGTCACCGCGCGGGTAACGCGCCCATTACCATCATCAAAGGGGTGCAAGGTAATCAACCATAGATGGGTTATGCCAGCGCGAACCAGCCCATCAAGTCCCGGTGGTGGATGGTTGAACCAAGTAATAAATGCATCCAGCTCAGCCTCCAACTGCCCACGGGGCGGTGCTTCAAAATGAACGGTAGGCCGATTAAGCCGCCCCGACACCACTTGCATAGGGTGGTCGCCACGCAGCTCGCCTACACGTACATTGCCAAGCACGCCGGGACCTTGCACAAAAAGCATGGATTGCCAGAGGCACAACTCTTCGCGGGAAAGCGGCACATCCAACTGATGCGTGGATTGCAGCAATAGCTCGACCAGCGCCTCCGATTCTGGCGTTGTTCTGGCAGAGATACCGGCCTGCTCTAAACCCAACTGGCGAGCAACGGAAGACCTCACAGAGCCAACGTCCAGACACTCTCCTTCGATTTCGCTGGTACGAATAGCATTCTGGATCAGAGTATCCATCTCCACGTCCAGATCGGCCTGGCCGTGGGCCGCCTCGGTTTTACCCAACACCCGGCCCTGCAGTAGACGCACAGCATCCAACGAAGGCCGAAGAACGGATCCGTCCCACTCAAAATGCGGCCAATATTGCTGTTTCCAGATATACATGAGCCGATTGCCACACCTATTCAGATCATATTATGAGCCGATTATGATTCATATTCGGCTCATGGGATAGTCAGGGAGTTGATTCAGATAGGAAATAAAGTGCAGAGAGAGAAGGAAGAGAATATTCAGTCCGTACAAACAAGACCAAATAATCTGGAGGAGGTTGCCTGTAAAAAGTTGTATACGGATAAAAAACTAGTTGGCGTCCCTAGGAAAGAACTGCGGGAAATCATGTTGGAGTTTGGCAGTAAGCTCATGGTCTGGAAAACGCTCAATCGCCGTCCGCCAAACCTCCAAAGCTTCAATTATGTCCCCATTATTCCAGTAGGCACCACCTAGATTGAACATCGCCAAGTCGTAGTCGGAATCAAGATTGAGCGCTTTCTTATAGGATTCAATGACTTGCTCGGATTGTCCAAGATCACCATACGCCGCACCAAGCTGAAACCAGCTCATTGCATCGGGTTGGATATGTTCTGCCTGCTCGAGCAGGATCGGCAGACTCTCTTCAAATCGTCCAAGAAAGTTAAGAGCGGTTCCTAGACAGTAACCGTAGTGCCCGCCAGCCATATCGTAGGCCCTCCGAAAACAGCGCTCCGCTTGTAGCCAGTTGCCCTCATCCTGCGCCCAGTGTCCGAGGCGATCCCACAAAAACGCGGCTTCTTCCGTGTTATCAATGTGCTTAATATGCCTAACAAACTTATCCAGAAACTCCGTGTAGGTTTGGCCTATATCTTTTCCTTCTGCCCGCAAATATAAGGTCGCCAATAACATCTCGCGACGGCCTCCGGATGTATCGGGGTGAGCGTCTACATAGCGATACCAGAAACCCTGCGCCTGACGCGCATTCTCAGCCGTAGCCCTACCGAAACTAGATACCAGTCGTGCGAAAAATGGCCAAACCCATGGCTCGCGGTCAGCTTGTGCTAGAAGACTGTTGATTTCGCGGAACGCAGCACTCCCCTCTCCCATGTTGAAAAGCACGTTAGCTCGCCAACCCGCAACTCCAGCTGCTTTAGCGTATATAGGATCTGTGAAGACGGCCTGATCCAGATGCTCAAGAGCGCTCTTCCACTCGCCCTCACGCACGTAGAATTGGGCCAAGGCATAATGGGCTTCAGGAAGGAGAGGGTTCATCCGCAAAGCTTCGCGATAGTGCTTAACTGCTCGCACCTCATCTCCGAGCCGTTCAAAGCTCGTCCCGAGATTCTTATGGCCTTGGGATGCCAGTCTTGACGAATTTGCGAATGCAGGTTCAAGCAATGCTGCCTTATAGGCCACTGTGGCGTCATCCTCTCGGCCGAGCGCCGAGTAGGCATTCCCGATCGTGTAATGCAGGCCACCCCGCTCATAGCGTCCCGCACTAAGCTGTTTCTTAAAATGGATCACTGCTGCTTCGATCCGCTCAGGAAACTGGCTTCTCTCAGACATGCCCAAGTTAATTTCGGACATATAAGCGCATCCCATGGCATCGTCTTCTGATCCAAGCACGGCCATGAATCGGTCAAAGGCGGCACTAATTTCCTCATCAGCATCCTGGTCATATAGGTGTTCCAAGAGTTGTCGAGCTGAGTCTGGATCATCAGGAACATGAACCTCCGGTACAACTCGGCGAAGGAGACCAATCAAATCTCCTGGGGCCGCCCGTGCCTGTTCAACGCGACGATTACGTGCCGCTCGAGTTGCAGAACTGGACAATTCAGCAAGACGCGCTAATCGTTCTGTCGTCAGAGCTTCCGTAAAGCTGACTGTAAGTGATTGCTGCTGGATCCAGTTCTTTCCAGCATGCTCGTATTTACGGAGAACAGTCTCAGCAAGGCAGATGCGCAGCGTCGCCGTTGGGACGTGATAGGCAGCATAAAAGCTATGCGGATGCATCAGTAGGTAATTCAGGTTTGTGCGACTAACTTCAACGCTGAGAGAGCCGTCCGCATTCAGTGCACGCTCGGTGCCCTTAAGCTGAACGTGGATCCTAATGTTGGTGGCTCTCCCATCCTCGACAATTTCGATCTCGCAGTCTGTACCATAGTCCTTGCGGTCAGCACGCTGAAGGATAAAGCGACCACTCTCTGTTAGGCATTTCTGAAATGCCGTCTCTGCCTTCTCCTCCGTGACATGATTAGAGGCACGCTTTGGAAGGTCGTCAAAGCATTCCATATCGCCAGCCATTTCTTTTTTTATCCTCAATGATGTCAAAACCCAATACTGAAAATTGCCGATTATTTGCTTCAGCGTATTTTCCATATGAAATATAGAAGGTAGCCAACTTCACATCATGATAAGTGCATCGAATGTCGATGCCTCTTCCTTTCTTAAACCTTCGAGCCGTTATATCAGACGGCTGTTTAGGTTTCGTAGCTTGTGATTCATTACATGAGCATACCAACTTTGATACCACGCTCCAGCGGTGCTTCTCTTTGCCAAAAGTTGCTAGACAGTGGTGCTAAACATAA
>NZ_JBQSUZ010000011.1:0-114545 GCF_052375975.1 Halomonas sp. TP35 | reverse complement strand
CTAGCCTTTCTAGTTGCAATAACTGGGAACTCGAGAGAGCTTGATGACACTGCCCTTCTGATACGTCCTTTACCTCTTCTGAAAAGGCTTTACTGAAAAAAATCATTCTTTCATCCTCTTTACGTATGCGGAAAAGAGTATTCCTTGTGTTTGTTTCACTTTTTGTACTCGTTAGCGTTTTTTAGATGCTTCAGGTTCGTTTGCAACGTTTAAAGACATTTTATTCATATCCAGCACGCCACCCCTCTTTATCGCTACATCATTCACTATTTTGCGGCTATCAACGGTACCGCACAGCTATTACTGCTTTTTTATCGGTTAAAATCAATCATCCCCCTGTGGCGGCAGCCTGCCACTAACCACCTTTAAAGCAAACGTTTGAACCATTAAAACGCCGCCACTTAAAAACGATCCTCGATAAAAAACATGAGCTTAACTGATTAATATCAGACATTTTCTGTGTTAATTTTTTATTTAACAAAAATTAACGACATACCCATTTTCGACAAAATATCTTATATAGTAACGATATACTGCATCGCTTACTTATCCCCTTGGCGCGTTACAAAAAACACTATTCATTTGATTTTTAATAGAAAAAACATCCTGGATAATTATACAACGCCTTACCGTCAGCAAAAAACATATCTACACCATACTTTGGCTTTTAGTATGCCTGCTTAATCCGTCGCGTTTGTGAAGTTTTGTTTTTTTCTGCAACATTATTAATCGACCTCTTCGGCCTCAGCCTTGGGCTATCGGTATTTACAATGCTCCAAAATGGGTATCTTCAGCGCTCAACTTGGCCTTTGCTACTGCTGCTCTAAGTAATAGAACTCGCCTTGCGATACCGGTGACGGCTTTGCGCACATTCCGGTGGCCCAGCACTTTTTTACTGAGCGATAACAGCTATTCGAGGCAGGCACGCGGCTACGTTTAATGCCTATAGCCGCTGGGTTATGGCAGTGATGCGGCGATGGTCGCTATATGAAATGTTTGTTTGAAGAGCGAGGTTAATAACGCTTGTGTCGTGCTTACCGCGTCACTTTTGTCACAAGATTGCGTAAGCGGGTGCGTAAAAAGCCCGCAGGGGAAATCTGCGGGCGTGCTGGCGGTCGCTGGCGTTAGCGCAGGCCGAGCAGTGAAAGGATAAACAGCACAACGACGATTAGGCCTACGATATAGATAATATTACGCATGTTGGCACTCCTTGCTGGTTTGCGTTTTGGTTGAAATCAAAGGGTTGCTTACGCCCAGTAACGATTAAAGCCTAGCAGGCTTTTCAACTTTTTGCGTAATGCTCTGCATTTCCCTACCAGAAGGTAGAAGGTGGCTGGGTTTGCGTGGCCGCATGGCTAGCGTTATCCGAGACGTTGGCGGTTCTCGTCGAATGCTCGCTGAATCACTTTCTGTTGCTGGGTATCGATTTCCAATTCACAGCAAAGGGACGACCATTCGGATAAAGCATCAAGGGCTTGCTCAATATAGAGATCCGGGGTTAAGTACCTGAAGGGAGCACACACCTGTTTGAGTTTTTTACGCGTAGCCAAACCTGCCCCACTGAAAGATGTTGTATGCTCGTCTGCATAGCTCCGAACAGGGGCGTAAGTTAGGTCATAAATTAAAGCCCTCCGCCCTCCGCCACCCACTGAGGGTCATAAGCAAAGTAGGTGCCCTGTCGGCTAGCGACCAGCTCACCCACACGGTTATCTGCTAACAGCACCTCTACGGTGTTGATACGCTTCATTTTCGCCCCCGAACACGCCCTGCCTGCTTGATCTCTTCAAGTGATATGGGATGCTCATATGTGAATAGCTCGGCAATTTGGCGTGTGGCGCCCAGCGCCGTGGCAATGAGCACCAAGATATCGAGGGTTATTTGCCCACTGGATTCGAACCGTTTAATGGTGGACTCGGAAACACCCGTCATCTGCGCCAAGGTTTTACGGGAGAGGTTCTTCGCCAATCGTGCTTCTCGTGCATTGGCACCGACCTGCTGAGACAGTTCGCCAGGAGCAAGCAAGGAGTGAGTAAGGGCCATAAAAAAACCTCTACATAATGGGCTATTTATAACCCATTATAGACTAAAATTGACTTTAAAAGCTCAAATATAACCTTTAATAATTATTCGATTAGCTTTATATCTAGAGAGTGCTATCGCACTTTAATTTTAGCGTCTGTGTATGGTGGAACCTCTCTCACTTCTAAACCTCGAACCTTTGCCACTTATACCGAAGGTGTTGTGATGCGCGCCACTGCTTTGCTTGTTTCATTAGCGGTTACTTCATTGCTACCCACCGCCTATGCAGCCGCTAATGAACCTTCTGCGCATGCACTCCAGGCGCTGGATCAGCAAGCCCGCCAATTAAACCGCCTTCACAACGTTGTGGTCGCTTACGACGGCGAGATTATCCACGAGCTTCACCAGGGTGGCCCCGGCGTTGCGCAGCCTGCCAATATCAAGTCACTTTCCAAAACGGTGCTGGCGGCGATAACAGGCGCAGCCATTGAAGAGGGCATTATTGAATCCACTGAGCAGCGCTTGGTAACGCTCCTGGGTGAGCCATTGCCCGCCGGGCTGGACCCGCGCGTGGAAGACATTACCGTAGGGCATTTGTTGGCTCAGCAGGCGGGGCTTGAGCGTACATCCGGCGCTAACTACAGTGCTTGGGTGGCAAGCTCAAACTGGGTTAACGATGCCCTTACTCGCCCATTTGTCGATGAACCCGGCGGGCGGATGCTGTACTCCACCGGCACTAGCCACCTGCTTTCCGCAGCCCTTACTCAGACAAGCGGTGAAACCACGCATGTGCTCGCACAACGCCTGTTGGGGGAGCCGCTTACTATTTCGATTCCCGTATGGCCGCGTGACCCGCAAGGCATTTATTTTGGCGGCAACAATATGCAACTTTCGCCACGCGTGTTAATGGAGGTGGGTGAGCTTTATCGTAACGACGGCGTGATGGAGGGCGTGCGGCTATTGCCAGAGGGGTGGGTGGAGGCTTCATGGACACCCCGTGGTATCTCTGCCTGGACGGGTGATGGCTATGGATATGGCTGGTTTATTACCGAACTCGCGGGGGAGGCGGTGTACTACGGGCGTGGCTATGGCGGACAAGCGCTGTACGTGATCCCTGAACGCGATATGACCGTTGTGATCACCGCAGACCCCACGCCGCCCTCCCCAGGCGGCCAGTTTCAGCAACAGCTGCATCGCTTGGTCGAGGGCCTGCTCAGCGCACCTGAAGAACAGTAACGCAGGAAACTAATATGTTAGTGAGATACGCCGCCTCGTTCAGGCCCATCTTGCGCTGTTCGGCGCTCTTCAACCTGTACTTCAACCTGTAGCTTGGTGCGAATAAAATCACTGTGGCTAACATGCAGTAAATCGGCCAGCCGCCGAATACGGTGCTCTTCAAGCGGGTCAACGCTGCCGTCTGCCCACGCCAGTTGCCACATCAGCGCCACCAGCTCGCAGCGCTGGTCGTAGTGATAGTGCTCTTTGATTAGGCTCACAAACTGGTAATGATCGACGGCCTCATCCACTTCTGCTTGTGCCAACGTCATCAGCTCTTCTACATCGCTTGTGCTGAGCTGGTAGCGCTCGGTAAGCATAAGACGCAGCGCGGCAAGCTCTTCATTGGTGGTGTCGTAATCGGCGCGGACGATTTCACACAGTAGTGCTGCGGTGGCCAGTTCCAGGGTGAGCGTTTGATTTTCGCGCTGCTCGGGCTGCGCAAGCGTGCGCTGGAAGAAATCACTAATAGCGTTCAGCATAAGGGGCTCCTGGGTTGCTACAGCATCGTCCTTACCTCAATCCTTCTTGGTAAGCTGCTCTCTTAACTGCTTGGGCACTTGCTTGATAATCAGGCGATCTTGAGTGGCGTCGTACTCGATGCTTGAGCCCAGCAGGTGGGAGTCAAAACTAATCGAGACACCGCCCGCTCGGCCGGTAAAGCGGCGGAACTGGCTTAAGGTGCGCTTATCGGGGGGAATCTCCGGTGAAAGCCCGTAATCGGCGTTGCGAATATGGTCGTAAAAGGCTTTCGGCTGCTGTTCGTCCACCAGCCCAGAAAGCTCTTCCAAGGTCATTGGCTCGCCACGGCGAAGCTGTTCATTGGCGTAGTCCACCAGCGTGTCGGTTTTTTCTCGACTCACCTCGTCGTCGAAATCCTCTTTTTCCACATAGTCGCTGAAGGCCTTGAGCAGCGTGCGGGTTTCAGCGGGCGCATCAATCCCTTCTTCCATGCCCAACAGGGCTACCATGCCTTCGGCAAGCTTTTTACCGCCACGATCTTTCAAGAAAGAGACGTACTGCGCGCCAGGCGACTCGCTCTGCCACTGGGTTAAATTGACCCGTGCCGCCAAGGTAAGCTGGCTGGTATTAAGCTGCGCGGCAGGCACGGCCTGGTGAGCCTGGTTAATGCCAATACCTTCACGCTGATGTACCAACGCGATAAATAGCGTTTCGGTATCCCCCTGGCGCATGTGCGCAAGCAGCAAATAGCCACTGACGGATAGCTGCTCTTGTAGCTCACGCGCCAGGCGCTCAGCAATTGCGGTCGAAAGCTGGGTAAAGTCCTGGGCACCCGCCATATAATCCCGCAGCCAAGCAAGTAGTGGGCCAGCCTGCTCGCCCTCTTCAGCAAAGCGCCCCCAACCTTTAGCCTTGGTGTTATACGTGTCGTTCAGCGTATTCACCAGGCTTGTCATGGCCGGGTCATCACTTTGGGCAAGCGATGGCGCGGCGGTAAGCGTTAAGCGTTCACCGTCAAGCGAAGGGTCCAAGCGGTGAACAATGCTTTGCAGTAGTGGCATAAGGGCCTTGGCTCCTGGCGTCAATAAAAAGAAGTGCTATGCAAAAAAATACTGCGCGTTAGGGTTTCAGGCGATAGCCGGTACGAAATATCCACGCGATAGTGGCCAGGCTCGCTAGTAAAAACAGGCTGATCATGGCCACACTGGCCACCACACTGACATCGCTAATCCCGTAGAAGCTCCACCGAAAGCCGCTGACCAGATACACCACGGGGTTGGCAAGCGTGACGGTCTGCCAGAAAGGGGGCAACATATCTATCGAGTAGAAACTGCCACCCAGAAAGGTCAGCGGCGTAATGATCAGCAAGGGCACAAGCTGCAGCTTGTCGAAGCCATCCGCCCAAATGCCGATAATGAACCCCAGCAAACTAAACGTGACGGCGGTGAGCACCAGAAACGTCAGCATCCAGAAGGGGTGCGCAATTTCCAGCGGCACAAAAAAACTCGATGTCCCAAGAATGATCAGCCCCAATAGAATCGACTTTGAGGCTGCCGCTCCCACGTAGCCAATCACTATTTCAGGATAGGAAATGGGCGCCGATAAAATCTCATAGATACTGCCCGAAAACTTGGGAAAGAAAATCCCGAAGGAGGCGTTGGACACGCTTTGGGTCAGCAGCATGAGCATAATCAGCCCAGGCACGATAAAGGCGCCGTAACTGACCCCATCAATCTCACTGATACGTGAACCGATGGCCGCGCCGAACACCACAAAGTAGAGCGAGGTTGAAATAACCGGCGACACAATGCTTTGCAATAACGTGCGCCGCGTACGCGCCATTTCTGCCATGTAAATGGCGCGAACAGGATACAGGTTCATGCACGCTCCTTAACCAAGTCGACGAAAATATCCTCAAGCGAACTCTGCCGTGTATGCAGGTCTCTAAAGGCGATGCCTTCACGCTCAAGATTAGCTAACAGCGCTGATATTTTGTGGCCCTCTTGATCCTGACGGCCATCATAGGTGTACACCAACTCATGCCCATCGGCGGTCAGGCTTAACGCCGTTTGCTGTAAGGCGGCTGGTAGCGCCTTTAACGGCGTTTGCAGTTGAAGGATTAACTGCTTGCTACCCAACTTTTGCATCAAGGCCGCTTTCTCTTCCACCAGCACGATTTCACCTCGATTAATCACCCCGATGCGGTCGGCCATCTCTTCGGCTTCTTCAATATAGTGGGTGGTGAGAATAATCGTGACGCCACTTTCGCGCAGCCCGCGAACCACTTCCCACATATCCCGGCGCAGCTCAACATCGACACCCGCCGTCGGCTCATCCAAAAATAGAATACGCGGCTCGTGAGAGAGCGCTTTGGCAATCAACACGCGGCGCTTCATGCCGCCGGAAAGGGTCATTAAGCGGTTATGACGTTTATCCCATAACGCCAAGGACTTAAGCACTTTTTCAATGTGGGCAGGGGCAGGCGCTTTACCGAACAGGCCACGGCTAAAACTGACCGTATTCCACACCGTTTCAAAGGCTTCATTGGTCAACTCCTGAGGCACCAGGCCGATACGCTCACGCGCCTGGCGGTACTGACTAACGCTATTAAAGCCGTCAATCACCACCTCGCCCTGGGTCGGGTTTACTAGCCCACACACCACGCTGATCAGCGTGGTTTTGCCTGCCCCATTGGGGCCAAGCAGCGCAAAAATCTCACCACGCTGAATGGTGAGGTCCACCCGCGAGAGCGCTTGAAAGCCGCCTTCGTAGGTTTTATTCAGGCCGTTAATCGAAATAATTGGGTCGATCATGGTTTTCTCCTCACACCGCAACGTAAACGCCACGACGCTGGAGGCGATTTAACGCGAGATTAAACATGCGATTCTGTCTGAAAAGTGACCGAGCATAAGCGCTTTTCAGGCAGGACCGAATGCCAAAGCGACAATAGCCATGCAGACGTCTTATCGTATTGCACGGCTATAGAGACGCAACGTTTAGGTGCGGTCAGTGATTTCGAGCAGGTGATAGCCAAACTGCGTTTTCACCGGGCCGTGTACCTGACCCAACTCACCGCTGAATACCACCTTGTCGAACTCAGGCACCATTTGGCCGGGGCCGAAGCTACCCAAGTCGCCGCCCTGGCGGCCAGAAGGGCAGCTAGAGTGCTGCTTGGCGACATCGGCAAAATCACGGCCGTTTTCGATTTCCTGTTTAAGCGCTAAACACTGCTCTTCGCTGCTAACCAAAATATGACGGGCGCTGGCGTTTGCCATAACAACCTCCTGCATGTATCAATGAAATGAAGCCGCTAGTTTATCACGCTCGCCTTGGCGGCGGGTGTACCTGCGACACAGCATACTCAAGGCTTCCCAAGCGCACCGCTATAGCGTAACGCATCGCCTACCCGCGCCAACGCACGTTCATGGTCATTCACTGCTACCGGCCCCCGGCTGCAAGCAACGATCACCCAGGGGCCATTAGCCTCCTCGTGCGTAGCAATGCCCGCATCGCAACTGCGCCGATGCTGGGTACCGGTTTTATGTGCAAAACGGGTGGTATCGCTCATCCCGGCCGTTAATCGATTGTTGCCTGATGTTGTTCGCTGCATTATCTCCAGAAGTGCCTGGCTCGGCTGGGCACCTAAGCCACCGCTCGCTGCCTCTTTATACACACTTGCCAACAGGTCGCCGTAGGCACGCAGCGTGCCTACGTTTTCACCGGTCGCCTCATAGGCATCGAACGCGTGGTCATAGTCAGGTTGCTTGAGCGTGGAGGGATCAACATCCAGCCGCTGAGCCAGCGCCGCCGCACGCTGGCTTAACCGGTGCTGGCGCAAGGCGATAAAATCCATGCCGCCCAGCGTTCGTGCGTCAGGGTGTAACTGCCCATAAACGCCCTGACGAACGCCAACCAGTTTGGTAATCGGGCCGATATCGTCAGGGTTGCCTCCACTACCCGCAATCATTGCTCTCGCCCGAGCATTGACATCGGCAAGGCCCACGCGGTCAATCAACATATCGGATGCCGTGTTATCACTGACGGTAATCATCTGTTCAAGTAGGTAGCGAATCGAGATCGGCGTCCCCGGGTCGTGCCAGATCACCGGCCCCGCGCCATCCACGAAGTCACCGCGCGAAAGCGTTAAGCGCTCATCCAGTGACAGCGTGCCCGCTTGACGTTCGGCAAGCACTTGGGCGGCAATAGGCACTTTTACCAACGAGGCCAAATACCAGGGCCTGTCCGCGTGCCACGAGTAGGCCTCTCCGGTGGCCAGGTTTTGTACATATACCCCTAACGTACCTTCAAAGATGCCCTCAATAGCGGCGATTCGGGCATTCAAGTCAGCCTGCCATGTGCTCTGTTTATCAACTTCGTAGTACCAGTTCGTCTCAAAAGCCTGTGCTTCAAGCTCCTGTGTCTCAAATTCCTGTGCTTGAGTACCGTCGGCATAGGCTGGCAGTGCCATTAAACACACTATGGCCAGCAGCCATCGTTGCTGTCGTTGCAAACCATGTCCTCTTAGCGGTGCGCTGCGATCCAACGTGTCACCCAAATCCACACGGCGGCGCCCAGTATCAACACGCCGCTAATCGCCAGCGCCTGTGGATAGGTATACATGCCCTCGCCTTGCAGCAAAAAACGCAGCACGAGAAAGATCATCACAATATGAAAAATAAACGCTTTTAGCGCGTCGCTGCCGACCACGGTGAGCGGCAAAAGTGCCCTGGCGGCAGCCGCTCCACCGGCTAGTGCCAAGGCGAGCAAAATAAGCGCGCCACCTACACTAAACAGCATGAATTCCAGGCCTGGCGGATGTTTGCCTGCGTTATTGGTAACGGCCATCATGGCGGCATAAACACGGTTATCCGCCAACGCGAGACCATAAAACGCCATTACCATTAACGCGCCTACCGCCAGCAGTATTAACACCAAGCGGCGGCGCAAGTGAGCCGTAAAGTAACAGCGCAATAGCGCTTCGCCTACCAATAACCCCACCAGAATAAGGGGCGCCCGGCTAATCTGCCCCCAGGCATAGTGGTCGGGGTGGTCAACCAGTAAGGCTTTCAGGATATCGTTACCGCCAAAGCTCAGCCCTTGTAGCCAGGCAGAAAGTGCGGTTAAGCCAACCAGTGTGGCAATCCGGCTCCAAAGGGGCGCCCGTGCCCATAGCGGTAGAATAAGCGGCACCCAAAGCAGGGCAATGGCATAAAAGCCTAAAATCTCGACCCAGATCCCAAAGCGCCCATAAAGTAGCGTATCGACAATATCGGCAGGGCTACTAAACGGCAGCATCTCGATAATAATGAGCGCCTTGTACCAGAACCACACTTCAATCGCGCGTAGCCATAGTTTAAGGCGTCGTTTAGGCCAATCATCGCTTTGGGTGTGAGAAAGAAAGGCCACTGCCAAGGCAATGCCGAACACCAAAATAAACAGTGATGAGGAGAATTTTGTTAATAGATGAATAGGCACCATGCCCCAGTCAGGCACATTACGTATGCCTATCAACCCGCTAACCGTGTGACTGACAATCATTAAGCCAATCGCAATGCCTCGCGCCAAATCGATAGCCGCGATTCGCCCTTCCGCTTTAGGAAGCTGCGGCGCCTCTTTCCAGTTCACCACTATACAGGCTTCCTTATAGTCATAACGGGCCAAGGGGTACGTAATGTTAACAATAGACGATAAGGCAACAACGTTTGCTTTGGGCTTTAAACGCAAAAATGCCCCGCAAGCGGCGGGGCATTTTGTGGCTCATCCGTAAGCCAGAGCAAGTGTTATTCCATTAGCGGGTTAATTACCACTGGGTGTCGTCATCGTCATCCGTGGTTTCGTACTCCTGCTCCTCTTCCTCTTCTTCATAGGTGAATTCTTGCTCTTCCTCTTCATACTCAGTGGTTACATCTTGATCTTGCTGCTCAGTGTCATACGAATTAAAACTGCCTTGCTCGTCCTGCGTCGTCTCTTCTTGCGGCACGGGCTCTTGCTCAGTGCCACTTTCCATTTCAGCAAACGCAAGAGGGCTTGCGATCAGACCAAATGATACGCCTAAAATACCTAGTTTTTTCAGAGCTTCCATTTTCATGTCGTGCCTCCTAAGTAATCTGCTTTCTGTTGCTTCGTAAAAATAAATCAAACAAGGAACATCTAGCCAAGAACCAACCATCATCCTGATGCTGGGTTCTTGTCCTGGTTACTGCACGCGTCGTACCAGGTTTTTCTAAAAAACAAAAAACATATATAAAGTCAAAAACTTAAACTCAACAAGAGCATGCCAACCTATTGATTTTATGAAATATATTTAATAATTTACTGTTTAACCGTGGCACATGAGCCCGCTTTGGTCATGCCGGGTGCGGTTAATGGCTTCGTCATTTAGGTTTTAAATGAAAACGGGCAGCGACTGATCCACAAACACAATAGACCTTCCCAACAGCTGGCATCAGAACATCCATCTTGAGCAACAGGATGCTGAGGGAAGTGCTTAGACAACATGTGCAAAATACAATAAAAAGTTCAGGAAGGAGGCCCTGCCCAGGCCACTCACGCCATCGATCATAGTTAAAAAATCATCAGGAAAGTCTTATCAGTGAGAATGACGCGGCACGTCAGAGCCTCGACAGCCGATCAGGAAGTCAAAGTCACAGCCTTCATCGGCTTGCAGCACTCGCTCAATATAGAGCTGGCGATAGCCGCCTTGGCTTGCGATGAGGGTCGAGGCCGCCGTGGCATCAAACGCGGCGAGGCGTGCCTGAATCTCCTCTTCACTGACGTCCAGGTGCAGCCGGCCGCTGGCGCAGTCCAATTCAATCCAGTCGCCGTTACGCACCGCGGCCAAGGGGCCACCCGCAGCAGCTTCGGGTGCCACGTGCAGCACCACGGTGCCATAAGCGGTTCCACTCATGCGCGCATCAGAAATACGCACCATATCGGTAACGCCCTGAGCGAGTATCTTAGGCGGTAGCCCCATATTGCCGACTTCCGCCATGCCGTGATAACCGCGAGGCCCGCAGTGTTTCATCACCAGGATATCGTTGGCTTCAACGTCCAGGTCCGGGTCGTTGATGCGCGCTTTATAATCGTCGAAGTCTTCAAACACGACGGCACGACCACGGTGTTGCATAAGTTCGGCGGTCGCTGCCGAGGGCTTTAACACCGCGCCATTGGGTGCAAGATTGCCGCGCAGCACGCAGATGCCACCATCTGCGGTCAGCGGGTTATCCAGCGGACGAATAACATCGTCGTTATACAGCGGGGCGTCCTGGACGTTTTCCCACAAGGTTTTACCGTTAACGGTGAGCGCGTCTTTAAAGGGCAGACGATCGGCATCCCCCAAGCGTTTTAGTACGGCGGGCAGGCCCCCGGCGTAGTAGAACTCTTCCATCAAATAACGCCCGGAGGGCTGTAAAT
Source organism: Halomonas sp. TP35 (assembly GCF_052375975.1). NCBI lineage: Bacteria > Pseudomonadati > Pseudomonadota > Gammaproteobacteria > Oceanospirillales > Halomonadaceae > Halomonas > Halomonas sp. TP35. The sequence continues at coordinate 103,376 of NZ_JBQSUZ010000011.1, read as the reverse complement.
CTACCACCGTGGGCGTACCGCGCCCCACCCGGCTCCAGTCGTCCAGCTTAAGGTCTACCCCCATGCGTCCGGCAATTGCTTTCAGGTGGATCACCGCGTTAGTGGAGCCGCCAATCGCTGCGTTGGTACGAATGGCATTCTCAAACGCTTCTTTCGTGAGAATTTTGGAAAGCTTTAAGTCTTCATTAACCATCTCGACAATACGGTTACCGGAAAGGTGAGCAAGCACATAACGGCGTGAATCCACCGCAGGAATTGCCGCATTGTGGGGTAGCGAGGTGCCCAGGGATTCCGCCATACAGGCCATGGTAGACGCGGTCCCCATGGTGTTACAGGTGCCCGCCGAACGCGACATGCCCGCTTCAGCGGCCATAAAGTCGTGCAGTGAAATCTCGCCCGCTTTGACCTGCTCAGAAAGCTGCCAGACCACGGTGCCCGAACCGATGTCCTTGCCCTTGTGCTTGCCGTTAAGCATGGGGCCGCCGGTCACGACGATGGTGGGAATATCACAGCTCGCCGCGCCCATTAACAGCGCCGGGGTCGTTTTATCACAACCTACCAGCAGCACCACTGCATCAATCGGGTTGCCACGAATCGCCTCTTCAACATCCATGCTGGCAAGATTACGGGTAAACATTGCGGTCGGGCGGAGGTTGGATTCACCGCTGGAGAAGACCGGGAATTCCACCGGGTAGCCACCCGCTTCCAGTATGCCCTGCTTTACATGCTCCGCCAGCTTGCGAAAGTGAGCGTTGCAAGGCGTTAGTTCTGACCAGGTGTTACAGATGCCGATAATCGGCTTGCCTTGGAACTCATGATCGGGAATGCCTTGGTTTTTCATCCAGCTGCGGTACATAAAGCCGTTTTTATCGGCGGTTCCAAACCACTGGGCAGAGCGTAGGGGCGGCTTTCGTTCAGACATGGACGTCTCTCCGTACAATTCGGTAAAAGATAGAAACAAAACAGGAAAAAAGTGTCGTTAGGCGCGCTGGCGTCGCGTCTGTTTCCAGCGGTCAAACATTACCGCCAGCAGCAGAATTGCCCCGCGTACCAGGTACTGGTAGAACGTTGGTACGTTGAGTAGCCCCATGGCGTTCTGCACGCAGCCCATAATCAGCACGCCGACGACTACACCGGTGATAGTGGCAACGCCGCCCGATAGCGCCACCCCACCCAGTACACAGGCAGAAATCACCGCAAGCTCTAGCCCCATGGAGGTATTGGGGTCGCCCAAGCCCATCCGCGAGGCCAGTAACACGCCCACTACGCCTGCAACAACGCCTTGTAAACCAAAGACAATAATCTTGAGTCGGCGGACATTGACCCCCGCGAGCGACGCGGCCTCCGAGTTACCGCCCGTGGCCAGCACATTGCGTCCGAAGGCGGTCATATTGAGCACCACACCGAAGATGACAAAGCAGGCCAACATGGTCCACACCGGCAGCGTCAGGCCTAGAAATGAAGCGCTACCCAGGTCAAAGAAACCCGGCACGGTAATCATCACCGCATCGCCGCCCGAGGTGATATAGGCCAGCCCGCGAACAAACTCCATCGCCGCCAACGTGGCAATCAGCGAGTTAATACCAAACCTGGCAATCACAAACCCGTTAAAGGCCCCCACCGCGCCCCCGGCAACAACGCCACCTATAACGCCGATAAAAACGCTACCGGTGCTAGAGGTCACAACCGCTGCCACTACCCCCGCAAACGCCACGATTGAGGCCACCGAAAGGTCCACCTCGCCCAGCGCCAACACCAGCATCATCGTGGTCGCCAGACTGCCTATCAGGGTGATCGAAAGCAGCAGCCCCACCATGTTTCGCCCGGTAAGAAAGTCGGGGATAAACACCGCCAGGGCGATAAAGAGCAGCATAAAAACGGCGATCAGCCCAGAGGTGTCCAACAGCGTGCGCAGTGGTTTAATGAGCCCTTGGCGCCCCGCAGGGCGCGTTGGCTCAGCACCTTCTTGGGTTAATTTGTTCGATGTCATCACAGGTGTCCTGAACGTGTTCGATAATGGGTACCGCTTAGGCGGGTAGTGCCAGGCCTAATAGTCGTTCGGGCGTGGCGGCGTCTCTTGGCACCACGTCGACCAGCTCACCGTCGCGCATCACTGCGATGCGGTCACAGATGGAGCTAACTTCGGCAAGGTCGCTGGAAATCACGACAATGCTTTTCCCCTGCTCGGCCAAGTCGTAAAGCAGGCTATAAATGTCTCTACGCGCGCCCACATCAATCCCACGCGTGGGCTCGTCCATCACGAAAAGGTCGATCTCTTCCGCGAGCCAGCGGGCCAAAATCACCTTTTGCTGATTGCCCCCGGATAGCTTTCCTATCGGTGCCCGATAGCTGGGGGTTTTAACGCTAAGCTGCTGAATATAGGCTTCAGCATTGCGTCGTTCGCGGCCAGGGTGACGGAAAACGCCCCAGCGCTTAAAAAACCGCCGGCAACTGATATTGAGATTGTCGGCAACACTCGCCACGGGGAAAATCCCTTGAGATTTTCGATCCTCTGGGCACATGGCGATACCGGCACGAATCGCCTCTGCGGGGCTTTTAAAGCGTCGCGATTCGCCCTGGAACGTCACGCTACCCGCTTTAGGGGCTTCTACCCCGCATACCAGCCGCAATAGCTCACTGCGACCGGCACCTACCAGGCCAAACAAGCCGAATACCTCGCCACGCTTCACGGAGAAGCTAACCGGCGCATTCAGGCCGCGCCCTTGAATCTCGTCAACAGACAGCACCACATCGCCCTGCTCGCGGGCGCGATAGCCGTATACGTCATCGATGTCTCGCCCTACCATCTCGCTAACCAATAGATCATGCGTCAGCTGCGACATATCTTCGTGGGTACGAATATGCTGGCCGTCGCGAAAGATAGTGACCGCATCGCACATCTCAAACACTTCTTCCATGCGATGGGTCACGTAGAGCACCACCCGCCCCTCGTCGCGCAGGCGTTTGACGATGCGTTTAAGCTGACGGATTTCCTGAATGGAAAGGCTACTGGTAGGTTCATCGAAAGCGATAACGCGGGCATCACGCAGCAATGCACGGCCAATCTCAATCATCTGCTGCTGACCGATAGAGAGATCGCGCACCTTGGTCGAGGGATGAATGTCACCCTCGCCAAGGTCAGCCAGAATCGCCAGCGCCCTTTCCCGCATCTTTCGCCGATTCACAAACCCCTGCCGCGTGGGCAACTGGCCCAGCAGCAGGTTTTCAGCGACCGACATATTGGGCGAGAGCGTTAGCTCCTGGTAGATAATGGCGATTCCTTCGCGCAATGCTTCACGAGCGTTGCTGAACACGTGGCGCTGTCCATCGATCCAGAGAGCCCCCTCTGCAGCGCGGTTCACCCCGCTAAGCACTTTCAGCAGCGTCGACTTACCCGCGCCGTTTTCGCCCATCAGCGCATGCACCTGACCGGTATGAGCAGAAAAACTCACCCCATCCAGCGCGCGCACCCCAGGGAATACAACACTGATATTGTCAAAGCGAAGATATGGATCAGACATACGTGAGCACTCCACCAAATAGCCCGTCACAAAAAGTCAGTTACAGACCGAGCGCATCGCGCACTTCTTCCCAGTTATCACGCGTCATTAACGTACCAGACGTTTCTGTAATCGCCTGAGGCTCCTGGTCTTCGCTGATCCAGCGGTAAAGGTCTTCAGCCGTTTGTCGACCGTGCATGGTAGAACTCACCGCAACGGTGCCGTGGAAGCCAGTGGGGTTGTCGCGGGAAAACTCAGCAAATGCCGCGCCTGAACCATTGATGCCCACTCCAATGACATCCTCAGCAGCCAGGCCGTACTGTTCGGTCGCCCGAACGCCCCCCAGCACACTCTCTTCATTCAGCGCGTAGATTACCCAGTGCTCATAATCACCGCGCTGAGAAAGCACCGGTGATGCAGCGGAAAATGCACCACTCGTATCCGTACTTTGTTGAGGCGCATCGAAGATGTTCTCTTCGGGGAAGCCTGAAGCAAGCAGTGCTTGGGTCGCTCCATCCGTCCGTTCAACAGCAGTCGGTAGCTCGTTATTGGTAATACGCAGCGCACCGACGTTCTCAACATCCCAGCCACGGGCTTCCATTTCGGCGGCAATTGCCTCACCGACCTGCTGACCAATTTTGGTGCCGGACATACCTAGATGCGGTACGCCTTCCATAGGCTCACCACTGGCGTTAACAAACTGGTCATCGACGGTCACCACTTTCATGCCGTACTGTTCGGCGCGATTCATGATCGCAGGCCCAAGACGTACATCTGGCGGGCAAATGACAAACCCTTGAGCGCCTTGTGAGTAAAGGTTATCAATCGCGCTAAGCACCTCTTGACCATCTTCACCACCCAGACGAACAACCTGGAATCCGAGTTCCTCGCCCGCCTCTGTTGCGGCGCGCTGTTCGTTAATAAACCAGGCTTGTTCCGGCTTTTTGACGATAAAGCCCATCTTCACGTCGTCCTGTGCCTGCACAGAACCCAGCGAGGCCAGCATGACGGCGCTACCCAGCGCCAGGCGCGTAAACGTGGTTACGATGCTCATTGTTGTGCTCCTGATATTCCAATTATTATTGATGTTATTGCTGCAATCGCCGTCTGCTGCTCGTCAGGCGCATGGCTAGACGCCCATATCGTCCTGGGCAGAGAAGCGGAAGATGGTACGTGAACGGTAGGTCTCTCCAGGCTGTAGAACCGTGCTGGGAAAGGCGTCCTGATTAGGCGAATCGGGAAAGTGCTGCGTTTCCAGTGCAAAGCCAGAGCGCTGTGGATAGGCATTGCCACTTTTGCCCGTTAAATCACCGGCCAAAAAATTCCCCGAATAAAATTGAATACCAGGCTCAGTGGTTTCAATTTCCAGCAGCCGTCCACTTTGTGGCTCCCACACCTTGGCGGCCATCACCAGATCGCCTTGCTCGGCGTTATCTTGGTTAAGCACAAAGTTATGGTCGTAGCCCTGCCCAAAGCGCAGTTGATCGTTATCTTGCTCAATACGCTCGCCAATCGACGTGGCCTGGGTGAAATCGAACGGCGTGCCTGCAACAGGCTGCAGCTCGCCCGTCGGAATCAATGATTCACTCACCGGGGTAAAGGAATCGGCATTGAGCATAAGCTGATGATCAAGGATGGAGTCGTTCCCCTCCCCCTTAAGGTTGAAGTAACTGTGCTGGGTAAGATTGACGGGCGTTGCCTTGTCGGTCTCGGCCTGGTAATCGACAATCAGTTCATTTTGATCGGTAAGGGTATACGTCACTTCAACCGTCAGTTCTCCAGGATAACCTTCTTCGCCATCCTCACTGACATAGCTCAGCACCAGCCCCGTCCCTTCATCATTTTCAAAAGGATCGGCCTGCCAGAGCACACGGTCAAATCCTTGCTCGCCGCCGTGCAGGTGGTTATCACCATCGTTGGTGGCTAACGAGTAGGTTTCACCCTCCAGCGCAAACTGACCTTCGGCGATACGGTTGCCGTAGCGGCCGATGAGTGCACCAAAGTAGGGATTAGCTTGCTGGTAAGTGTCAGACAGATAACCATCCAGCGATTCAAAACCCAACGCGATATCGTCAATGTTTCCGTCTATGTCAGGTACTTTCAGGGATACGATTGTGCCCCCGTAATTAATGACCTGAAGCTCAATTCCATTGGCGTTCGTCAGCCGGTAGCTTTGTACCTCACGGCCGTCCGGCAACTGGCCGAACGTCGATTGTTCAACGACGTTCTCTGCTTTACTGTTCGCCATGGGTTCCTTATCACTCTGGGCCTGGGCTACGTTTGTCATCAGCGCGATGACGCCTGCGCTCAGTAACAATCTTGAGCCAACGCTACCTGTATGAGAGGGCATGGTGTTCCTCCTGTTAACATCATTATTGTTATTCGTGCGGTATGCGGTTCACTACCAGGTTCTCTACTAGGTTCACTACTACACGCCCTACACTAGACAGCTCTTACATAACTAACCAATATAGGAACACGTTAATTCCGATACACTTATTGCTATCAAAAGCACTGAAAGGCTTATTCCATGAGCGTTCTTGACAGTAACTGGTTTCTCAACGCTCGACTAAAGTTGCGTCATTTTCAGCTATTTTTGGCGCTTGACGAGCACCGCAACCTGCATCGTGCCGCTGCCCAACTCAACATGAGCCAGCCCGCTGCCTCAAAACTGCTCAGCGACCTGGAAGCGAACCTGGGTATGCGTCTGTTTGATCGTCAGCCGCGTGGGCTAACCCCTAACTGGTATGGGGAGGTCATGATTCGTCATGCGCATAGTGTGCTGTCGACACTACACCACACCGCTGAAGAGCTGACCGCGCTGCGCAACGGCAATACGGGCACCGTGGCTATCGGCACCGTTATGGCACCCGCCGTTACGCTTCTAACCAGCGCTATTGAACGGGTCCACAGAGACCGCCCGGAGCTTAAAATCAGCGTGGATGTGGATGTCAGCAAAGCGCTGGTGCCACGTTTGCTGGAAGGTGAGCTGGATTTTGCAATTACACGCCTCCCGCCAGGAAGCGATCTTGAGCGCTTTGTCTTTGAAGAAATTGGCGAGGAGGAGTTGTGCTTCGTCTGTCGTGAAGGGCATCCGCTAGTAGGCAAAACTTCGTTAAAACTGGCGGACATGGCCGTCTATCCGTGGTCACTGCAGCCACCCGGCGCACTCATGCGACAGCTTGTTGACAGTCTGTTTCTGCATCATCAGGTCGCGCCACCTCGACAAGTCGTTGATACTGCCGACTTATTGGTGTCACTAGCGCTGGTCGATAAATCTGACACCATCACCGTGACCACGCGCGAAACTGCCGATCTACTCTGTACCCCCCAACGCTTCCACCAGTTGCCCTTCGTCGAAGCGCTTAGCGTGCAGCCCTACGGCCTGGTCAGTTTACGCCACCAACGACTCTCACCGGGGGCTGCGCTATTAATGAGCACCCTCCGCGAGATTATCGCTCAGAACGCGCAGCGCGAAGATGGGCGCAGTGAAACATAACGAGGTAGTCGCATGCGAATAATGCGGCACTCGCTCGATATAGGGCTGGTGATAGCCGCCTTGGCATCAAACTCGGCGAGACGTGCCTGAATCTTCTCTTCACGGACTCCAGGGGCCACCAGCGGCAGCTTCTGGTGTCACGTGAGTGCCACGGTGCCGTAAGCGGTTCCACTCATGCGCGCATCAGGGATGCGCACCATATCGGTAACGCCTTGAGCAAGGATCTTGGGCGACAGGCCCATATTGCCGACTTCCACCATGCGGTGATATCTCCGCGGACCGCAGTGCTTCATGATCAGAGTGTCCTTGCTTCAACGTCCAGGCCCGAGTCGTTGATGCGCGCTTTATAATCGTTATAGGGTTTTACCGTTAACGGCAAGCACTTTATAAAGCGCTCTTTTGCAAGCCAGCATGACCCTTGTCAGCACAGATTATGCTGATGCCTCTTCTTTTCTACGCTTCTGATAGCGATAGGCTTTAATCAGCAAGGGGGAGCACCACAGTAAGATGACCGCAATGCCAAGCCCGGCACTGATGGGCCTTGCAAAGAAGCTGGTCAGGTCGCCACCAGTTCGCAACATGGCGCTCATAAAGTTGTTTTCAACAACGGAGCCCAGAACCAAACCGAGTATGGCGGGCGCCATCGGGAAGTCATTGACGGCGAGTAAATAGGCCACTAAGCCAACGATTAGCATTAACCAGATATCCACAACGCTATTATTGATAGCGAAAGCACCCACAATGCAAAAGCACAATATAATGGGCATCAATACTCGGCTGGGTGTAAGGATGAAAAGTTTTGACAATCTAATGGCTATATACCCAATAGGTAGCATCATCAAATTAGCCAATATAAACACAATGAAAAGTGCATAGATTAGGCCACTCCCATCCATAAAAATGGTGGGGCCGGGGTTCATCCCCTTCATATATAAAACGCCAATCACGATAGCGGTAATGGAGTCGCCGGGAATCCCGAAGACCAGAGCGGGCACCCATGCGCCACTGATTCCGGAATTATTGGCCGAGCTGGCATCGACAATGCCCTCGATATTGCCAGTACCATATTTGGAACTGTCTTTTGACCTGCCTTTTCCCACACCATATGAGATCCAGGCAGCGATATCCGCGCCCGCACCGGGTAGCGCACCAATCAATGTACCAATCGAGCTGCCACGCACCATATTGCGCCAATAACGTTTAATGTGTCTCGGCACATTGTGGAAAACACTATCTTTATCAACAACGCTGATGGTTTTTTTCTCGGATTTTGATCCGTAGTAACTCATCAGTTCATTGAGGGCAAACATACCGATCATAACGGGTATGAAGTTAACGCCAGCCATAAGATCGGGCACTCCAAACGTGAAGCGAGGAGCGCCACTCATCATATCCAGCCCTACCGTTGATAGCAGGACGCCAAACAGTAGTGACAGAAATGCTTTTGTTCTAGAGCCTACAGAAATAAAAATTGAGCAGCTTAGCCCCAATACCGCGAGCCAAAAGTATTCAAACGCACTGAACTTGAGCGCTACTTCCGCAAGTGACTGAGCAACGACAATCAAAATGATGGTGCCAAAAATACCGCCGAAAACGGAGCAGACCAGATTAATACCCAGCGCTTCCCTTGCCCTGCCCTTTTTCGCTAACGCATGCGATTCACCCACATAGGCAGCAGAGGCAGGTGTGCCTGGTATATTGAGATATGTACCGGGAATATCTCCCGCAAATATTGCCATGGCCGATGTGGTTACAATGGCAGCAATAGCGGGAATAGTGTCCATATAGAAGGTTAAAGGAACTAATAGTGCGACAGCCATTGTTGCCGTAAGCCCGGGGACTGCGCCAACAAATATACCAAATAATGAAGCTGCCAAGATAACCAATAGGGTATCAACATTTAAAACCAGCCCCACTCCATTCATCAAGATATCCATGGCAGGCTACCCCTTAATAAAACCCCTTGCGGCAATGGAATAAGCAAATAGTGAGAGAAAATAAAATAAATAGCGGATGACATAACCACCGAGGTTACCAGAGCCACGTAAACCTTTGTTTTTCTAAATAACATGAGCAAACACATAATGATCGTTATGGTAAGCATTGCCCCCAGGTAATCGCTTGCCAGGATATAAAAAACAATCGCTATGGGGGGCAGCACCATCGCCCAACTCTTTTTTTCAGATGGCGGGGTAGCGAGTGTCGGATCATCCTGCATTTCTTGAGCAGCCGCTTTTCGTCTCTGCCATAGCGCATTTAAGGTAAGTACCGCGCCGCCGATGCAAAATCCCCCTCCAACAAGAGAGGGAAACAGAGAAGGCCCATACTGAAGGCTGGGTAGAGTAGGAAATTGCTGAGCTGTGATAATCGTCACAACCCCTGCAATCATAAATCCTATGCCGGCGAAAACATCTCTCATTGTCATTCCTTAGTTAGCCAAGCCAACTTGTTCAACAATTTCACCGAGAATACCGTCCATCTCTTCCATCATTTGGCCAAATTCTTCCGCATTGCGCCACTCGGTTCCAAACCCTCTCTGCGTCATGAAATCCTGGTACGTATCACTTTGGTAAGCAGCCTCGAGAGCTGACTCAAGCGTTGCGACAACCTCTGGGTCCATCCCTTGAGGACCAACGATGCCTCGCCACGCACCTACTTGGTAATCACTACCCACAAGCTCGTTGGCGGTAGGAATATCGGGGAAGGCTGAAAGACGCTCTGCAGCCATGACGGCAAAACTCTTTACACGCCCTGCATCCATCATCGAACGAGCCTCAGGCACCGACGTAGAAACAATATCGATCCCACCAGACGCCAGCTCCATCATCGCGGGCGCCGAACCTTCGCTGGGGATCCAGATAACCTGATCGGCGGGAATGTCCTGGTCCATCAAAAAGCCTGTAAAGGCCAGATGCCAGATCCCCCCCTGCCCGGTTCCCGAAGCGGTAAAGCTACCTTTCGGCTCAGTACGAACAACCTCCAGCAACGCATCCAGACTCTCGTATGAAGAATCAGCGGCAACCTGGAGACCCGGGGAGTCGTAGTTGATTTGCGCGATGGGTGTGAAGTCTTCGTAGGTAAGCTCTGTCAAGCCTTGCCAATGCATAGTGTTAACTTCAACAGTGGCTAAGCCGAGCGTGTAGCCGTCGGGTGCTGCGTTAAGTATGGCGGTATGCCCAACCACGCCGCTTCCGCCGGTACGATTCACCACGTTGACGTTCTGGCCCAACTCCTCTTCCAAGGCGCGGGCAATGGTGCGAGCTGTTGCATCAGTACCGCCACCTGCAGCCCAAGGCACAATCAGCGTGATGGGGCGTTCTGGATAATCCGCCAGGGCCGAGCCAGAGGCGACCATAACCGCCGCCGCTATACTGGAAACAAGAATGGTTTTGAGAGAATGGTTTGTCATTATCATTTTCAATATCCTCTAGTAATTGCTTACCTACGTTTTATAGTTATGAAGACGGCTTAAAGCGCCTTATATCAGTACGTTCTGGTTGACGGCTGAGCAGGCAGCTCTTTATAGCGGGCAAGCGTTGCCAGCGCCCCCTGACGGAGCAGGCTGATATCAATACCTACCGCAATAAATTGGCAGCCTAACGCCTGGTAGCGACGTGCATCCTCCTCGAGCGGAGCCAAAATCCCTACCGGCTTGCCTGCCGCATGAACTGTATTAATCACTTTCTGTATCGCACTCTGGACATCGGGGTGGCCAGGATTGCCGGGATAGCCCATTCCCACCGAAAGATCTGCCGGACCAATAAAAACCGCATCGACGCCGTCGGTGGCGGCAATCGCTTCTACCTGCTCAACTCCTTTAGGTGACTCAACCTGGACAATCAGACAAAGCGATTCATGCGCCTTATTCAGGTAGTCATCCACGCCATCCCACCGGGTTGCACGCACAAGACCACCCCCCACGCCACGTATGCCATGCGGTGGGTATCGCGTCGCGCGTACCAGTGCAGCCGCTTGCTCAGCACTCTCCACCATCGGCACCATTAATGTTTGTGTGCCTATATCCAGTAACTGCTTAATCAACGCAGGATCATGGTTAACGCTACGCACAACAGGCGCGGATGAATAAGGCGCCACGGCCTGCAGTTGGGCCAGAATGGTGGGTACCGTATTCGGGGCATGCTCGCCATCGATTAACAGCCAGTCGAACCCCGTGTTGGCGATTATTTCAGCGGCATACCCCGTCGCAAAGCCAGCCCAGCAACCCCACATGGGTTCGCGCTTGATCAGCATGTTTTTAAAGGGATTAGAGGGCAATTGCATGCATTGACTCCTTTGGGAGGTAGATGAAAACCACTGACTGAAGATCACCTACATCATTGACTGACCAAGTTTTATAAGCACTGGTTTCTTGAACGCTACGTCTTTGTTTATTCCATAGCGCGAATACGACCTGTTTAAGACACACTCCTCCCGGTGAGGGAGGAGAAAAGCAAGGGCCATATAAACGTGGAAAATCAGGAAACAGCTAAATAGTGGCGGTTTCTACAACAGATCCTATTGTGAGAAACCGCCTACCGTGTCGTGCCTCAGTTAGCTAAGCCAACCTGCTCAACAATTTCACCAAAGACGCTATCCATCTCTTGCATCAGTTGCCCGAACTCTTCCGCGTTACGCCATTCGGTACCAAAGCCTTGCTGATCCATAAACCCCTGATAGGTATCGCTGTTGTAAGCAGCTTCTAAGGCTGACTCAAGCGTTGCCACTATCTCGGGATCCATACCTTTAGGACCGGCGATACCTCGCCACTCGCCCACTTGATAGCTACTGTCGATCAACTCATTGGTAGTCGGAGTATCAGGAAAACTGGGTATACGCTCAGGCGACATGACCGCAAAGCTTTTAACCCGACCGGCTTCCATCATTGAGCGGGCTTCAGGCACAGAGCTTGGTACGATATCAATACCTCCAGATACCAGCTCTACCATCGCTGGGGCCGCGCCTTCACTAGGAATCCACGTCACCTGGTCGGCGGGAATATCCTGATCCATCAAAAAACCCGCAAAGGCTAAATGCCAAACACCGCCTTGACCGGTGCCGGAGGCAGTAAACGTGCCTTTAGGCTCAGTACGTATAGCGTTGAGCAGTTCTTCAAGGCTTGCATAAGGGGAGTCTGCGGCGACCTGTATGCCGGGGAAGTCATAGTTGATTTGCGCAATCGGCGTAAAGTCTTCATAGGTAAGGTTGGTTAGGCCCTGCCAATGCATCATATTCACTTCGCCGGTCGCCAGGCCAAGCGTATAGCCATCTGGCTTGGCATTAACCATGGCAGTATGGCCGACAACGCCGCTGCCACCGGTGCGGTTAACCACGTTGACGTTCTGACCCAACTCCTCTTCCAGTGCACGGGCGATGGTTCGCGCTGTCGCATCAGTGCCGCCGCCCGCAGCCCACGGCACAATCAACGTAATAGGGCGTTCTGGATAATCCGCAAGGGCTGAGCCAGAGGCCACCAGAACCGCTGCTGCTATGCTGGAAGTCAGGAGTGTCTTGAGAGAATGGTTTGTAATTGTCATATCCACTTTCCTTTAGTCGTTACTGCCTGGATTTGATTATCGTTTTTTGAAACTACCGGATTCCATCCTTTATTGCTTTCCTGCCAAAAACTTCCTTTATTTCTATTAAGTCGAGAAACCTTATCGCTTAGAAAGCCTCATTAAGCATCTTGAAAAAGTCTTCCTTAGAGGGTGCACGCGGATTGGTAGCCGTAGAGTGGTCTTCCAATGCCCACTGTGCCACTTGATCTAGATGCTCTTCCTTAACGCCCATTTCACTCAGGCTGGAAGGCATTCCCAACTTAATATTGAGCTTTTCAAATGCTTCGGCTAAATCGTCATCCTGAGCAAGCCCCATCGCGACTTTGAGGCGAGCGTATTTTTCCTCGCAATCGCGCTGGTTAAACCTGAGAACAGTCGGCATTAACAGGGCGTTGAGCGTGCCGTGGTGGAGTTTTAGCTCATGCAGGCCGCCTAACGCATGGGATAGAGAGTGCACCGCCCCCAACCCTTTCTGAAACGCCATGGCACCTTCCAGAGCCGCCATCATCATTTCATTCCTAGCGGTTAAGTTAGTGCCGTTTTCAACCGCCTCGACCAGATAGGCACTTGCGCGCTTCAGGCCGTCCAATGCAATCGCTTCAGCAGGAGGGTTCACTTTAGGGCTTAAAAAGGTTTCAACGCAGTGAGCGATCGCATCCATGCCCGTTGCGGCAGTTAGAAACGGTGGTAAACCGAGCGTTAAACGTGGGTCGCAGATAGCGACAGAGGGAATCAGGTACGGAGAAAGAAAACCCAGTTTCCGATCATCTTTCATAGTAATCAGAGAGGCTCGCCCCACCTCACTGCCCGTCCCCGCGGTGGTGGGTACCGCAATCAGCGGCAGCACATCGGCATTGATCTTAGCGACCCCGCCCTCGATCGCCGCGTACTGGCGTAATGGCGCGGGATGGTTAAAAAGTAAAGCGACCGCTTTAGCCAAATCAATGCTGGAACCACCGCCCACGGCTACGATGCCATCACACTCGCTTTCTCGCAGGAAAGTCAGGGCTTGCTCTACAGCAGCTTCAGTAGGATTGGAAGGCGTGCCATCGAAAACGCATGCTTGCTCATTAATGCTTGCAGATTCAATCACCTGCGTAATAAGAGGAGTACTACTCAGCCCCTTATCAGTTACAAATAAAGGCCTTTTCACCTTGAGCAACTTCAGCTCATTCGCTAGCTCTGCAATCGCGTTCTCACCGAACTGAATTTTTGTTAAGTAGTTGATGATATAGGGCATTTTAATTTCTCATTATTGTTTTGCTTGAAACCAAATATGCATCTTGCTTAAAGGTGTCATACAGCATACCTGCATGACAATAGTTTATTGATGAATTTTTGGCCACTCATGTCTTTAGAAATTGATTTGTTCACGCTGGCCGTCCACTAAGCGATTTATTTTCAGAGGGTTGCTGTCTTTCAGAGCCTCCGGTAGCAAAGCCATAGGGAGATCTTGATAACAAACCGGCCGCAAGAAACGATGAATAGCCGCGCTACCCACTGAGGTGGTACGCGTATCCGACGTGGCCGGGAACGGGCCGCCATGAACCATCGCATGGCACACCTCGACACCGGTAGGCCAGCCGTTTACCAGGATGCGCCCGACTTTCCGCTCGAGTGTGGGTAACAGGGAACGAGCAGCTCCCATGTCACCTTCATCCATCTGTAAGGTGCCCGTCAGCTGCCCTTCGAGCTGTTTAGCGACACTTAGCATTTCGCTTTCGTCTCTGCATTCGATAATCAAGGAAGCGGCGCCGAATACTTCTTCCTGTAGCGCCTTGCTGCTTAGGAAATCGGCCGCTGGGGTGGTGTAAAGTGCCGTCTGACATTGATAGCCGTCCCTACCTGGCACGCCACGCGCGATTTCCTGGGCGTTATCACTTAGTTGCGATACCCCCTGCTCATAGGCCTGATGGATCCCCGGCGTCAGCATCGTTTGGGAGGCGCTTTCGTTCACAGCGATACCTGCCGCTTCAATAAACGTATCCAGCCCATCGCCTTTCACCACGACAACCAGCCCCGGGTTGGTACAGAACTGACCGGCCCCCATATTGAGCGAGCCGATAAACCCTTCACCCAGCGCCTTGGCGCGAGCGCTGAGCGCTTCTGGAAGTACGAACACCGGATTGATCGAACTCATTTCCGCGTAAACGGGAATAGGCTGAGGCCTTGACTGGGCGGTCGCCAACAGCGCCATGCCGCCTGACCGAGAGCCCGTAAACCCTACGGCCTGAATGTTAGGATGGGCGACCAGGGCCTGGCCGACTTCCCGACCAGACCCAAACAGCAAGGAGAAGACGCCTTCCGGAAGCCGGCACCGGGAAACCGCTTTCTGTACGGCCTGGCCCACAAGCTCCGAGGTACCGGGGTGCGCGGAGTGAGCCTTGACGATCACGGGGCACCCGGCCGCCAGGGCCGAGGCGGTATCGCCGCCCGCCACGCTAAAGGCCAACGGAAAGTTGCTTGCCCCGAATACCGCAACGGGGCCCACTGCGATGTGCCGCTGACGAAGATCGGCGCGGGGCAGCGGCTGGCGATCCGGCAGTGAAGGATCGATACGCACATCAAGCCACTCCCCCGAGCGAACGACATCGGCGAATAGGCGCAGCTGTCCGCAGGTGCGCCCACGCTCGCCTTCCAGGCGGGTCTGCGGTAGACCGCTTTCAGCCATGGCGCGCTCGATCAGCGCCTCACCCAGCGACTCGATTTCGCTGGCTATGGTCTCCAGAAATGTCGCCCGCTCTTCAAGCGAGGTTTCTCGGTAGCTATCGAAGGCCGAACTTGCCAGCTCACTGGCCTTTTCCACGTCTGCCTCACAGCACCCCTTGTAGGGAGGATTCAGCGTTTCACCCGTTGCCGGGTTGATGGCACGAATCTCCTTGCGCGTGCCGTCTATCCAATGCTGGCCGATCAGCGACTGACCTTTAAGTGAACTCATAGCGTCATTCCTACCATTGTTAATCAAGATGATCGTACTTCGTTATTAAGCCGTGCCGCTTCCCTTTCACAAGGCCGTTACACCAACGCTCTCGTCCGGCATCACTTTGATGCGGTTGATCAATGGTTTTGTCATTAGATCGCACTCAATGCGCATTTCGTCACCGTCCTGAAGTTTCACGGCGTCGGCGAAGCTTAGAACCGCGGCGCCGAAGAAATGCACGTGGAGTTGCCCGGGAACGCGAAACGTTGCGTACTTGAAGTGGTGGTGCTCAAGGTTTTCGATCGAGTGGCACATATGCTGTTCGCCACTTGCAAAATCGTGCTGCCATACGACCGAGCCGTTACGGTGAATCGAAACCTTACCGCGGACTTCTTCGGGCAGCTTACCGATGACGATCTCGGGGCCGATGCTGGCATCGCGAAGTTTAGAGTGCGCCAGATAAAGGTAATTCTGTTTTTCCGTGACGTGATCGGAAAACTCGTTGCTCAACGCATAGCCGATCCGGAATACCTGCCCTTGCGCATTAACGATATAAACGCCCGCCAGCTCGGCTTCTTCGCCACCGTCGAGTGCGAAGGCAGGCATCTGAATATCCTGGTACGGTGCGCGAAGCGTATGGCCCGTTCCTTTGTAGAACCACTCGGGCTGTACGCCAGGGCCTCCGCCTGCGGGCTTGCCACTTTCCACCCCCCACTCGAAGATGCGCTGAGTGTCGGTGATGTCTTCTTCGCTATTGCTCTTTTCTCCCTCTTTGCCGTGCATTTTATGGCGTGGCGCCGCGCTGCCCAGATGCGTAAGCCCAGTACCGGTAAGCAGCAGATGGGCGGGGTCCGGATGGGTGATCGGGGATAGCAATCGGCCAGCTTCGATCATATCGTTATAATCGAGCGCCTCGTCAGTGGCAGAGGCCTCCACCACGTCGCTTAATGCACGGCCTTCATTGGCCGCCAGAAGCGCTAGGTCATAAAGCGATGCCGAAAGCAGCTGTAACTTTTCTCCTTTCACTTGCGCAGCAATCACGGCGCCATTCTCGGAACGAATCTGAACAACATGGATATTATTTTGCATATGGACCTCAACGAATTAACGCAAGCGATAGCCAGGGCACGTAAGTCACCAGCAGCAAGGCGATTAACAAGGTAAGAAAGAAAGGTGCCGACGACCGCAGAAACTGCATGGTGCCCAATTTGGCGATATTGCAGCTGACAAACATCAGAACACCCAGCGGTGGGGTAATCTGGCCGATAAGAAGATTGAAGAGCATGATGATGCCGAAATGAACCAGATTGATATCCAGGGAATTCAGCAAAGGAATTAGAATGGGCACTAATACGATAATGATCGCGATGGTTTCCATGAACATTCCAATCGCCAGAAGCGCGACATTCAATAGAAGAAGCACCGCCCAAGGATTATCTGTAAGGCCAGTGATCCAGCCAACGACCTCCTGAGGTGCCTGCAGGATACTCAATGACCATGCCAAGGGCGCCGAAGCGGCGATGATGATCAGAATGGACGCCGCTTCTCGTGCTGTTGAAACCAGCAACTCGCCCATGTCACGCCAGTCCAGTGACTTGTAGACGTACTTGCCCACCAAGAAGGAGTATGCAACAGCAATGGCGGCTACTTCAGTGACGGTAAACACGCCCAGCCTGAACCCCACGATAATGATGACAGGCATCAACAGGGCCCAAGCGGCGGTCTTGGCACTGGAATAGAGTCTTTTCTTGTTGAAGCGCTCATCCTTAGGGTACTGCTTGATCATACTGATCAGCGTAATCAAAAGTGTTAGGCAAAAAGCGATTAATAGCCCAGGCAAAATACCTGCAAGAAACAGATCTCCAATCGAAATATTGGCCTGCCAACCGTAGACCACCATCAAGATCGACGGTGGAATGATCGGGGAGAGCGTAGCGGAAGACGTGGTGAGCGCGACCGAAAACCCACGGTCGTAACCATGTTTTTCCATTTGCGGTACCATCACGCGAGTCGTGGCCGCGCAGTCGGCGAGCGAGGAGCCGGATATACCAGCCATCAGGACGCTCGACAAGACGTTCACGTGAGCCAGACCACCTCGCAAATGACCGACCAGCGCCCGACAAAAACCGAAAAGCCGCTCGCTGATGCCGCTCTTATTCATTATGCCCCCTGCCAGCATGAATAGCGGAATAGCCAGTAAGGGGAATGACTCGACACCCGAGGAAACGCGCTGAGCCAAGACATTCATAGGAATATCCAGTGCCAGGATCGCGATAATGGACGCCCCCATCATGGCGACGGCAATCGGCATTCCTAATAAAATCAGCACAAATAGAAGTAGAACGATCGCAGCTAGCATAGTAAGAACCTATATTTCATCTAACGCTGATTCGAAGACCAGAAAGTCACGCTTGAGAAAGACGTTAACGAAGATGTGTAAAAGCCCAATAAAAAAGGTGATCGGCATGGCCATCGAGAAATAGGCGAGTGAAATACCCAGCATGGGCGACGTGTTACGAGAAACGCTCAAGCAGTAGAGGTAGCCTAGATAGGTCATGTAACCAAGCGTTACCGCCACCAGAGCAAAGATGCACACCCTGATCACTGGTCTCGCTATACTCGGAAGGAAGTAAAGAATTGAGTCCACGGTAATATGCTTTTTCTCGGCAAAAGCGATGCTACTTCCGATGAACGTAAGCCAGACGATCAAGAGCCTTGAGACGCTTTCACTCCAAACAAACGGCGTCCCTACCACATAGCGAAAGAACACCCCTGCGACGAGCAACAAGGCCATCGCGCCTAGCAGCGAACCCGCAATCCACTTTTCCACCGTTAAAAGTTGCGAATCAAGACGCAGTAACACTGATTTCATAGCAATGCCTTTAGAGTTTACAGTCCCCGCCTTTTTACGAGACGGGGCTGTACGGAATCAGTCCTGCTGGCGGTAGCTTTCGATAGCATCCAATACGCGCTGAAAATGCTCTTCGCCCCAGCGGCTTGTTAAGTTGTCGTGAGCACTTTGTGCGGCTTGCTCGAAAGGCGCGCGGTCGATATTGTCCACCACGTCAATCAGACCCGAGTCCTTCATGCTTTGAAGCATTTCTTCCTCACGCGCGCTCTGCATGGCGTAGTTTTCATCGGCTAGCTCGGCCATGATGTCCTTGAGCGCTTCTTGCTGGTCACTGTCGAGCGAGTTGAAGCGATTGCTGTTGATCAGAACCACCTGGCTTTGAAGCATGTGGCGGCTCATGACAAGCTGGTCTTGAACTTCGAAGAACTTGCGCGCATAGATCGTGGGGATAGGGTTTTCCTGACCATCGACGGTACCCTGCTGAAGCGCCAAATAAACCTCACTAAACGGAATAGGCGTTGCGGACGCGCCAAAAGCACTAATCATTTCTACCCATGCTGGAGACTCGGGCACGCGAATTTTTAAGCCTGCCATATCTTCAAGGGAATTAACGTCAGCCCCTTTGAAGGTAAAGTTACGCCACCCCCAGTACCAAGATTTTGCTAAAGGCTGTAAACCGTATTGCTCATCTAGCTCTTCAAAAATGGGTTGATAAGCTTCCCCTTCTAAAATATGCCGCGCCTCGTCCCAGCTTTGGAACATGAAAGGTGCGTTCGAAATTTCGAGTGCGGGAACTAATGTACTGGCTCCTGAATACCCTGGAACGACTATATCTACAGAACCATTACTCGCTTGCTGTAGCAACTGCACTTCAGATCCCAACTGTTCGCTCGGAAAGACCTGAACGCGCACTTCACCACCAGTGCGTTCTTCAACTAGCTGGGGGAGCTTTGAAAAAAGCTCGTAGCTTGCCTCACCTGGATTAAATGTATGGGCTAAGCGCAGCGTAGTAGCAGCATTCACTGTAGAAGCACTTCCAAACACCCCGCCGACGCACAAGGCAATTCCTAAAAAGCGTACATTTTTCATTATTGAAGCCATTGGTCACTCCGATTCTTATTAAAAATTAGCAGGCTTTATTATTTCTATGATTTAACTTATGAAGCCATTGCGTGCTCAACACATGAAAGCAATCTAGAGCAAATGAACATTGCATTCAATGACCATTATATAGGACGATAGTCTAATCGACGTACGCGGCCTGCTTGTTAGAGTGCATCTACAATGACCGCTTTTGAGCTTGCGCTTGGCTCTTGTATCGAAAGCTCAATAACCAGTTTGAGGTAAACAATGGATCTCATTAATCCCCCGTCAGTTATTATTCAGCTCAACCCTCGGGATAACGTGGGCGTAGCCTCAAAAGCGGTACCCAACGGGTTTCCAATTGATAAAAATGGCACACTTGCTAAAGAGAATATCGATGCTGGTCATAAAGTTGCGTTAACTAACATCAATAAGGACGAGGCTGTTTATAAATATGGTCAACTTATTGGGATAGCAGCGCAGGATGTAGAACCCGGTGAGCATGTGCACACCCACAACCTCACCATGATTGAGCTAGATTCTTCGTTAAAAGATTTCCAGCCTCACCCGCAAACAGAAACCAAGCGTAGCTCACGAACCTTCCAGGGTTTTCAACGTGATGACGGTAGCGTAGGCACGCGTAACTACATTGGTATTCTATCGACCGTTAACTGCTCTGCGACGGTCGCTAAAGCAGCAGCAGACACGCTCAATCAGTCTGATGAACTAAGCCAGATGGGCTTCGATGGTGTCGTCGCAATCACCCATGGCTCGGGTTGTGCCATGAACACGGACTCAGAAGGCTTTGCCTTTCTTGAGCGCGTCATCGCAGGTTATGCCCAGCATCCCAATTTTGCCTTCGTACTCATTATCGGTTTGGGCTGTGAGACCAACCAGGTCAAAACACTCGTCGCAAAAAAAGGGTTAGAAGACGCCTCGCGGCTTGCTTACTTTAATATTCAGGATGCAGGAGGCACTCGCACCAGTATTAAAACCGCGTGCGATCACATCATGCAGATGGCTGCTCAGCATGGGCAGATGCGGCGTGAACCTGCATCTCTAGAGCACCTGGTGGTTGCACTGCAGTGCGGCGGCTCAGACGGTTATTCAGGGATTACGGCGAATCCTGCGCTTGGCCACGCGGCTGATCTTATCGTGCAACACGGGGGCAGCGTGATCCTTGCAGAAACTCCCGAGATTTACGGCGCTGAGAATCTTTTGATAGACCGCTCTATCAATGAAAACGTCGCGCAAAAACTGCTTGATCGTATTACATGGTGGAAACATTACACCGAAATAAATGGTGCTGAATTAAACAACAACCCGTCGCCGGGCAATAAAGCAGGCGGGCTTTCGACGATTCTTGAAAAGTCCCTAGGAGCCGTTGCGAAAGGTGGCAGTTCAAGCCTAAACGACGTGCTGCACTATGCCGAAAAGATAGCCACTCGTGGCTTTAACTTTATGGACAGCCCGGGCTACGATCCCGTTTCTGTAACTGGGCAAATTGCTTCTGGGTCAACGGTTGTCTGTTTTACTACCGGACGTGGGTCGGTTTCAGGTTTTAAACCCGCGCCCTGCCTGAAGCTCGCAACCAATACCTCCATGTATGAGAAAATGCATGAAGACATGGATATAAATTGTGGCGTTATCGTCGATGGCACTGCCAGTGTAGAAGACGTCGGGGAACAGATTTTTGAGCGTATCATCGCCATTGCCTCAGGCGACATGAGCGCTAGCGAGTCACTGGGTTATGGTAGTAATGAGTTCGTTCCCTGGCTGGTCGGTGCCATCACCTAATCGTATATTGAAAGGCAACTAACTAACCATGACACAAACGCTGCGCGACCAGCTCTATACGGCTCTTAAGCAGGGTATTGTTGGAAAGCGCCTGGAACCTGGCCTTGTGCTGCTTGAAGGGAATATAGCCGAGCTGTTTGGTATCAGCCGCTCCCCTGTTCGCCAAACCTTGAGCCGGTTGCATGAAGAGCAGTATATCTGCCGATTTGAGGGGCGCGGCTATCTGGTGGGCGCATCGCCAAGTGAGATAGTACGTCGCTCCCTCTGCGAGCGTGATTTCAAGCAACTTGGCCATGCCCCCAAAGTAGATCGTACCGCGTCCTGGCGTGCCCACATCGACAGCGTCGAACATGACATTGTCCTATGCTCAATCAAGGGCACCTTTGAACTTAATGAACTGCAGCTTTCCAAATCACTGAATGTCAGCCGCACGGTTACCCATCAAATTCTTCTCCATTTGCAATCCATCGGCCTGGTCGAAAAGATTAAATACAATAGTTGGAGCGTAGTCCCCTTAGACGACAAGCGACTACACAACCTTTATGAAGCACGCCGCCAATTAGAGCCTTACATGATTGCGCGTGCCACCAACAATATTTCAGAAAGTGCACTCAACGGCTATATTGCCAAACTCAAACACGCCGCAGACAGTTATCCAGATATTAAAGGTGAATTACTGGATGAGTTAGAAAATGACCTTCATCACACCGCCGTCAGTCTAGGTGATAACCAGGAGGTAATGAATATGCTACGGCGCACTCATCCTATCTTGTTAATCAGCAAACACCTGCTTGGGCGGGTGCTTAAACTTCCCGATCAAGATCCTTTTTTTGATGAGCACTTGTGGATATTTGAGAAAATACGTCTGCAAAAGCCTCACCAGGCTGCAAAATTATTAATGGTCCACTTGGAGCGCTCAGAATCTAAGGTACTTGAACGTCTTATCAATTTCAGAGAATCAGGCGATATCAAAATACCGCTTTATCTACGAGGATAAGCCAATAGCATTACTCAATAACAATAAAAGCGGTTCAACAGCCTCCCCACCGTTAGAGGAACTAATAATGACAACGTTACGGTCTATCGGCTTTATTGGCACCGGCATTATGGGTGCTCCTATGGCACGGCGCTTGGCCAAAGCAGGTCATCAGGTGCGCGCCTGGAACCGGACAAGAAGCAAGGCCGACAGCTTGGAAGCGGTAGGTATCGAGACAGTGGAAAGGCCTGAACAGGCAGTCACCGAAAGCGAGGTTGTGATCGTTATGCTCAGCTCGGGTCCGGTGTGCGATGAATTACTGTTAGGTTCAGATGGCCTGCTCAACGCCATGCAGCCCGGCGCCACTCTGATCGTCATGAGTTCTATTCCGGTCGAGACGGCACGCCGCCAAGCTAAGGAGGCCTCAAAGCATCAGATTCACTACTTGGACGCGCCGGTATCCGGTGGTGAGCAGGGAGCGATTGACGGCACTCTGGCCATCATGGCGGGCGGAGATGCTGAAAGCTTTAAAGCCGTTGAGCCTATCCTTTTATCGCTCGGCAGACCGGTCCATGTTGGCCCTGCGGGCAGCGGTGAGCTGGTCAAGCTTGCCAATCAGATGATCGTGGCCAACACCATTGCTACCGTGGCCGAAGCCATATTACTGGCAGAGCGAGGGGGAGCTGATCCTGCGCAGATGCTGAATGCGCTAGAAGGAGGCTTTGCCGACTCGACTGTTCTGCGTATCCACGGCCAGCGCATGATCAAGGAAGATTTCACTCCCGGCGGGCCGTCGAAATGGCAATTGAAAGACACCCAGACTGCCATGGCTTTAGCCCAGGAATGGCAGCTGAAGCTGCCGGTATCCTCGTTGGTCAACGGGCTTTATGAAGCGCTTATCGCCCAGGGAGAGGGTGATCTTGACCATAGCGCCCTGATACGCCAGCTCAGACGCCACAATCAATAAACCTTCTGTCCACCCATAACGCCGGGAAAATAAACACAATGAGCCAACATTACGATGTTCAGGAAATAACGCGATTCAGCACTGATTTACTTTTAGCCGCAGGGCTCGATGATGGTAAAGCCAATGCCGTCGCTGAAATGCTTGTCGAAGGCGATCTGATGGGGCACACCACTCACGGGCTGCAACTCCTTGCGCCTTATCTTGAGGAAATACAGTCAGGCCGCATGCCAGTCACTGGTGATTATGAGGTGATTTCTCAACGAGCCGCCGTACAAACCTGGGATGGCCGTTACTTACCCGGGCCGTGGTTGATTCTCAAAGCCATGGAAGCTGCGGAATCCATGGCGCGTTCCTGCGGTACCGGTACGGTGGTGATTCGGCGCTCTAACCATATTGCCTGTCTGGCTGCCTACCTAAAGCGTGCTACCGATCAAGACCTCGTGGTGGTGATTGAATCATCCGACCCGGCGACCAAATCCGTTGCCCCCTATGGCGGGTTAGTGGCGACCCATACGCCCAACCCTATCGCCGTGGGCTACCCGACTGATTCAGGCCCTGTTCTTTTGGATGTCAGTACGTCCATTACCACCAATGGCATGGTCGGGCGACTTAACAAGCAAAATAGCCGCTTGCCTTATCCGTGGCTTAAAGACAATCAGGGCCAGGCAACCGATCGCCCCGAGGTACTTTTCGACGAGCCCAAAGGCAGCATCATGCCCATCGGCGGGCTAGATCACGGCCATAAAGGCTACGCACTAGGGCTCATGGTAGAAGCCTTGACGTCTGGCCTGGCAGGGTTCGGGCGCGTCCAGTCACCTTCGCAGTGGGGTGCTTCGGTCATGGTGCAGGTACTGGACCCGGAAGCCTTTGGTGGGCTTGAAGCGTTCAAGCGTGAAACCGGCGCGTTGGCCGATGCGTGCCGTAACAATCCCGTCGCCGAAGGCGATCCTCAGGTACGCATTCCTGGAGAGCGCGGGCTCGATCTCCATAAGCGCTACTCACAACAAGGCGTTCCGCTTCCGGAGGGTGTTCCCGAAGCGCTTCACGATTGGTCAGAGCGTTTAGGTGTTGCCTTCCCTCAGGCACGCCAATAACCGCTTTCTGCTTAGGTTTATGGTCAAGTTCAGACAAGTGAGCGTTATCCAGGACGTCATCAAATAACTGATCGGAGGTCACCATGAAACAGGAACGTATCGGATTCATCGGGCTCGGCTTAATGGGTAAGGAAATGGCCCGCAATATAGTGCGTAATGGCTACCCGCTAACTGTTATGGCACACCGCAATCGCTCGCCTTTAGAGGTGCTCTCTGCCGAAGGAGCAGTTGAAGCCGCAAGTGCTGCCGAGATGGCCAAAAACAGCGATATTGTTTTTATCTGCGTCAAAACATCCGAACAGGTTAGCGAGATTGTGACCGGAGCCGATGGTTTGATGGCCGGGGCCCATGAAGGGCTAATTATTGTCGACTGCTCTACGGCTCATCCTGAATCGACCGAGCGTCTTGCTGAAACCGTCGCAGAGCAAGGAGTGGTGCTAGTTGACGCGCCGTTAGCTCGCACGCCTCGCGAAGCCCGGGAGGGGCGGCTCAACGTCATGCTGGGGGGCGATGCCTCAACGGTTACACGCATTACGCCGGTCATCGAAAGCTTCGCCGAGAACATCTTTCATGTGGGAGAAGTCGGGTCAGCGCATAAGCTGAAGCTGATTAACAACTTCCTGTCGCTGGGCGCAGCAGCACTTGTTAGCGAAGCCGCTACCATGGCTGCCGGAATGGATGTCCCGCAGAATAAATTGCTGGAAATCTGTTCTCAGGGCGGCGCCAACAGTGCCATGCTGGCCCCGGTTATGGAGTGGGTGCTGCAGAAAGAGTGCACAAAATTGCAGTTCAGTCTCGGAAATGCCGAAAAGGACATGCGCTACCTGGCTGAAACGTTAACCGAGTACCAGTTAACGTCCGACATGCTTCCCCCACTTTGCGAGTTCCTGACACTGGCTCGAAATGACGTGGGGGAAGAGAGCTTCGTTCCCCAAGCTTACGACAGCTGCATGCAGCGTAATGGTATGGGCTCAGACGGCAACAAGCACTGAAATCACCCTAGGCTGCCTCGTCATCGCAGCTTAACTTTCCACCGCGAGTTGGCAGCGTTCACTCTACAAACGCGTCGGTAGCCTCGCGGTGGCCATATAAAAAGGCATCTGCCACTTGGCGGAGTGGCGCTACATCCACGTCACTACGCCCACTGGCGACAAGCTCAACAAAGTGGTTATAAAGGCCTGCATACTCGCGCTCCTCCTCATCCACTATCAGTTCGTCGTTAATCAGCAGGCGCCGCCCGCCCTGGGTCAAGCTTAGATGGCCGTTATCCGTAACGACGCGAATATCCCAGGTTTGCGGGCCGGTTTGGCGAAAATCAAAGACCGCCTCAATCTCGGCACCATCTGGATCGGTAAAAGACAGCTCAGCGGCAATTGGGGTCTGGCAATTAGTCGGTACCCATAACTGTGCCTGGCGCAGAAAAAACGCCTGAGGAAGAATGGTGGTGACGATCGAAAGTGCGTTGATACCTGGATCAAATACCCCCATCCCGCCCGGTTGCCATATCCACGCCTGCCCTGGGTGCCATACCCGTACGTCTTCTTTCCATTCGATCTCAACGCGCTGAACCTGACGCTCTGACAGCCACTGCTTGGCTTGCGCAACGCCGGGGGCAAAGCGTGAATGCCAGGCGGCAAACAGGCTAACGCCCTGCTCGGCAGCCAGTGAACTCAAGCTTTCCACCTCACTGAGCGTGGCCCCGGGCGGTTTCTCCAGCAGCACGTGTTTGCCGCGCAGCAATGCCAGGCGCGCCTGAGAGTAGCGCAGGTGCGTCGGCGTACAGATTGCCACGGCGGTTATTTCAGGGTGGGCATCGAGCATCGCGCCCAGGTCTTGATAGCTGGGCACATCCGGTACCGCAGCGTGAGGATCTGCCGTGGCGACAAGCTGGCAATGCGGGATGGTGGCTATTGCCGGAAGGTGCTGGTCGCGTACGATTTTGCCCACACCCACTAAGCCGAGGTTGAAGTCAGACATGTGCTTGCCTTTGTTTTGATGTGAAAGGTTTTAATATGAAAGGTTTAATGTGAAAGCTTAACGAGACATGAATTCAGGGAGCAGCGTGGGGCAGCTCAACGCTGCGCCCTAATGAGCTGACGCTACGCTCAAGCCCTAGCGCTTCTGCCGTTCCTGCCAATACCGCCTGAGCCGCCAGAAACGCCTCGCGAGGGCGACGCAGCCGGATGCTTTCCATCAGTTGGCGATGACGCTCCAGGCTCTCTTCCGGATCAGAGGCGCTTTCGTTCGACATCGAGACCAGCAGGTAGATCGAGGGCCGCAGGATATGTGATAGCTGCGCCCAGACGATATTGTGGGTCGCTTTGAAGATAGCTTCGTGGAAGGCAATATCACATTCGCTGTGTAAACGCCGCTCCTCGTGGCAGGTCGCATTGCGCAGGTTCTGGCCCAGCCCTTCAAAGGCTTCTTCGATAGCCACTAAGTCGCGCGCCTTGGCGCGCTTGGCGGCGGTCATTGCCACATAGGGTTCAACATCCAGGCGAAACGCGAGAATTTCGCGCTGAATATCTGGATTAGGAGCTGCATAACGGGTAAGCCAGTCGGTCACCTGAACATCGAGAATATGCCACTCTGAGTACTCGCGCACCTTGGAGCCGTGGCCTGAGATACGCTCGATAATGCCCGCCTCCACCAGTTGGCGCAGATCGCTACGTACCGCCGAGCGGTTAAGCGAAAAGCGTTCACATAGGTCCAGTTCACGCGGCACAAAGTCGCCGGGGCGGTAGCGCCCGCCAAAGATCTCCTCGGCGAGATATTCAGCGATACTGGGGCGAGCTGGTGGCTTACTGAGAGATGATGTCACTGCGATAAGACCCTATTTCAATTCCAGCCAATCATAACGTACTTGACCGGTCGACTGTGACCAGTGGCGTAGCCTCAAGCCCGGCACGCTGCCTAAGCTCCAGCCGCCGTTCATAAAGGCCCTTAGCACTTAAGGTGCCGAGCACCAAGGCGCCGCCCACCATGGCGACCGGTGCGGGCTGTTCGGCCAGAATCCACCAGGCCAGCAGCGTACCTACCACGACTTCCAGCAACAGCAGCAAACCGACTTCAGCGGAAGGCAGATACAACGGCCCACGCTGCAACAGTGTGACGCCACATGGCACGATGAACAGACAAAGCAACACCACCACGGCAAGTTGATTCGTGGCGGGTATGGACGGCTCGCTTCCTGCCAGCCCGAAAAGCCCTGCAGTGCTCCCCACAATAAGTCCGTTGAATACCAGCATCGGGCTCATATCCACACCCGGCCGCGTACGGCAGAGAGTAAAGTTTATCGCCAGGGTCGTCGCCGTCACCAAAGCGAAAGCGTTGCCTACCCACGAGCCTGCGCCCGAGTCATCTAGCGCAATCATGGCAACGCCCGCCATGCACAAACAGATCGCAAGCCACGTGCGTCGGGGCAAGCGCTCCTTAAGAATGACCCAAGAGAGTACCGCCGCGATTAACGGCGCGCTGGCCAGGATCATCAACACGTTACCTGCCTTGGTGTATTGATTACCAAGCACAAAACCGCAGGTTGTCAGGCTGAACAGCAGCGCCACGGCGATGCCGGTCCAGCCACAGCGACGATAGGCCGCCAATGTGCCGCGGCCATAGCGCGCCAGGGCGATGAGCAAAAAACCCAGCGCGGAGAGAAAACCACGCCACATGAGTATCTCGGCATCGGGCAGGTCGGCTACCTTGATCAACAAGGCATCCGGCGCCATGATCATCGCACCACCACCGGTCAACAGTAGCCCCTGCTGGCGATGCGATAAGGCACTAAAGCGGCTCATGCTAGTGATTATCTCTGGGCGGATGCTGGCGGGCGACATCGCGGTACTTGGTCGCAGGTTCTAACGTCATGCCGCGATCCAGCGGCTCGACCATGCTGCGCTGAATCTCTTGCCAAGGGGTCTGGTGGCCTGGATAGCGGTAGCCGCCCTGCTGAGCCAAACGCTCGCGGCGCGCTTCCAGCTCACTGGCGTCAATCAGCAGCTGCACCTCGCCACGCTTAAGATCAACCCGCAGCCGGTCGCCGCTTTCAAGCAGCGCCAGCCCGCCTCCGGTGGCCGCTTCCGGAGACGCGTTGAGAATCGACGGCGAGCCCGAAGTGCCCGACTGGCGCCCATCACCTAGGCAGGGCAGCGACTCGATTCCCTGTTTGATCAGCGCTTCTGGCGGCTGCATGTTGACCACCTCGGCGCCGCCGGGATGCCCCACTGGGCCAGCGCCGCGCATCACTAGAATGGTGCGGGCGTCGATGTCCAGCGCCGGGTCGTCGATACGAGCGTGATAATCCTCCGAGCCATCAAACACCACCACCTTGCCTTCAAAGGCTTCAGGGTCGTTGGGATCATTCAGAAACCGCTCGCGAAAATCCTGGGAGATAACGCTGGTTTTCATCAGCGCTGAGTCGAACAGATTGCCCTTGAGGTTAAGGAATCCTGCATGGGCCACCAGCGGCTCGGTATAGCGGCAGATCACGTTAGGGTCCTGAGTTTCCCGGCCCTGCAAATTATCGCCTAGAGAGCGGCCATTCACCGTCAGCGCATCGCTATGCAGTTTGCCGGCCCTCTGTAGTTCATGGAGGATCGCGGGCACGCCCCCCGCACGGTGAAACTCTTCACATAGAAAAGCGCCGGCGGGCATCACGTTGGCCAGCAGCGGAATCTCGTGGCCCAAGCGCTGCCAGTCGTCGTTATCCAGCTCAATACCTGCATGGCGGGCGATAGCGTTAATGTGAACCGGCGCGTTGGACGAGCCGCCCATGGCCGAGCAGGCCACAATAGCGTTCTCAAATGCTTCGCGGGTCAGAATATCCAGCGGGCGCAGGTCTTCCCAGATCATATCGACGATTCGCACACCGGTGTCATAGGCCGCCATCGCGCGCTCTTTATAGGGTGCGGGGATGACCGCTGATCCCGGCAGGCTCATTCCCAATACCTCAGCCATGGAGTTCATGGTGGACGCCGTGCCCATGGTATTGCAGTGACCAATCGAAGGCGCTGAGTCGCTGGCGCGGGAAAGAAACTCTGCGTAGTCGATATCTCCCGCTGCCAGG
Organism: Halomonas sp. TP35; assembly: GCF_052375975.1. Lineage (NCBI taxonomy): Bacteria > Pseudomonadati > Pseudomonadota > Gammaproteobacteria > Oceanospirillales > Halomonadaceae > Halomonas > Halomonas sp. TP35. Next base: position 74,069 of record NZ_JBQSUZ010000011.1, on the reverse strand, counting down.
CGCTTGCGCAGCTCCCAGATAATCGTACCTGAACCCACCCGTTCGGCGCCCCGCCAGCCGTTTAGCATCGGCCCACCGGAAAGCACAATCGCGGGAATATTCACCGTTGCCGCGGCCATCAGCGCAGCGGGGGTGGTTTTGTCACAGCCGGTGGTTAGCACCACGCCGTCCAACGGATAGCCATGAAGTACTTCCACCAGCCCCAGGTATGCAAGATTACGATCCAGCGCCGCGGTAGGCCGCCGCACATTCTCATGGATAGGATGCATGGGGAATTCGAACGGCACGCCACCCACCGCGCGAATGCCGTCTTTAACCCGCTTGACCAGATCAATATGGTGACGGTTGCACGGGGTTAAATCAGACCCCGATTGGCAGATACCAATAATTGGCTTACCGCTTGTCAACTCATCCAACGTAATGCCGTAATTGAGGTAACGCTCAATACACAGCGCCGTAGTGCCGGGATGATCAGGGTTATCGAACCAGTAACGTGAACGCAACTGCTCAGGGGTTATTCGATGAGGATTGGCCATGGCTACGCTCCACGCCTAAAGTAAAGGTAAAACGTCAGTAGGCGTGCCTAAACCACGCAACCGACCCTACCGACATTCTCAATTAAATAATCTCCTTTAAACATAAGGAGAGGGTCGCCATGACGGTACGCGTTCTTTACAGCGCCGTCGACACATACAAAAGTATATGTTGAACATATTATCAAAACGTTAGACATTCAGTGTAAGCTGCGGTGCTTACCCTACGAGGAAAATACCGCTCAATCATAACAACAACCATGTTGCAGCTCGCTTGCAAGATGTTCTTAGCGAAGTGACTTGCAGCTCGCCAGGAGAGTGATAACGATGCATTATCTTTGGAAACGCACCCTGTTAATGACCGGTGCTACGCTGCTCAGCTCGGGTATGGCTTACGCGCAGACGCCCGACCTTTCTGACCCACCCGAGATCGAAGGCGGCGTCGTAGGCGATCACGGCAGCGTGACTCTACGCATGGGGCTTGGCCTGGCCGAAAGCTCGCCTCAGTACATCTCCAGCCAATACTTTGCAGATATTCTCGACCAGCGCAGCGAAGGAAGAATCAGCGTCAACATCTTCCCCAACAGCCAGCTCGGTGATGACGTACAGATGATGGAAATGCTCCAAACCGGCACGTTGGACATGACCTACCCTTCTTCTTCCCCCGCGACTGGCTATGTTGAAGAGCTGGCCGTTTTTGACCTACCGTTCCTGCTCCCTACTCGTGAAGCTGCCATCGAGGCTATGCGTAGCGACGCTGCCCAAGAGATGCTTGATGCGTTTGACGGCACCGGCATCAAGGCATTGGCCTTTGCTGAAAACGGCTTCCGCCAGCTTTCTAATAGCGCACGCGAAGTTTCATCGCCGGAAGATGTAGCCGGTTTGGACGTCCGCGGCCTTTCCGTACGTACCATGGAAAACCCCGTTCACTTGGCTATCTGGCAGGCACTTGGCGCCAACCCGACACCCATGGCGTTCGGCGAGCTGTTTTCAGCCATGGAGCAGGGCGTTGTCGATGGCCAGGAAAACCCTTGGAGCACCATTCTGACATCCAACTTCTATGAAGTGCAGGACTACGGCTCCGAAACACGCCACGTTTACACACCCTTTATCAAGATGATTTCCGAGCGCACTTGGGATCGACTCGACCCTGAGTATCAGGAGCTGGTTCAGGAGGCTGCCCTGCAAGCCGCCGATTATGAAATCCAGCTTTCGGCCGAGTACGACGATTGGGCACGCGACCAGCTTGAAGAACGGGGCATGCAGGTAACTCGCTTGAATGACGAGCAGATAGCCGCTTTCCAGGAAGCAGTACAGCCCGTTTATGACGAGTGGGCACCGCGTATTGGTGAAGACTTGGTAGCTGAGTTCCAGCGGATCGCCGGATCGACAACAGCCCAATAGGCGTCCGCTGATACTTCGGATTGCTCTCGTGCGCATTTTTCACGACTAGACCATGCAAGAGGCAAACGTCTCTTGCATGGTCGTTACCTGTCTTTTCGGAGAACTCATGGATACACCTGATACTCCCATTCCGGATACCGCGGCTTTCTTCGACGATCCCCAGCGCCAGCCGCTGGAGATCGATACCGAGCAGCGCCGCGGTCCTGCGCTGTTCCGATGGCTAACACTGGCAATGGAGCACACAATTGCGGCTCTGCTGGTAGCGCTCATTTTGTCGGTGTCGGCCAACGTCGTGGGCCGCGCCGTATTGAATCATTCGCTGCCCTGGGCCGATGAGTTGGCACGTATGTTGTTTATCTGGCTGATTTTCCTGGGTGCCGCGGCGGCATTTGCTCGCTATGAGCATATTGCGGTGGATATCTTAGTGCGCAGGTTAAAACCGCGCGCCGCCCATGCGCTGTATCTGTTTCAACACTTGGTGATCACCGTGTTGATGGGGATCATTGTTTGGGGCGGCTTTCTGGTGATGTCGCGTGCCTCCGGGCGCACCGCGATCCTTGGCGTGCCGTGGAATATAGTGAATGTCTCGCTGGTGCTCTGCGCCGCCTTTATTGCCGCCGTGGCCATCTGGCGCGCCTGGCAAAGCATTTTGCAGATACGCTCACCTAGCGTTACCACCACTGATGGAGACCGTTAGATCATGCTATGGATTTTTCTAGGCATTCTGTTCGCCTCTCTAGCCTTGGGCTTACCCATCGCCTTTGGTTTGGGCGTTGCGGCGGTGGTGATGGCGCTACTCTCGGATATACCTCTTTCCATCATGATTGAGCAGTCAATACGTGGGGTAAATAGCTTTCCCCTACTGGCCATTCCATTCTTTATTTTGGTAGGCGAAGTAATGAGCAATGGCGGCATTGCTCGTCGCTTAATGGAGCTTGCTGGGGCTTTGGTCGGTTTCGTACGCGGTGGCCTGGGTCAGGTTGCAATTACCGGATCAATGTTCTTTGGCGGTATTAGTGGTTCTGCCGTGGCCGATACTGCCGCGACCGGCGCGATGATGATCCCCTCCATGACCAAGCAGGGCTACACTGCCCCACAGGCCACGGCGATCAATACTGTTTCCTCGGTCATCGGCATTATTATTCCGCCGTCTATACCTCTGATTTTGTTCGGCATCGTGACTGAAACCTCCATTAGTCGCCTGTTTATCGCTGGTATCGTTCCGGGGATATTGATTGGTTTCGGGTTAATGGCCACGACCTTCATCATGGCCACCATCGGCCATGCCGGACAGACCCGCAAGTTCCGCTTCGATGCGCTGTGGAAAGCCTTCAAGGCGGCGTGGCTTGCCTTGGTGTTGCCGGTGATCGTTATCGGCGGGATTATCGGTGGCGTATTTACCGCTACTGAGGCCGCCGTTGCCGCGCTGCTCTACTCGCTATTTATCTCGTTGGTGATATATCGCGAATTCCACATCCGCGAGCTGTGGGGTATGTTGATTCGTACGGCTCGATTAACCGGGATGGTGTTACTTCTGCTGGCCTTTGCCACCGTCATCGCCTGGTTTCTGACTATCAATATGGTGCCGCAAACGCTGGTTACCCAAGTCCAGGCAATCACCCAGGATCCCTTCTTACTGCTATTAATCGTTGCGGGCTTACTACTACTCGTAGGATTCGTGATGGACCTGACGCCTGCCATGGTCATTATGGCGCCTATGCTGACACCCATTGTCACCTCTGTGGGTGTCGACCCGGTCTACTTTGGCGTGCTCATGGCGTTCATTCTGGGTATCGGCCTTTTAACACCGCCAGTGGGCACCTGCCTTTACGTTGGCTGTGGCGTCGGTAAGGTCTCCATGGAACAGCTGGTTAAGGCCATGCTGCCCTACTACGCCGCCCTGCTGGTGGTACTGGTTATCTTGATTGCCTTCCCTGGGATTGTGACATGGCTACCGGACCTCACCGCTGTGCGCGGCAACTAATCACTGACATTATATAAGGAAATCATATGCGCTTGATTCAGTACCTCGACCAGAACCAAGTTCACGTTGCTCTGGTAGAGGATGCCCAGACGGTTCGCCCCATCACCATAGAGGGTGGCACTTACGCGCTAGCCAAAGCCGCTATTGCCGCTGGGGAATCGCTTGAACAAGCCATTAAATCACGGCTTGGCGACACGCAGATTGATTACCAAACGCTAATCGACGAGCAGCGCCTGCTACCGCCGCTCACGCATCCCGACCCCGCCCACTGCTTGGTAACCGGCACCGGCCTCACCCACTTGGGCAGTGCCGATACGCGATCCGCCATGCATGCCAAAACTCAAGTGGCTGAGGAGGAACTGACAGACTCCATGCGCATGTTCAAACTCGGCGTTGAAGGCGGAAAGCCTTCCAATAACGCCGAAGGGTCGCAGCCGGAATGGTTCTATAAAGGCGATGGCGACTGCATCGTCGCGCCGGAAGCAGACATGCCTTCTCCCGCGTTTGCCCAGGATGCTGGTGAAGAACCAGAGCTTGCGGGGCTCTATATTATTGCTGACGATGGCACTCCATGGCGGATTGGCTACGCTGTGGGTAACGAATTTTCCGACCATGTTACTGAGCGCTTTAACTACCTATGGCTGGCGCACTCTAAATTGCGCGCCTGTAGCGTTGGCCCAGAGCTGTTGATCGGAGAGTTACCTGCCCACCTTGAAGGCACCAGCCGCATTGTGCGCGATGGCCAAACGCTGTGGGAAAAGCCGTTTTTAACCGGTGAGTCCAATATGGCCCACAGCCTCGCCAATCTTGAGCACCACCACTTCAAATACGCAGGCTTTCGCCGCCCGGGCGATGTCCACGTCCACTACTTCGGCACTGCTACTCTTAGCTTCGCCGACCAGATTCAAACCCGCGATGGTGATCGTTTCGAGATCACGCTTAACGATTTTGGCCGCCCACTACGCAACACGCTACGCATGCCAACGAATCACAAGCACGAAACAACCATCGTCAACGCGCTTTAACAGGAGGCTACATGACACTGCAAGGCACACAACTTATCGGTCAACAGGCCGTCACCGGTACTCAAGTCGATATTGTTGCCGTTAACCCGGCCACCGGCGAAACGCTGGAGCCGCGCTATCCCGGTGGTAGCCGCGCCGAGGTTGAAAAAGCCTGCCAGCTTGCCGAGGCGGCGTTTGATCAATACCGCGAAACCTCACTTGAAGCGCGCGCTCACTTCCTGGAAACCATTGCCGAAGAAATTGAGGCCATTGGTGCTGACCTGACCCAGCGTGGCGTGGCCGAAACCGGCCTGCCTGAAGCACGCCTTGAAGGCGAGCGGGGTCGGACCTGCGGCCAGCTACGGCTGTTCGCTTCGGTAGTGCGCGCAGGCGAATGGCTGGATTTACGCTACGACCCGGCCCAGCCTGATCGCCAACCCATGCCGCGTGCCGACTTACGTCAGCGCCATATTCCGCTTGGCCCCGTGGCCGTGTTCGGTGCCAGCAACTTCCCATTGGCTTTCAGCGTAGCAGGGGGCGATACCGCCTCGGCACTGGCAGCAGGCTGCCCGGTGGTGGTCAAGGGCCACTCTGCCCACCCCGGCACTTCTGAGCTGGTAGGCCGCGCTATTCAACGCGCTGCGGCCAAGTGCAACATGCCGGAAGGGGTGTTTTCGCTGCTGTTCGGCTCAGGTCGCGATATTGGCCAGGCGCTGGTCTCAGACCCGCGTATTAAAGCGGTTGGTTTTACCGGCTCGCGCAGCGGCGGCATGGCCTTGATGGCGACTGCCCAAGCGCGTCCCGAGCCTATTCCTGTTTATGCCGAGATGAGCAGCATCAACCCGGTATTCCTGTTCCCCGAGGCGCTGAAAGCACGCGGCAACAAGATTGCCGAAGGCTTTGTTGCCTCGCTAAACATGGGTGCTGGCCAGTTCTGCACCAACCCTGGCCTGGTCATTGGCCTTAAAGGCGCTGACCTGGATGCGTTTATCTCTACCGCTGGGGAAGCCGTTAAAGCCAGCGGCGCCCAAACGATGCTGACGCCCGGCATCCATGAGGCGTATCAAAGCGGTGTCTCCGCCCTTTCGGACCAACCAAGCGTCAAGGAAGTAGCCCGTGGTCAGTCAGGTAGCGGCCCGTATAGCTGTCAACCGGGGCTATTTGTAGCCAGCGCTCAGGACTTCCTTAACGATGACGCGCTTCAGGGCGAAATCTTCGGCGCTGCCTCGCTGGTCATTGAGTGCGCTGATGCGCGGGAGATGCAGCGTGTTGCCGACCAGCTCGAAGGTCAGCTGACGATTACCCTGCAAATGGACGATGGCGACCTGGAGGCCGCACAATCACTTCTTCCCACGCTTGAGCAGCGCGCCGGCCGACTCCTGGCCAATGGCTGGCCGACCGGGGTCGAAGTGGGCCACGCGATGGTGCATGGAGGACCGTTCCCGGCAACGTCCGACAGCCGCACTACGTCTGTCGGCAGCGCCGCGATTTATCGCTTCCTGCGCCCGGTTTGCTATCAGGACCTGCCTGCTGGCTTACTGCCTGAAGCATTGCGCGACGATAATCCTTTTAAGGTTTCGCGACTGGTGGATGGTAAGCGTGAGGGCTAGCCCCAGCAACGTTAAGAAGCATCCGATAGGCGCTTTTTAAGCTGCCTATAGGTACCGTAATGACGGTCGAGGTGGCGCCGCATGGCCGCCTCGGCCGCATCAGGGTCCCGGGACTCGATCGCTTCGATGATTTCAGTATGAGCAGCAGTGGCCGCCTTATCTTCGTCCTTTTGCTGTAATACCAAAGCGCGTCGATCATCCAGCCACTCAGAAAGCGCCACGTGAATAGCATCAAAGATCGGGTTGCGGCCGATACTCGCCAATACGCCATGGAAGTCGTTATCGGAGCGCTTGAAACGAGCCTCATCTCCAATAGCGTCACGATTGTCTGACAGCGCATCGCGCAATCGCATCAAATCCTCGTCGCTTGCGTGGCGCGCAGCATGACGCGCCAGCGATATCTCGAACATCGCCCGGGCTTCCTGAAAATACTGCTGCCCATCAGGCTTGGAAAGCAATTGTCGGGTAACGCCAGAAAGCCTCGCCATGACGGCTTCGGCAGTAGGTCGGATCACCCTGGCACGCGTACCGCTGTTGATCGCGATTAGCCCAAGCTGCTGCAAATGGAACAGCGCTTCACGCACGGCGGGTCTGCCCACACCAAACTGCTCCATCAATTCCCGTTCTGAAGGCAATTGATCATTTTCGCTTAGCCGCCCCTCAAGAATCTCTGCCTCGAGCTGTTCGGCGACCTGTTCAGACAGCGTTTTACGCTCGATCCGGTATCTGCTCATAGGCAGTCGCTCCTGATTAACCTGGAATTCACCGCCACTTTACTGCATTTCCCATTGCAATCCTTCAACTGTACCTTCAATCGAGCCGAAACAGCGGCGCTAGCTGGTACTGCTTAGCGATCTCTGCATAAGCCGACTGATTGGCAGAATCCAGCGGAATGCCGCCGGCATCGCGCTGCGCTTGGCAGCGCCATTCGCGATCACCTGGCGCCATTACCTGCGTGCCTTGAGTGGCAGGCTGGGCACGTAGATCCGCTAAATATTCAGCCAGCCCGCGTGCAAAAGTGCCTTCTTCCACAAACGCATCGGGCTTCATCGCTAAAAAGAAATGCCCCACGCCACGCGGCGTCGACATATCTGGTCCACCCATGGGTAAAAGTTTGAAGCCGTGCTGCATTCCCGAGAGCATCGAACTAAGTATCTCGACCATGCCGCCAAGCCCTGCGCCTTTAAACCCAAAGCTACTGCCTCCTAACGGCAGCAATGCTGTAACCTCGCTAGGCACGCGGCTCACCTTACCTTCAGCATTAGCAGCCACCTGATCCGGCAGTTCGCGACCAATCGCCCCGAACTGCCGCACGCGGTTCCAGGGAATCGAGCTGGTCGCCATATCCAGCAAATACGGCGCGCCCCCAGCTACCGGCGCCGCAAAGGCGATAGGATTAGTGCCGTGAAAAGGCTTGGCGCCGTCATGGAGCAGCACGAACGGATCCGAGTTACAGAACGCCATGCCTAGGTAGCCCTTTTCGGCCGCGGCCAACGCATAGCATCCCGCTGCCCCAAAGTGCGATGAGTTACCGACCGCCACAGCCCCCATTCCCACGTCGCCTGCCATCATCATGGCATGCTCGATGGCGGTGTAGCCTGCCAGATGGCCTAACCCATCATCGGCATTTAAAGAGCCCGTTGCTGCCAAGCGCTGGTGGAACACCATGTCAGGCGCGCCGTTGATACGCCCGCCTTTCAGCGCCTGTAAATAATGCGGCAATAGACGTAACCCGTGGCTATCTGTACCCATGCGTGAGGCGGTTACCAACGCTCGGCTCACGGCATCGGCAGATGCTTGATTGGCGCCAGCAGCCACAAGCGCCGCTTGCATAAAGCGCGTTAAATCCTCACGGGTAACGCGAAAACCCAATGACGTATCGGTCATCAAGCAATACTCCAAAGCCTAATATTGTTGTTAACGGCTAATCAGTCGGTCGTGCTCAACGGTATATCAGCGTGGGAAGCCACATGGAAATAGCCGGAATAAAAGTTACTAACAGCAAGCAGATCACCAGCGGAATCAGGAACGGAATGGTTCCTCGCATGCAGCGCTCAAAGCTGACATTGGATACTCGGGAAAGTACGTAGAGCACCATTCCCACCGGCGGCGTCAACAGGCCGATCATCAGGTTGAGCACCATAATCACGCCAAAATGAACGGGATCAACACCGACGGCAACCGCCATGGGCAACAGGACCGGCACCAGGATGGTGATCGCGGCAATAGTTTCCATAAAGCAGCCGACAATGATGAGTACAATGTTGGCCATCATCAGTACGGCGAGTTTGCTATCGGCAAAGGGCCCCATTAAGGCAATCACGTTTTGGGTAACCTGATTACTAGTGAGTATCCAGGCAAATATCGATGCTGAAGAGACAATGAACAGGATTACCGCGGTTGTCTCGATGGTTTCCATACTGACTTTTAACAATTTCCGCCAGGTCAGGGTGCGGTAAACCACTACTCCCAGTATCAGCGCATAAAACACAGCAGCGACCGCCGCCTCGGTAGGGGTAAAAGCACCGGTGATAATACCGCCCACGATAATGACGGGCGTCATTAAGGATAGAAAAGCCCGCTTAAAGGTATGCCCAAGCACGCGCATCGAAAATATCGCGTCACGCTGATAGCCCCGCCGGCGCGAGATGATAAAGATCATCAGCATTAACATCCCCCCCATTAACAGCCCAGGAATTAACCCGGCTGCAAACAGTTGGCCCACAGAGGCTGAGGCCATAACGCCGTAAATGACCATGGGTAAACTCGGCGGGATAATCGGCCCGATGGTGGATGAGGCCGCGGTAATACCCACCGCAAACTCCTCATCGTAGCCCGCATCTTTCATCGCCTTCACTTCAATCATGCCAAGGCCACCGGCATCCGCCACGGCCGCCCCTGACATTCCAGAGAACACGATACTGGCGCCCACGTTCACGTGCCCCAACCCACCGCGCATCCAGCCCATCAGGGCCTTGGCAAAATTGAAAATCCGCTCTGTGATGCCGCCGTTATTCATCAGGCTGCCAGCAAAGATAAAAAACGGAATGGCCAGCAGTGGAAAGCTGTCGATGCCGTTGATCATGCGGTGCGCTATGACGATGCTGGGCACTTGGCCTGTGATCAGTACAAACATCAGACAGGCGCCCGCCAAGCTAATCGCAATGGGGACCCCGAGCACCAACATGGTGAATAATGCGAAAAACAAGAAGCCGAGGTCATAGCCCATCAGCGGTAATATCACGCAACCCAGCACGGCCAGTGCCGAGAGCAGCGGCGACACTAACGGTTTTTGCCAGCGCATCATGGAGATTCGGGACATAGCAGGCCTCTCGATAAAAATGGCATGATGGGAAACCACTTTTCAAGCGACATCGGTACGATCCCGGTACCTCAGATAAAGCCGCTGGATGGTACGTAGCGCCATTAATAAAAATGCCGCACAAACCGTGAAATAGATGATGCTCTTGGGCAGGTCAACCGACACCATCAGGCTATTGGTACGTGCTGCCAGCTGATAGGCGATCCACGCCATTGCTATATAAAAGCCAAGGCTAACCAGCCCCACCAAGCGCTCCAGTAAGCGTGCCTGCCACTCCGGCATGTAATGGTAGAAGAACTCCACCATGATGTGGCTGCCGTTGCGGGCGGCCATTACGCTGCCCAAAAAGCCAACCCCAATCAGCAGATATCGGGCAATTTCCTCGGTCCAGCCGATAGAACTGCCCAGCACATAGCGGCTAAAAAACTGAGCGAAGACCACTAGGATAAGTGCCCAGAACAGCGTCAGGGTCACAAAGTCTTCAATTCGATAATCACTCAGCTTGAAGGGGGCATCGTCGAAGGCGGATTCAAAATCCACCATCGGGTCAATGCTGGGCGGTACATCTTCGCGTGCGTCACTCATGGCACAATACTCCAGACACTTCGCTAAAAAGTTAGCGAAGTGCTCGCTGAGGTTGGATTATTGGCCGATAGCCTGCAGACGATCGTAGATTTCCTGGTCCCAAGTGGCGGCAGTGCCGTTATGAGCGGGCATGACGGCCTCGCGGAAGATGTCGCGATCTACTTCGTTGATGGTATTACCCTGTTCCTCAAACCAGGCGACCAGCTCTGCCTCAGCCTGCAGGATATCCTGGGTGTTGTTCTCAGCAGCTTCCTGGAACACCTCGCGGAATATTTCCTGATCCTCTTCGCTCAGTTGGTTCCACCGCGGTCCACCTACGATCGTGATCAGCGAATCAGTAATATGGCCGGTCAGATTGATGTAATCCTGTACCTCATGAAATGCCTTGGCGCGAATGGTTGGCAGCGGATTTTCCTGCGCGTCAACCACGCCTTGCTGCAGGGCCAGGTAGACTTCATCGAAAGCAATCGGGGTGGGGTTAGCGCCTACTGCGTTAGGCATCATCATGTACATCGGCGCGTTGGGCACACGTATTTTGAGGCCAGCCATATCCTCGGGTGTATTGATCGGCGCATTCGACGTTACATGGCGTTCGCCATAATAATTGAGCGTCAATGGCACGTTCCCGGTTGCATCCTGGTAGCCCCGGGCAATTTCCTGAAACAGGTCACTGTCAGCAAAGGCCTGCCAGTGATCAAAATCACGGAACATATACGCAGCCCCCGCAATACCGATTGGCCCATAACCGCGGCCAGCAAACTGCGTGCCGGTATAAATGACATCCACCGTACCTAGCCCAAGCCCTTCGTTAATATCTTCCTCTTTACCCAAAGAAGAAGCGGCGTATACCTCCATGGTGTAACGGCCATCGGTGCGCTCTTCAATTTCATCCGCCGCCCACAGTGCCCACTTATGGAAAGGTTCCGACGTTTCATAAACGTGGGCAAAACGCAGGTTCTCGGCGGCCTGTACCGCACCGGCCACGCTGATACCTGCAGCGATTAGCGTAGCGGTGAACAGGCGAGACATGGCTAGGTGGTATTGGCTTTTGTAGCGCATCTTATTTTCCTCACAACCATTGGATTTATTGTTGGTTATTTGCGAGTAGCACTTGCGAATAGCAATAGCGGATGTAGCTGACCATCTTGCTGTATACGTATCATACCAGCAGTTTAAAACCTAGCTGGTGGCCTTCAATTGCGCAACTACCTTCATCTAAACAGATTTACCTATCGACCCGAAATGTAGCGGTGCGCTAGAGTAAGTCATGCTCTGGTATACCTGTCATACAGAACAACCATCTATAACAACCATCTATAACAGCATCTATAACAACATAGGCGACCCGGTATCAACGGCCGGTCGCCTGAACATCAGGAGGCGCTCATGCAACCACTATCTCTGACCGATACCCTTCCCACCGACCTGGATAACGCCCTGCTTGTGGGCCGCGTATGGCTGGATGGCACACACCCGGGCCCCGCATTGGTCACGGTGCACGAAGGCAACGTCATCGATATTACAGAGTTTGGCCCCACCATGGCTGACCTACTGGAGCGCGACGATGTGCTGGAGGTGGTGCGGCGCGCAGAGGGTGCATCATTGGGCAGCATCGAGACGCTGCTGGCGAATTCCCAACAGGCTCAACCTCAAGCGCCCTACCTGCTTGCCCCCTGCGATGTTCAGGCCGTTAAAGCCTGTGGCGTCACCTTCGCCGTCAGCTTACTTGAGCGGGTAATCGAAGAGCAGGCGGGCGGCGACCCGGCTAAAGCCGTTGCGCTGCGGGATGACCTGCAGGCACTGATTGGCACCGACCTTTCCAAGATTGCCCCCGGGTCTGAAGAAGCCATGGCGCTTAAGACAGCGCTTCAGGCGCGCGGTGGCTGGTCACAATATATGGAAGTAGGTATCGGCCCCGATGCGGAAGTGTTTACCAAAGCACAGCCGCTTTCCTCGGTAGGCTTTGGTGCGCCAGTGGGGTTGCATGCCTCCTCGGAGTGGAATAATCCTGAGCCCGAAATCGTGCTGGCCGTGGACAGCCGCGGCCAGGTGCGTGGCGCCACCCTGGGCAATGATGTCAACTTGCGCGACGTTGAAGGGCGCAGCGCTCTACTGCTTGGCAAAGCGAAAGATAACAACGCCTCCTGCTCGATCGGTCCGTTTATTCGCTTGTTTGATGACCACTTTACTATCGATAGCGTGCGCAACTGCCAAGTCTCACTGCGTATTGAAGGCGAGGATGACGACTTCCTGCTTCAAGGCGAGAGCGATATGCGTGAAATCAGCCGCGACCCGCTGAACCTGGTACGCCAAACCATCGGTGATCACCACCAGTACCCTGATGGTTTCATGCTGTTTCTGGGTACGATGTTCTCCCCTATCAAAGACCGCGATGGCAAAGGCCAGGGCTTTACTCACCACCTAGGTGATCGCGTCACTATTTCTACCCCAGCCTTGGGTTCACTGGTTAACCCGGTGGGCAGAAGCGATCAGTTGCCGCCCTGGACCTACGGCATTCGCGAGCTGATGCGTCACTTGGCCCGCCGCTGATCTTTTCACTTTTTAAATCACACCAGGAGAGTGCAATGACAACAATTACACACATTGATATCCAGGATATCCGCTTCCCCACCTCGCGCTCGCTCGATGGCTCGGATGCCATGAATGCAGCACCCGATTATTCAGCCACGTATGTCATCCTGCATACCGATGACGATAGCCCGGAAGGCCATGGTTTAACCTTTACCATTGGCCGGGGTAACGAGATTGTAGTCACCGCCGTACGCTCCTTGGCGCCGCTGATCGAAGGTCGCGAACTTGCCTCGATTACCGACAATATGGGCGCGTTCTGGCGCGAGCTCACCGGCGACAGTCAGCTGCGCTGGATTGGCCCCGATAAAGGCGCGATTCACTTGGCTACCGCCGCCATCGTTAACGCTGTGTGGGATATGTGGGCAAAGCGCGAAGGTAAGCCGGTATGGAAACTTCTGGTGGATATGACCCCGGAGCAGCTGGTGCGCTGCCTTGATTTCCGCTTTGTGACCGATGCGCTAACGCCTGAAGAAGCGATCTGCCTGCTGCGCCGCCAAGCCCCCGGTAAAGCAGCACGTGAAGCCGAAATGCGCCGCGATGGCTACCCCGGCTACACCACCTCCGCAGGCTGGCTTGGCTACAGCGATGAAAAAGTGCGCAGTTTGGCCCGCGAAGCCTTAGCAGAAGGCTGGACCCACTTTAAACAGAAAATTGGCGGCGATATTGAAGAGGATGCCCGCCGTGCCGCGCTACTGAGAGAAGTGATCGGCTGGGACAACGTGCTGATGATGGACGCCAACCAAGTGTGGGAAGTTGACGAAACCGTCGCCAAAATGCGCCGCCTAGCTGAATTTGACCCACTGTGGATCGAAGAACCCACCAGCCCCGACGATATTCTGGGTCACGCGGAGATCCGCCACCGCGTCGCGCCTATCGGGGTCGCTACCGGCGAACACTGCCACAACAAAGTGATGTTCAAACAGTTCTTTCAGGCGGATGCCATTGATTACTGCCAGTTGGACGCTGCCCGCCTAGGTGGCCTCAATGAAGTAATTCTAGTAGTACTCATGGCCGCCAAGTTCGGCGTACCGGTTTGCCCGCATGGTGGCGGCGTTGGGCTGTGCGAATACACCCAGCACATCTCGTTGTTTGACTACATCGCGGTATCCGGCGAGCTTGAAGGGCGGGTGCTTGAGTATGTGGATCATCTTCACGAGCACTTTATTGATCCGGTAGTGATCAACCATGGCCGTTATCAGGTACCCGAGGCACCAGGCTACAGCATTGCCATGCACGCTGAGTCCCAGGCACAGCATCGCTACCCTGAGGGTGCAGCCTGGCAGGAAGTGGGCCAATGACAGACACCGCTACCTTTCTAAATGAGCTGAATAGCCTGCTGGGCGAGCGTGGCCTGCTACGCGAGCCGGAGGCCATGGCGCGCTACGTCAGCGACTGGGCCGGTGATACGCTGGGCATGCCGCTGGCCGTGGCACGCCCGGCAGATACAACCGAAGTCTCTGAGGTCGTCAGGCGCTGCTATGCACAAGGTATCGCGATGACGCCCCAGGGCGGTCACAGCGGCCTAGTGGCAGGCGCCTTGCCCGCCGCAAGCGGTCAGGAGTTGGTGATCAGTCTGGAGCGTATGAATAGCGTACGCGCCATTGATCCGATCAATTTCACCATCACGGTGGATGCGGGCTGTATTCTCGAAAACGTCAAGCTGGCTGCCTTTGAGCATGACTGCGAGTTTCCGCTTTCGCTAGGCGCGCAGGGTAGCTGCCAGGTTGGTGGCAACATCGCCACTAACGCAGGCGGACTCAATGTGCTGCGCTACGGCATGATGCGCGAGCTGGTGCTTGGTCTTGAGGTCGTGCTGCCGGATGGGCGCGTGCTGGATAGCCTGAATGCCCTGCATAAGGACAACCGCGGTTACGACCTTCAACAGCTGTTTCTGGGCAGTGAAGGCACCCTGGGGATCGTTACCGGCGCAGTGCTCAAACTCTCGCCTCGCCCGACCCAGAACCGCACCGCCCTGCTCGGCCTGCCATCGGTCCAGGCGGTGATCGACCTATATGGTTTAGCACGACGCGACTGCTGCGATTTGCTGACCGCCTTTGAACTCATTCCCCGCCGCTGCATTGAGCTTGCGATAGAGGCAACGCCTGAGCTACGCGATCCGCTGGAAAGCGCTTACCCTTGGTACGTACTGATGGAAGTCGCAGCCACGGGGCCGGTAGATCTAGGCGCCATGCTGGAGCAACTGCTGGAAACCGGTATGGCGCGTGAGCTGGTACTTGATGGAGCGCTGGCATCCAGCGATACCCAGTCCGCGCAGCTGTGGCAGTTCCGCGAAAGCATGCTGGAAGGTCAGCGGCGGCGCGGCGAGCATTTGCGTACCGATATCTCAATACCTATCTCAGCCATCCCAGACTTTGTCACTCGCGCCAGTGATGTAGTAATGAACGCGTCTCCCGAATGCGAGATCATCGCTTACGGCCACGTGGGCGATGGCAATCTGCACTTCAATATCCTGCCGCCCGCTGCGCTTCCTGACGCGGATAAAAAAGCCCATCTGCACGCCTTGGAAGAGCAACTTTTTGACGTGCTCGATGAGTTTCACGGCAGCATCAGCGCCGAACACGGCATTGGACGTACCAAGCAGGCCGCCTATCTGGCGCGGCTTTCGCCTTTAGAGCGGGAGTTGATCAGCGGAGTTAAAGCCCTGTTCGATCCGAAAGGGTTGATGAACCCCGGGCGTATTCTGCCTAACTACTCACCTGACAAAGGCTAATCGCCAAACCAACCTCGCCGCGCAGGGATTTCCAGCGCGGCGAGATTAGCCATATCAATAGCCCATCACCCCAGGCAGCCAAGTGGCCAATCCTGGTACAGCAATCAACAGCAGAATGGTCGCTATAATAGGCAGCAAAAACGGCAGTACCGCCTTGACCACCTGGCCGTAACGCAGTCGTGTAATGCCTACCATCATGAACAGCACCGTGCCGAACGGCGGCGTAATCACCCCAACCGATAGGGTAATTACCATCACGATACCGAAATGCACCGGGTCCAAACCGGCACTCAACGCCGCCGGTACCACAATGGGTGTAAAGATCAGGATGCTTTCTATCACCGACATAAAGCAGCCGATCAGCAAGAAGAACAGCGCAAAGCAAATCAACAGCGCAATAGTGGGCATATCGACACTGGCCACTTGACCGGCCAGCGCCTGGGGAATGCCCATACGCACCAGAATCCAGCCATAAAAGCTTGATACCGCAATGATCAGCAGGATGACCGCGCTGAACATCAGCGTGCGCCGAAACGCGTCGTACAGGCTCTTCAAACTCAAGTCACGATAGATCACCCCACCCAGTATCACCGCATACAGCGAGGCAATCGCGCCGGCTTCTGTCGGTGTGAAGAAGCCGCCCCAAATACCGCCAACGATGATCGCAGGCATCATCAAGGGTAAAATGGCCCGCTTGCCGGTTCGTACGACCTCGCCTGCATCAAAAGGCACGGGAGCGGGCATCACGACTTTTCCCGTAGCGCCGAGTAAAACGGTCATGCCCATAAGCAGCAGCGCCATCAAAATACCCGGCACGAGTCCCGCCATAAAGAGCCCACCGATGCTTACATTGGCGAGCCAGCCGTAAACCACCAGCGCGATACTAGGCGGTAAAATCGGGCCGCCTACACTCGAAGCTGCGGTAATTCCAGTCGTATAGTCCAAGGCATAGCCGCGCTCTTTCATCGCCTTGATTTCGATACTGCCAAGCCCCGCGGCATCGGCCACCGCCGTGCCGGACATGGTGGCAAAGATAGAACTCGCCACTACGTTGGCGTGGCCCAGCCCGCCTTTGGTAAAGCCCACCAAAGCCGTCGCAAAATCAAATATCCGGGTAGTGGTCGATCCCAGGTTCATGATGTTGGCCGCCAGGATAAACAGCGGAATCGCCATCAAGGTGAAATTATTAAGCGTTTGCACCATGCGCAGAGAAAGCAGCTCAACCGGCAAACCGCCAGCCCCGGTTACCGCCAGCGCAATAAACGAGGTAACCCCAATCGACACCACCACGGGCAGGCCAATCATCATTAACAGCAGCAACCCGCCGACGAATATCGCGAGTTCCATCATGGCGTTATCTCCTCGTGAGCAGGTTTATTCAACCACGTGACGGGGCCACGTAAAGTCTGCCAGGTGGCAATCAGCGCCATGGCCACAAAACTGAATAACAAGCCGTAATAGAGATAGGAAAAGCTGATACTCAACGAAACTGTTTTATTGTTGGCGCTCATATCGGACATGATCCAGGCGCCCCAGCTCGCCAGCACGAAAAAACCGACAGAGATAATGGCCGTCATCCGATACTGCACCTGATGACCCAGCGCACTCAGCCGGTGACTAAACAGGTCCACGACCAGATGGTCGCTGCGCACCCAAGCGGAGATCGAGCCAAAACCAATGGCGTAAATAGCCAGCAGCGAGACGACTTCCTCGCTCCAGGGCATGCCCCAGTTGAGCAAATCGCGGGCAACCACGGCGGCCACGATCAAGCCTAAAATGCCGACTAATAGCGCTACACCCACGGCATCGCATAGGCGGGTGACATAGCGCAGGGTATAAAAAGCCAAACGATCGGCTCCGTTTGCGGGTGGCAGTGCTCCATCCACAAGATAACTCCTTACCTAAGACGGTGGCGGCATCATCATGCCGCCACCTGGTGATGATCAGTCGCTTGCTTGGCTCGCGCTGATAGCGTCGTCGCGTACACCGTCGGCCATTTCTGACAGCACACGATCAATGGCGGGCATGGCCGCTTCACGGAAGGCTTCAGTATCCGGCTGGACAACCGTCATACCCTCTTCCTGAAGGGCATCCAGATAAAAATCATCCAGTTCAAGCTCCTGCTCGGTGCCGTAGGCACGAGCGACATCAACCGCCTCAGAAATCAGCGCCTGATCCTCTTCCTCCAAGCCGTCCCACCAACGCGCGCTGGCAACCCAGCTCCAGGGGAACTGCACGTGGCTGGTGGTAATGAGATAGTCCTGCACTTCCCACAAGCGCCGCGTGTAGGGCGAAGAGAGGGAGTTTTCGTGGCCATCAACCTGGCGGGTCTGCATGGCGAGATAGATTTCCGGCGCGGGCACGTTCACTACCTGCGCGCCCAGTTCCTCCCAGACCTCTAGCCAGATCGGTAATGACGGCAGGCGTAGCCGGAAGCCTTGCAAATCTTCTGGCGTATGGATTTCTTTATTGGCGGTCATATGACGTGGGCCACGGTGCTGAACACCCAGAAACTTAAGGCCGCCCTGCTGTTCTGCCTGTTCGATCAGCGTCTGGCCCGATGGGCTATCGATATAGCTGTCTACCTCATCCCAGGTCGTGAACAGGAAGGGCACGGTAATGGCGTCGTACTCCGGCGCATATTGCTGGCGCCAGTTGCCACCGGTGAGTGAAAGCTGGGTCTGGCCCAGGTTGAGCAGCTCCAGTACGGAATCTTCACCGCCCAAGGAGCCCGCGAGGAAAGGCCGTACGTTGAAGCGCCCCGGCGCCTGCTCTTCCAGATACTCCGCAAAGCGTTCAACCGCTGCACTTTCAGAGCCGCCTTCACTCATGGTGTTGTTAACTTGAATTTCAATCGGGTTGGCCAGCGCGAAGGGAGCAACCGCTAAAATGCCTAACGCGGTGAGCGTGGCAAACAGTGATTTTTGCATGAGATGTACTCTCTCAATTTGTCGTTATAGGCAGAATGGTGCGATGTTGTTCTATCGATCTTGAAACAAGCCGCCGGTACGCTCAAATCGACGTTCAAGAAGGCTGACTTCGCAAAATACGATGGCTGGAGACTCCATGACAGCGGGCGTTTGAGGGCTCTCGTAAAACAGCATACGACTAAAGATGAAGAAGCACCGGCAGTCGTTAGCCTGATTTATTCAGGGGCAGCCGGTAAGGGAGGGCTCAGAATGTTAATGAGCTTTCTCCAAACGCGAACCCGAAGGGGGACGCGTAGCCTTTAAGAAGACGTCGTTTCAGCCTTAACCAGATGATCGACTAAATGACGGGCAGTGGCCGGTAGCGTGGCGTAGCGGCGCATACCGATCACCAGTTCGCGCTGCGCCCAAGGGTCGCTAAGCGGAATACTGTTCAACTCCAGATCGCCCAGTTCACGATAGATGGTCTTTTCAGGCAGTATGCCCACGCCCATCCCATGATGAATCATGCGGCAAATGGCATCGAAGCTACGCACCTGAATGCGCATCCGTAACGCCTTGCCAGCAATATTGGCTTGTTCATGCAGTAGTGCTTGCAGCGAGGCATCCTGCTGGAGGCCGATAAAATCGAAGTCGAGCGCCTCATTGAAGGCAATACTTTCACGCGCCGCCAGCGGGTGATTGCCAGGCGTTACCAATACCAACCGGTCATTCCGGTACGAAAGCTGTTGGAGGTCAGGTGCCGCGACATGCCCAGCGAAGATGCCGATATCGGTCAATCCATCGCGCACGGCGGCCACAATTTCACTACTCACCCGCTCCTGCAGGTCGATTTTAATATCGGGATAGTGGTGAGAGAAAGTGCTGAGATCCTGAGGAAGAAACGCAATAATGGCCGAGGTGTTGGAGTGGATGCGCACATGGCCGCGCACCCCTTCGCCATATTCACTTAGCTCCGCTTCCAGGCGCTCGATATTATCCATAATGCGCCGGGCGTGGTGCAGAAACGCCTGGCCAGCGGGGGTTAGCTCAACGCCTCTGGGGCGGCGATACAGCAGCGTGGTCCCGACCAGCGCCTCAAGGTCGCTAATCCGCTTACTCACCGCAGCAAGCGCTAAATGCTCACGCTCAGCCGCTGCCGTCAGGCGTCCTTCATCTGCCACAGAAATAAACAGTTTAAGGGTGACAAAGTCGAAGCGGCGCATGATCAAATCTCTTAACTAACAGTCTGCCCATGCTAGCGCATACCTTCGCCAGCCACGAACCCTTTGTTACCCATTGCCTAATTGTCGCCTCTAAACGGCTGCCCCATGCTGGCGCTCACTACGAATAACGACAAGTAGAGGAGAGCCTTAATGAACGCTCCTGAAGCGCGCAAGCTTCCCTTACAGGACCTAAAAGTACTTGAGCTAGGCCAGCTAATTGCCGGCCCCTTCGCCACCAAACTGCTGGGTGAGTTTGGCGCTGACGTAATCAAGATTGAGCCGCCCGGCACCGGCGACCCACTTCGCAAATGGCGAATGATTGAAGACGGCACCTCGCTTTGGTGGCACGTGCAGACCCGCAACAAGCGCTCAGTGGCGCTGGACTTACGCAGCGAAGAGGGCCAGGCCCTGGTGCGCCAGCTTGCCGCCGAGGCAGACGTGGTCGTGGAGAATTTTCGCCCCGGCACGCTTGAAAGTTGGGGGCTAGGCTGGGAAGCGTTATCAGCCCTCAACCCACGGCTGATCATGGTGCATATTTCGGGTTACGGGCAGACCGGCCCCTACCGCGACAAGCCCGGCTTTGGCGTAATTGGCGAAGCAATGGGCGGGCTACGCTACCTTACCGGCCAGCCGGACGAACCATCCGTGCGGGTGGGCGTGAGCATCGGCGACTCGCTTTCCGCCCTTTACGCGGTGATCGGCACCTTGTTGGCTCTTCAAGAGCGCGACCGCAGCGGCCTGGGCCAGGAAATTGATGTAGCGCTGTATGAATCAGTGTTTGCCATGATGGAAAGCCTGCTGCCGGAGTTTGATGCCAGCGGCCAGATCCGCGAGCCCAGCGGCAGCGCCCTTCCCGGCATTACGCCTTCAAACGCCTACCGCTGCCTGAACGGCGACTACGTGCTCATCGCCGGCAATGGCGACAGCATTTTTAAGCGCTTGATGGGCGTGATTGGCCGCGAGGATTTAGGAAGCGACCCAGCGCTTGCCCATAACGATGGGCGCAGCCGGCAAGCCACCATGATTGACGCAGCCATTGAAGCCTGGACGCTAGAACGCCCGCGCGATGTCATTCTACAAGCCCTGGACGATGCCCGGGTGCCCGCCGGCTACCCCTATACCGCTGAAGATATCGCCTTTGACCCTCACTACTTGGCGCGGGAGATGATTCAAACCTTTACCCGCCCCAATGGCCAACCGCTCAAAGTGCCCGGCGTACTGCCCAAGCTAAGCGCCACGCCTGGGCGTTTGGGCAATGGCGGCCCGAGCCTCGGTCAGCATACCGACGACGTACTGGACGAGCTGGGTATCGATCAAGAAACCCGCACCAAACTGCGCCAAGCAGGCATCATTTAAGGAGTTTGTTATGAGCCAGTTATCACCCTGCCCTTTGAGAATCGAAATCAATGAAGTCGCCCCCCGTGACGGCCTGCAAATTGAAGCGCGTTTTGTACCCACACAGGACAAAATCCGCTGGATTGACGCACTCTCCACCACGGGTCTCAAGCGCATCGAAGCGACGTCGTTTACTTCCCCCAAGGCGATTCCCAACCTGCGCGATGCCGCCGACGTTGTTACCGGCATTCAGCGCCGGGAAGGCGTAGATATCACCGTGCTGGTACCTAACGTAAAAGGTGCCGAGCGCGCGCTTGCCTGCAACGTTGATGAGATCAACCTGGTGATGTCAGCAAGCGATAGCCACGGCCTAGCCAACCTGCGCATGACGCCCCAGCAATCCCTTGAGCAGTTCGCGGCTATCCTGGACGTGACGCAGGGCAGCGGCGTGTTTATCAACGCCTCGCTCTCCACCACGTTTGGCTGCCCCTTTGAAGGCGAAGTGCCCGAAGCGCGGGTACTGGAACTGGTTGAACAGCTGATTGCGCTGGGCATCCAGGGTGTCACGCTGTGCGACACCACCGGCATGGCCAACCCAGCTCAGGTCAAACGTCTGTGTGAAGCGGTGCTTGAGCGCTGGCCCGAAACGCCGTTTACCCTGCATGTTCACAACACCCGCGGCATGGGCCTGGCCAATGCCCTGGCAGCCTGGCAGGCAGGCATTACCCGCTTCGACTCAGCACTTGGCGGCTTGGGCGGCTGCCCCTTTGCCCCCGGCGCCACCGGCAACGTATGCACCGAGGATCTAGTGCATATGTTTGAAGCCATGGGTGTGGACACCGGCGTTGACCTGGACGCCCTGCTTAACGTCGCCGCTACTCTCCCCGAGCTTATCGGCCATGAGGTACCGGGGCAGGTGGTGAAAGCGGGTAAATCGACCCGGCTTTATGCGATGCCAGTAGCCCATGCCTGAGCGCTAGTTCTAGTAACTCCTTTCGTTACAATTCAAGGAATTTCCCGCCGATAGAGCGAATAACCAGAGACACGCCACCGTTCGCCTGTACGGGTATCGTAATAGCCACCCTCGGCGCTGCGCCCTTCGTTTTCTATCTTCCAGTCGCCGCCGCCATCGTAGCTAACGGCGGTGACATCCTTGCCCAGCAGGCTGCCTTCGTTAACGCCGTCAAACAACAGTCCTTCTTCCGGCGTGATATACAGGGCATAGCCCACCAGATCGCTATCAAACTCATGCAGCTCGGCTAACTGCTCGCCATTCCAGTGCCAAACAGAGCTGGGGTGGTGAACAAGCTGTTCCCTGGGCATTAAGGACATGGGGCGCCCCTTGCGGGCCAGAATATAGACCTCGCCCTGTTCATTGGCGGCGATGTCGTTAACCCCATAATCACCTATTGCTACGTCGAAGATTGGTTCGTCTTCGCCCCAGGGAAGCGAGTAGATGACGCTCTCGCCACGGGCCTCATCGAAGAACGCCATGCGCAGCGCGTCATCCTGCCCCAGCGCGACCAGGTCGAAACGCTGACGTTCGTTTTCAGGGTTACGCGCGCCCTTTGGAACAGGAATTTCCTCCCAATGCTCACCGCCGTCCTCGGTACGCCAAATATGGGGGCCCCAACCAATCAGGTAACCGCGCTGGGCATCGATAAACCGCAGAGCCGAAATATTTTGATTTTCGGGCCAGCGCATTTTTTCCCAGGATTCGCCATGATCAGTGGATTTAAATAGCTGAGTGGCTTGTGGGTGATAACGCTGTCCTCGGGGCTTATTAACAGAACGATCCGACCAGCCTGTCGCAAGATAAAGCGTGTTCCAGTCGGGAGAAAGCCACCAGTCTGCCTGCTGTGCGTACTCTTCGAAGCGCCGCTCTATGCCCTGCTCAAGCGAACCTCCAAGGATGCGTACGGAGCGACGATTGGCTGATTCACCCGGGTCATACATCCAACTCTCGGTAAACTCAGCTCGGTCTGGGTCACTACGCTCCTCAACAGGTTTAGTGGTAACCTCTGGATTCGTTAGCTTCATTGATAGTACTTGCTCGCCATGCACCCGAAAATCCCCAGGGCCATAAGGGGTATCTTCCTTGATAAAGTCGTTACTAATACTCTCCCACATATCTCCACTCCCTATGACATATCCGGCTATTGCAATGATCAGTACGGCGATTGCCCATCGAACTCGACGCATAGTTACTCCTAACGAAGATGCTGCATTAACCGCGAGAGCGCCTGCTCTACAGCACTGATGCTTTCACTCACGGCTCCGGCCGCTGCATGTGCACCGCTTGAGATGGCATTTCCAGCACCCTTAAGTTTATCCTTACCTACCTCGAAAGCGCTGTCAGTTGCTTGCTTCCATGTCTCGCCATCTAACCACTCTTCAGCGTTGGGTTGGGTGCCGATTCGCATCAAATCGGTAATCGATAAGTCAGCAAGCCCTGCATCCAGGTAAGCTGGCACATGGGTATTGAAAGCAAAAGTCTTGAAAGTGACAGGATTGACCTCCAACTCATACTGAGGAACTTCCATCTGCACAGTGCGATTGGGGTAACGGCGGCATACCACTGTGATTTCATCACCGTCCATATTGTCGTTAAGACCAATCTCTATATTTCTTTGTAAGAACAACCTAGCGTCAGATAGCCATTTTTTTCCGGCTTCGCTTAAGCGAGGCTCCAGCCGCTCTCCATAGGTATAGCAATAGTAATAACCGTAGCTAATGTAATAGTCAGGCGGCAGATGTCCACAGCCGATATGGCGCATCATGAAATTAGAGTGCCGCGACCAGTGAGCATGGGCACTCTCCGGCGCAATCAGTTCATCACGGTTGGCCAGGAAGCGTCGAACTACGTCAGAATCACTAAAGGGATTCCACCAAGTGGCCCACGCTTTCAAGGCTTCCCAGCTTGCCACACCACTTTTCTCAATGAACTCGTCATGCAGGGGTCGATAATACCATTCACAGTTGCCTAAAAAGCTCTCGTTGGCTGGGGGTACCTGCTTGTTACACACATGCAGACTCACGGCGACAGGCTGGGTGTCGTCGGTGGGGGTGTAGGCCGCGTCAGTAGCACCTAGAACGTCATTCGTAGACACGCTTAGTCTCCCAGAATATCAATGTGCAAGCGGCCGGGTACGTCGCTTTCGGTAAGCCCGGTTTCACCCAGATTGTTCGTGCGCCCCTCTTTGACGACACTACCTTGTGCATCGGTAATGCGATAACGCATATTGGCAGCGGGTATATCGGTGCCGCTCCATGTGGCGATGAATGCCTGATTATAGCTACCGGGCAAGTGCTCCCCACCTGTTGGCTTGAGCGGCTTCAGAACTGCCTGCCCACTCCCCACGCCGGGGCTGCCACCGGAGTTGATGCGTACCTGAGGGCCTGAAATGGTAACACCGCTGGGGTCGAGCTTAACGAAGCTCCCGCCAGCCTTGAGGGTGATTTCCGCCCCGGCATCGATAACGGTTTTTGCCCCTGCTTTTTGATGAACCTCCTGCCCGGCTTCCACCAGCAGTGCCTGGCCGACTTTTTCATGGCGGGTGCCGCTGATGATCAGATGGTCATCACCGTCTACCTGGGTATGACGGTTGCCATGCACCGTATGGTGGTCGTCGTTGTCAATCTCACTGATACGGTCGTTACGTACCTTGAGGTGACTATCGTTCTGGATCTCTTCAGTGCGGTCGTTAAGCGTCAACAGCCCCAGGTCTTTCTGGGCGTGGAGCCAGATCTGCTCCTCACCGGCTTCATCTTCAAAGCGCAGTTCGTTGAAGCCTTCGGCCTTGTGACTTTGGGTGCGAATGACCGTGCGCGTCTTGTGTTCGGGCAACGGATATGGGGCGGTGTTCACCGCGTGGTAGGTACGCCCGGTGACCAACGGCTGATCCGGATCGCCTTCGAGGAAGGAAACGATCACTTCGTGGCCGATGCGCGGAATCGCAATACTGCCGTAGCCGCCGCCTGCCCAGCCCTGAGCCACGCGCACCCAGCAACTGGCCGTTTCGTTGGGTTCGGCATAGCGGTCCCAGGGGAACTGTACTTTTACGCGGCCGTGCTCGTCGCAGTAAATTTCCTCGCCTTCCGGGCCGACCACAAACGCCACCTGCGGCCCATTCACGCGCGGTTTGGGATTAGGCGTGGCACGCCAGGGAGCGTCGCCGGGCATGAGGGTGACCTGATTGACGTATCGCGTCATGCCGCTGGCATCGCTGTGCGTCATACCGTCCTCTTCCAGCGCCTGGGGCTGCTCGCCCGTATGGTGTACTGCTACCACCTGCCAGTCGCGGTTAAGGCTTTGCGTGTCGTGGTCGGTCAGGCTGAAGCGCACTCCGGGGGCAAGTTCGGGCAGGTCACTTTCGGCGCTGGCGGTGATAGCGTCGCGGCGCAGCTCTTCCAGGCGGATGCGGGTAAACGGCTGGCCGGAGGCGTCCTGCTTGTAGCGGCCGGGGTAATCGAAGTGCTCGTAGTCGGTCTGCTGACCGTGAGCGTCCACGTCGCGGCCCAGGTGTTCGTGCAGTTGGGCGTAGGCCGGGTTCTTGAAGCTGTAGTCTTTTAAGGTGGCAGTGGCCGCTGCCACGCGGGCGGTGTGGCTGAGCTTGCGCACATGGCGGGTGGGGGCGGTGCCGCCGGCGCGGCTGTGGTAGGTGCGCTCGCCTAAATTTGCCAGCACTTGAGGATCATCAGCAAAGACCAGCCGGTGGGCGCCCTCTTCAAATTCATGGAAATAAAACAGCCCCTCTTCGGCAGCCAGACGTTCGACAAACGCCAGGTCGGTCTCGCGATACTGCACGCAGTACTCGCGCTCCGGCAGTTCCCGGGCCACGGCAAACGTCACATCGGTAATACCCCGCTCATCGCATAGGGTATTGATAATGGTAAGCGGGTCGACCTTTTGAAAAATACGCGAATTCTGGCGCAGCGAAAGCCGCCAGAGTGCGGGGCGTAGCACCAGGGAATAGAAGGTGCGACGATGGCCTCGATCGCCCTGGCTAAACTCGCTGATGATGCCGTGTATCCGGCGTAGCGGTTGGCCGTCCTGCCAAATGGTCAGAGTGGCTTCGCGATCCAAGAGGTCACTGGCGTCCAGACTGCCATCACGGCTAGCCAGGCTCACCACTAGCTCAAAGGGCTGGGAGAGCGCTTCGTGGTGGGTAAAGTCAATCACCGCGATATCGTCAACGTCAGGCAAGGTTAGGGTAAATTGCAGACCCGTATTCTCTGCCCCAGTACCTTCTGGCCCAGTACCTTTTGACATGCTGCCGCTCCCTGGGTCGTTATGCTACTAGTGATAAACGAGTAGCATAACGACCTAAGGTAAGAGGACAACCCTCTGAGGTCACGAAGCGGTAATGGCTTACAGGGCTGTAAGATATTGCTTACAAATAGAATATTTAAATTTTTTTAGCACACCGTTTTACTTGCCTTTTCAATCCTGCCAACGTAACACCTCAGCCATACAAACGTCACACAACAGCAACACCTTCAACGCAAGCTGGCCAACAATAATCAACCGCTGGTGGTGAAGACATGAGCCTGTGTGTATGAGCCAATCGCGTATCCGCCTGGAGCGCGTTACTAAACGCTGGGGCGCGACGGCCGCTGTCGATGAAATTTCTTTTGAGGTAACGCCCGGCCAGTTTGTCATTCTGCTGGGCCCCTCAGGTTGTGGAAAATCGACCACGCTGCGCATGATTGCGGGCCTGGAAGAGGCAAGTAGCGGGCAGATCCATATCGGTGAGCGCGATGTTACACGCTTGCCGCCGGGCGACCGTGGCTTAAGCATGGTGTTTCAATCCTATGCGCTATTCCCGCATTTAAGCGTTGCCGACAATATCGTATTTGGCCTGCGCAGCCGCAAGGTGCCCAAAGCTGAACAGTGCGAGCGGCTGGCCAAGGTGGCTGAGCTTGTCGACCTTACCGATTACCTGAACCGTAAACCTGCCCAACTCTCTGGTGGCCAACGCCAGCGGGTGGCGCTTGCCCGTTCGATTATTTCTGAACACCCGATCTGTTTGATGGATGAGCCACTCTCCAATCTGGATGCGCGGCTGCGCAGCGATATGCGCCGGGAAATCAAGGCGCTACAAAGCCGCCTGAACATGACGGTGATTTACGTGACCCACGATCAGGTCGAGGCCATGAGCATGGGGGATCGCGTGATTCTGATGCAGCATGGCCGCATCGTTCAGGACGGGTCGCCTGACGAGCTTTATAACCAGCCTGCCAGCGCCTTTGCCGCTAGCTTTATAGGGAGTCCTGCCATGAACTTGCTGCCACTTGTTAAAGGCGACCAGGGTGCTGTTATCGACGGCGAACCGACCACCACGGTAGCGCCGCTGGAAGCCGTTGGCGGTCAGCTAGGTATTCGTCCGGAGGATATTGAGTTGCGCCCGGCGTCGAAGCCAGGCGTGCTGGCCACCGTACTTAGCGAGGAGTATTTAGGCGCCGACACGATTGTCCATGTGGCGGTGGGTGCACACAGCCTGCGCGTACGCATCAACGGCAAACCCGCACTGACTGACGGCACTTGTCGGCTCTATTGGGCGCCAGAAAACGCCCACTTGTTTGCGAATAACGGGTTACGTCTGGATAGCGTTTTGCCAAGTGCGTTACCAGGCTCGCCTCGCGTCGTTTCTCGTCCACCGGCGGTGGGCTCTTTCCAACACTGATGTTCGTGGAGTCTTTTATGCGTTTGCGTATCCCCTTCGCTACCACTGCGCTTGTGGCTGGCATGTTAAGCGCCACCCAGGTCAACGCGAATACCGTTGACCTGACCATGTACTACCCGGTTTCAGTGGGCGGCGCGCTGACGAATGTCATTGATGACTTAGTGGCCGAGTTTGAGAGCGAGCATCCCGACATTTCGGTAGAAGCCATCTACGCGGGCAACTACGACGATACCCGCGTGCGTACCATGTCGGCAATTGAGTCAGGCGATACACCGCAGCTATCGGTGATGTTCTCCATCGATCTTTACGAACTGGTTGAGCAGGACGCCATCGTGGCGTTCGATGATCTGGTCGAAACCGATGAAGAGCGCGAATGGCTCGACAGTTTCTACCCAGGATTGATGGAAAACGGCCAACTGGATGGCAACACCTACGGCATTCCTTTCCAGCGCTCCACCATTGTGCTGTTTTGGAACAAGGACGCTTTTGAAGAGGCCGGTTTAGACCCTGAAACCCCGCCAGAAAACTGGCAGGAAATGGCCGAGATGGCGGCAACGATTCGCGAAGCCTCCAACGGAGAGCAGTGGGGGGTCATGGTGCCGTCTACCGGCTACCCGTACTGGATGTTCCAGGCGTTCGCATTTCAGAACGGCCACCGCCTGATGAGCGGAGATGGCACCGAGGTCTATTTTAATGATCCCGCCGCCGTTGAAGCGCTTGAGTACTGGGTGTCGCTAACAACCGAACATGACGCCATGCCGGATGGCACCATCGAATGGGGCACGCTGCGCCAGAACTTCCTTGAACAATCTACCGCCATGATGTGGCACACCACCGGCAACCTGACCGCCGTGCGCAATGAAGCCGGTTTTGATTTTGGCGTCGCCATGCTGCCCATGAACACCCAGCGCGGCAGCCCTACCGGCGGCGGCAACTTCTACGTCTTTAAAGACGCCTCTAAAGAAGAGCAGCGCGCTGCGATGACGTTTATCCGCTGGATGACCGCCCCCGAGCGCGCCGCCGACTGGTCGATTGAGACAGGCTACATGGGCGTTAGCCCCGCCGCGTATGAAACCGATGCACTGCGCGAGTACGTGGAGAGTTTCCCGCCCGCTGCCGTTGCCCGCGACCAGCTGGAATATGGTACTGCCGAGCTTTCCACCTATCAGGGCGGCCGCATTCGTCGCACGCTGGATAACGCCGTTCAGGCAGCGTTAACCGGCCAGATGGAACCGGAAGCCGCGCTTAACCAGGCCCAGCAGGAAGCGGACGCCATACTGCGGCGTTACGCACGTTAAGCCCTTTCTTACCCATTCGCCGGGGTTCGCCCCGGCGTTTCCTATAAGTGGCCGCTCCCCATGGCATTAACCGCCCACCACAAAATGCAGATGTATGGCGCGCTGCTGTTACTACCCGCCGCCGTGCTGTTAGCCACTTTTGCGTACCTACCCACGATTACGACCGTGATTCAAAGCCTGTTTCTGCCCGGCTTTCGCGGTGCCCCGCCGGAATTTGTCGGGCTTGAGAATTATCGTTTTTTGTTCGATGACGCCAAGTTCTGGAAGGTGGCGCGCAATAACTTGATCTACGCGTTGGGCACAATCCCCGCCTCCATCGCCCTGGCGCTCGGCATGGCACTATTCGTTAACGGCAAGCTGCCGGGGCGCGGCCTTGTGCGTATGGCCTACTTCACACCAACTATTTTGCCCATGATTGCCGCGGCCAATATCTGGATGTTTTTCTATGCCCCGCAAATTGGCCTGTTTAACAAGCTGCTCGGGGCACTGGGGTTTGCCGGGGTGAATTGGCTGGGCGACCCAAGCGTCGCGCTCGGCTCGGTGATAGTGATGTCGGTCTGGAAAGAGGCCGGCTTTTTTATGATTTTTTATCTTGCGGCGCTTCAAGGCATTCCGCCTGAGCTTAAAGAAGCCTCCGACCTTGAGGGCACCAGCCGCTGGAGCTTCTTCTGGCGAGTGACGTTTCCGCTATTGATGCCGACCACCCTGTTTGTGCTGATCAACGCATTAATCAATGCGGTACGCGTGGTTGATCACCTGTTTATTCTGACCAAGGGCGGCCCCAATAACGCGACCAATCTGCTGCTGTATTACGTCTACGAAAATGCCTTCTCGTTTTTTGATCGCACCACGGCGGCCACCATCACAGTGGTGATTCTACTGGTACTCGCGGTGGTTGCCACGCTGAAGTTCACGATCCTGGACCGCAGGACGCACTACCAATGAGTTCAACCACCACACACTCAAGCACCAGGAACTCAATGTCCAAATCTCGCCAGCTATCCATTCCATCACTTGAAACCGTGGCGGCGTGGCTATTGGCAGTGATTTGGATTTTTCCGCTGCTGTACGCTTTTTGGGCTGCCTTCCACCCCAGCGAATTTATGGTGCGCTTTGATCTATTCGCCCCGCTGACGCTGGATAACTTCGTTAACGCCTGGGCGCAGGCGCCCTTCGCCCGCTATTACTTCAACACCTTTGCTCTGGTTACCGGCGTGGTATTGGGCCAATTTGTGGTGTGCACGCTGGCCGCTTTTGCCTTTGCACGATTTCCCATTCCGGGTAAAAACCTGCTGTTTATGCTGGTGCTGATTCAGCTGTTTGTCTTTCCCGAAGTGCTGATCGTGGAGAACTACCGTATCGCCAGCGAGCTGGGGTTAATCAATACCATCACCGGTATTGGCCTGCCTTATGTGGCCAGCGCCTTTGGGATTTTCCTGCTGCGCCAAACGTTCAAGACCATTCCGCGCGAGCTTGAAGATGCCGCACGCATAGAAGGTTGCAGTTGGCTGGAAATTCTCTGGAAGGTCTACGTACCGTTGGCCAAGCCTACCTACCTGGCCTATGGACTGGTTTCCATCAGCCACCACTGGAACAACTTTTTATGGCCGCTGGTGGTCACCAACTCGGTGGAAAGCCGCACATTAACCGTTGGTTTGGGCGTATTTTCCGCTCCGGAAACCGGCGTTAACTGGGCAACGGTCAGCGCGGCCACGTTAATCAGTATCGCGCCGCTGTTAGTCGCGTTTCTGCTCTTTCAGCGCCAGTTTGTGCAGTCATTTTTGCGCGCGGGGATTCGCTAGGCTTTTTACGAAAATCCTAAGCAAACGCGTAAGAGGCTTTTCGTGCGACAATCCCCGCTCGGCAAAAAGGAGAGCGAGGATGCACGGCGAACCCAACCCGGCGGCCCTCAAGGTGCTGCAGAAAGTCTTTGGCTACGACAGCTTTCGCGGCCCGCAGCAGGCAATTATTGATCATGTGGTTGCCGGTGGCGATGCGCTGGTACTGATGCCCACTGGCGGCGGTAAATCGCTGTGCTACCAGATCCCCGCGTTGTTACGCGAAGGCACCGCCATCGTGGTTTCCCCGCTGATCGCGCTGATGCAGGATCAGGTGGCGGCACTCGTTCAGAACGGCGTACGCGCCGCCTATCTCAACTCCAGCCTCGACTATCATGAGGCGGTCGAGGTGGAGAATCGCCTGCGCTCAGGCGAGCTGGATCTTTTATACGTTGCGCCCGAGCGGCTCGCCATGCCGCGTATGCAGGCGCTTCTTGAGCAGGCCCGGATTGCCCTGTTCGCCATTGACGAGGCCCACTGTGTTTCCCAGTGGGGCCATGACTTTCGCCCCGAGTACCGCCAGCTCTCCCAGCTGCATCAGCGCTTCCCTCAAGTGCCGCGCATCGCGCTCACCGCTACCGCCGATGTACCTACTCGGGGCGATATCGTTGAGCATCTGCAGCTTCAAGATGCGGCGCTTTATAACAGCGGCTTTGATCGTCCCAACATCCGCTACCATATCGCTGAAAATCAGGGCAACGCCCGTGATCAGCTGCTGCGCTTTATCCGCGACAACCACGACGGCGAAGCCGGGATCGTTTACTGCCTATCCCGGCGCAAGGTAGATGACACCGCCGCCTGGCTTGAGCGCCAAGGGCTGACAGCACTGCCCTATCATGCGGGGCTTCCCGCAGAGCAGCGCCAGCATCACCAGACGCGTTTTCTGCGCGAAGATGGTGTGATTGTCGTCGCCACAATTGCCTTTGGCATGGGCATCGACAAGCCGGACGTGCGCTTTGTCGCGCATCTCAATCTGCCCAAGAGCATTGAAGCCTACTATCAGGAAACCGGCCGCGCCGGGCGCGATGGCCTGCCTGCCGATGCGTGGATGTCCTACGGCTTGCAGGATGTCATCACGCTGCGCCAAATGCAGCAGGACTCCAGCGCTCATGATCACCAAAAGCGCATTGAGCAGCAAAAGCTTGATGCCATGCTGGGGCTTTGCGAGATCATCAGCTGCCGCCGTCAGGCGCTTTTGCACTACTTCGGCGACCATTTGGATGCGCCCTGCGGTAACTGCGACAACTGCCTGACGCCGCCCGAGACCTGGGACGCCACGGTGGCCGCGCAAAAGGCGCTGTCGTGCGTTTACCGCACCGAGCAGCGCTTCGGCGTCACCTACTTGGTGGATGTGTTGCTGGGTAAAAGCAACGAGCGCATCACCCGCTTTGGTCACGACAAGATCAGCACCTTTGGCATCGGCAAGGATCGCTCGGCCAACGAATGGAAGGCGCTGTTTCGCCAATTGATCGCCAGCGGCTTTCTAAGCGTGGATATGGAAGGTCATGGCGGGATTCGCTTAACGGCAAACGCCAAGCCAGTGCTGCGCGGCGAGCAGTCGCTGACCCTGCGCAAGCCCAGCAAAGCCAAGGCCGCCCGACGCGGAAACAAGGGCGCCTCGGCAACGCCGGGTCACGGCGCGCTGTGGGAATCCCTACGCCAGCACCGCAAGGCGCTTGCCGAAGCCCAGGGCGTGCCTGCTTACGTTATCTTCCACGATGCCACGCTTGCCGAAATGGTCGAGCAGAAGCCGCAGAATTTGCAGGCGCTTGGCGATATCTCCGGCATTGGCGCACGCAAACTTGAGGATTACGGCGAAGGTTTTCTGGCGGTGATTCAAACCCACGGCGATGCCACGTTTTAAGTACAGAGGCCGTTACCGGCAGTGTTCACCACGGGCGATAGCGGCTTGGTCAAACACGCCGGTATCCAGCACCCAGCCGGTCACTAGCGAGGCGGGCGTAACATCAAACGAAGGGTTCCACACCGGCGCATTTTCCGGCGCCCAAACAACATCCCCGAACGCCCCGGTGGCGCCGCGTATTTCCGCAGCGTCGCGCTGCTCAATCGGAATGTCATCGCCGGTGGCACAGGCCTTGTCTACTGTGGTGTAGGGCGCCACTACGTAGAACGGCACCTTATGGTAGTTGGCGACCACTGCCAGCATGTAAGTACCCACTTTATTGGCGAAATCCCCGTTGGCGCAGATGCGGTCGGCACCGACCATCACTTTATCTACTTTGCCTGCGGCCATTAGGCTTGCGGCCATGCTGTCGGCAATCAGTTGATACGGAATATCCAGGTCCGCCATTTCCCAGGCGGTTAATCGGCCGCCCTGAAGCAGCGGGCGGGTTTCGTTCACGTAGACATGCAATGCTACGCCGCGCTTTTTGGCGACCGCCAGCGCGCCAATCGCTGTGCCGACACCGGCCGTGGCCAGGGCACCGGTATTGCAGTGAGTAAGCACTCGCTCGCCTTCTGCCAGTAGGTCCGCGCCGCGCTCGGCCATCTGCAAACAGAGCTCGCGGTCCTCTTCAAACAGCGCGGCGGCGCGCTCAGAAAGCGCAGCCGGCCCTTGGGCGAAGCAGGCCTCCATGGCATCCAGGCAATACATCAAATTAACCGCCGTGGGGCGCGTGGCACGTAAGCGGTCACTTACCAACTGCCACTCGCTCTCCTGACCGGGATGTTGCGCCGCATACTGTGCCAACACAAAGGCCGCACTCAGGCCAATCAGCGGCGCGCCGCGAATCGCTAGGCTTTTCACCGCCACCTGCCACTCCTCCGGGCTGGCACAGCACACCCACGTTTCGGCCTGCGGCAGGCGAGTCTGATCCAGATACTCAAGCGAGTCGGCATACACCCGCAAACTGCGTGACTGAAGATGAGGCATCAGGGGCTCCTTGAGTACTGAAATAAAGAACGGATGAGAAAGCACGTATGGAAAGAACGAATACGGCGCGCGGCTTATCAGCCGCGGAGCATATCATATAGAATGAAGGCCTTTGAAAGCGACGCGATACTGACCCTACGATGATATTACAAGACGAACTGCTAGCAGCGATCTCTTGGGCGGCCCAGCAAGGCTGGACGCCCGCCACGGGCGGTAATTTTTCTGCCCGTGTGCCGCAAGGTTATCTGGTCACCGCTTCGGGCCGTGATAAAACGCGCATTCAAGCCGATGACTTATTGCTTTGCGACCTTGAAGGGCGCGTACTTGAAGGCAGCGGCAAACCCAGTGCGGAAAGTGACCTTCACGCGGCACTTTATCGGATGGACGAACAGATTGGCTGCGTACTGCACACCCACACAGTGGCAAGCACCGTCCTTTCGCGTCGTTTTCCTGAAGGCATTGCGCTAAGCGGCTTTGAAATGCAAAAGGCGCTACAGGGTAATAGCACTCATGACGCCACCATTCACTTGCCGGTGGTACCCAACTCCCAGGATATGAGCGAGCTTGCCGACCATGTACGGGCAGGTTGGCCGATGCTCTGGGGCTTTCTGGTCGCGGGCCACGGTATTTATGCCGTGGGCAGCAGTATTGCCGAGTGTCGTCGCCATTTGGAAGCCATTGAGTTTTTACTTGCCTGTGTCCTTGAAGAGAGCCGGTGGTCCAAATGATCAATCGTCCAGATGTTAATAAGCCAAGTCTTGATAACACAAACATTCGCGCCGTGGTCACCGATATCGAAGGCACCACGACAGATATCAGCTTTGTGCATAAGGTGCTGTTCCCCTACGCTCATGATCAGCTCCCCGAATTTGTCTACACTCACTCAGCGCAACCCGATATAGAAGAGCAGATAGCCGCAGTGCGCGATGAGCTCAAGGAGCCGGACGCCTCGCTGGATAAAGTGATCGAAACGCTGCTCTACTGGATCGAAACTGACCAAAAAGTCACGCCGCTCAAGGCACTTCAGGGCATGATGTGGGCCGATGGCTATCAACGTGGCGCCTTTAAAGGGCATCTGTATAGCGATGTCGCCCCGCGTCTTCGTCAGTGGGCAGAAGCCGGGAAGCAGCTTTACGTCTACTCGTCAGGCTCCGTGCAGGCGCAAAAGCTGCTGTTTGGCTACAGCACAGAGGGCGATTTAACGCCGCTGTTCAGCGGCTACTTCGATACGCATATCGGTCACAAGCGCGAAGCCTTGGCGTATCAGCATATTGTCAGCAAGCTACAGCTCCCCGCCGACGAAATCCTGTTTCTATCCGATGTGGTAGAAGAGCTGGATGCCGCCAAGCAGGCGGGCATGCAAACGCTACAACTGGTGCGTGAAGGTACTCAGGCTGGTACGCAGCACGCTTGCGTGACAAGCTTCGATGAGATCAATCTCTAACAACTTAGCCTTTAACAGTTCAAGTATTAGCTAGCGGAGAGCGCCTCAATGTCACAACTTAAAGTATTTGCCGATCAAGACCCGAACAACGCGCTGGTCGATATTACCGACGGAGAGCAGATCAAGGCCGAACTCAACCGTGTAGGCGTGCTATTTGAGCGCTGGGCAACGCCGGGCGAGATCGCCGACGACGCTACCCAAGACGATATTCTGGCGCTCTACCAGGACGACATCGAACGCTTGAAAACCCAAGGCGGCTACCAGACGGTAGATGTGCTGCACATGGTGCCTACGCATCCTGAAAAGGATGCCATGCGCCAGAAGTTTTTAAACGAGCATCGCCACTTTGAGGACGAAGTGCGCTTTTTCGTGAAAGGCCAAGGGCTTTTCTGCCTGCATATCGAGGACAAGGTGTATCAGGTGCTGTGCACCCGCAACGACCTGATCAGCGTGCCCGCCAATACACCGCATTGGTTCGATATGGGCCCCGCGCCTGAATTTACCGCGCTGCGTTTCTTCGACAACGTAGAAGGCTGGGTACCCCACTGGACCGAGAGCGATATCGCCGGCAAGTTTGACCGGATTGATCAGCTGTAAATATCGGCAGTAACAAAAAGGACGCGGGTTCAATTCCCGCGTCCTTTTTGGCGCTGGCCTCAGGCTTTTTGTGCTTACCACATCCCCTGCCACGGCAATTGACTTTCCACCCCCCTTTACCGATGATCTTGCGCCCTTCACAGCGTATGCCTACCAAGGAGAAACGTCTTGCAAGCGAGCGTACTTGATATCCAGGGGATTCATAAATCCTTTGGGAACAATCAGGTCTTGCGTGGCATTGATATGCGTATCAGTGCTGGCGAAGTCGTCGTATTGATGGGCGCCAATGGGGCGGGCAAGTCAACTCTGGTCAAGGTGCTTAGCGGCTACCACGCGGCCGACCACGGCCAGATGCGGCTTGCCGATGCGCCCTACTGCCCACGCGATGCGCATGAGGCGATCCACCAGGGCGTGGTGACCGTACATCAATCCATCGATGACGGCGTCATCCCCGACCTGGACGTAGCCAACAACCTGATGCTGGATCGACTAGCCTCCGGTGCGCACGGCTTATGGGTCAGCGCTAAAAAGCTCCGCCAGCAGGCAAGCGAAGTCGCCGATGCCATGGGTCTTGACATCGATCTGAACGCTCGCGTTGCCGACCTTTCGGTGGCCGACCGGCAGATGATCAGCATCGCCAGAGCCATGGCCCACGCCCCCAGACTTTTGATTCTGGATGAGCCGACCTCGTCACTCTCCGCTACCGAAGCCGAGCGCTTGTTTACGGTGATCGTCCGTTTGCGCGCCCAGGGCGTGGCGATTGTGTATATATCGCACCGCATGTCCGATATCAGGCGCTTGGCGGATCGCATCATCTGCTTGCGCGATGGGCAGATATCCGGCGTATTTGATCAAGCGCCGCTGGATCTCACCGCCGCCGTGCATGCCATGCTGGGTCAGGCGATCAATAATGCCGATATTGAGCCGGCAACACCGGGCGCGCCTATCCTGACGCTACAAAATGTCGAACTGACTCAAGGCGCGGCGCCGGTCAGTTTGAACGTGGGTGATGGCGAAGTTGTCGCGTTTACCGGCCTGCTGGGCAGTGGGATGTCGGCGCTTGTCGAGACCCTGTTTGGGCTGCGCTCTTTAAGCAGCGGTACCATGCAGGTCGATGGTCAGCCCTATGCGCCCGCCAATGTACGCGAAGCGCTTGCCCGGGGCGTGTTCATGTCGGTAAAAGACAGAGCGACCAACGGCGTGATTGGGGATTTCAATATCGCCGACAATATGACACTGCCGTTTTTAAAAGCCTTTACCCGTGGGGCGTTTCTGAGTGCCCGCCAGCAGCGCGCCAGCACAGAGCAAATGATTGCCCAGTTGGGGATTGTCTGCCAATCCCACGCAGATGCGATTGGCACGCTTTCCGGGGGCAATCAGCAAAAGGTCATGATCGGGCGCTGGCTTCAATCTCCCAGCCGCGTGTTACTGCTGGATGAGCCCTTTCAAGGCGTGGATATCGGGGCACGGCAGGATATAGGCCGCCATATCCGGGCAACCGCCAAAGGTCGCGCAACGCTGGTGTTTGTTTCTGAACTAGACGAGGCGATTGAAATCGCTGATCGAATTATTGTGTTACATGAAGGAGCCATTGCTGGTGAGCAATCCAACCGAGATATCGACCTCAACGTCCTCGTCGCCCAGGCCTCCGGAAAAGCCTAATGCTAGCGCCGCGAAAGCTCGCTGCCTGGAGCTAGCCATTCGCTACGGTTTCTTGCTTCTGCTGGTAGCGCTGGTGGTTTACTTCAGCCTGGCGGCCTCTGGCTTTGCGAACCCGCGTTCGGCGGTATTTGTACTTCAGTCTGTGGCGATTACCGGTATTCTGGCGCTGGGCGTGACCACCACGCTAGTGGTGGGCGGGTTTGATCTATCCATTGGTGCCGTGGCCACCACGTCGTTGATGCTGGCCGCGTACTGTATGGTCGTCCTCGAACAGCCCGCCTATGTGGCCGTGGCTGTGTGTCTTTTGATGGGGGCTTTCATCGGGCTTATTAACGGTCTTCTGATCGTCAAGTTCCGCATCCCTGACCTGCTGGCCACCCTGGGCATGATGTTTTTGCTGATTGGCCTTCAGCGCATTCCTACCCAGGGCAACTCTATCGCCACCGGTATGTCGCTGGCCGATGGTTCCACCGCAGAAGGCACGTTCTCGGCGGCGTTTCTGTGGCTGGGCAGGCACCGCTTTGATCTGATTCTGGAGCGCTTGATTCCGGTGCCGGTAGTGGTGTTTGTATTGATTGCAGTCGCTATCTGGCTGTTTTTAGGTTTTACCCGTCACGGTAGGCTGATGTATGCCATTGGCTCCAACGAGCGTGCGACCGCTCTGGTGGGCGCGCCGGTGGAGCGTTACAAGATCACGGCGTACATGATTTCTGGTGTTACCGCCTCGATTGGCGGTATTTTGCTGGCAGCCCGTTTAGGCCGGGGCGATATTGCCAGCGGCAATAACCTGCTGCTGGATAGCGTGGCCGCGGCGCTGATTGGCTTTGCCGTACTGGGTGCTGCACGCCCCAACGCGTTTGGCACCGCCATGGGCGCGCTTTTTGTGGGGATTCTTCTTCAAGGCATGACGATGATGAATGCGCCCTACTACACGCAGGATTTTGTTAAAGGCGCGGTACTGGTGGTGGCACTCATGTTCACCTTTTACCTCTCCTCACGGCGTGGCCAATCAGGCCGTCATTAATACACGCTACTACTAAAACGTCAGTAACCGAGACACTATTATGCTTAAACACGTCATGCTCAAACGTTTTGCTGTCAGTTTTACCGCCGCCATGGCGCTACTGGGAACGAGCCTTGCAACGGCCGAAGAGCGCCCGGCACCCTTTGATGCGCCGGAAGATGTCACCATCGCGCTTATCCGCTATATCTCCACGGGCGACTTCTTCCAAGCCTATCTGTCGGGTGTAGAGGCGCAAGCCGCTGCGCTGGGCGTGAACCTGCGCGTGCTGGATAGCCGCCAAGATGCGGCCCTGCAGGCAGATATGGTGGACCAGGCTATCGCGCTCGGCGTAGATGGCATCATCATTCAGCACGGACTGCCGGAGTCCATGAAAGATGCCGCTCAGCGCGCCGTAGAGGCGGGCATTGATGTTGTCGCATTCGATGTGGAAGTGGATAACCCCGCCATCCCGCAAGTCGAGCAGTCCGATTATCTACTGGGCGAGTTGGTGCTTAACCAAGCGCTACAGGATAACGGTGACAGCTTTACCGCAGGCTATGTTTACGTACCAGGTATCGCGCCGCTTGATCGCCGCAACGCCGCTTGGGAAGATTTTAAAGAAGCTCACCCAGGTGTGACCGAAGCCGCCGTATTCGGCACCCTGGATAACCCCATCGCCAACTCGGTTGCCAATCAGGCCCGCGCGGTGATTCAGGCCAACCCGATGATTGATGTGTTCTTCGCGCCCTATAATGAGTTTGCAGCAGGCGTGAAAATAGCCGTGGATGAAATGGGCCTGGGTGAGGATATCGCTATTTATTCCGCCGATATCTCCACCTCCGACATTGCCGCCATGCGTGAACCCGGCTCGCCCTGGGCCGCAACGGTTGCCACCAACCCAACCGTGGTGGGTGAAGTCTCGGTACGTACGCTGGCGCTATTAATGGCCGGTGAAGCGCCCGGTCAGCAGGTTATCGTGCCGCCCACGCTGATTACCCAAGACTTCCTGAACGATAACGCTATCACCAACATGGAGACGCTGGGTGAAAATATGCCGCAGTTCTCCCATGCTGAGGTAGTACTGGCTGATTGGCTGACCCTGCCTGAGCGTTAATCCTGGACAGTGGCAAACCACCAGACATTCAAAAGCCGCGGGCCTAGTGTCCGCGGCTTTTTTATAGCACGTCTTTTATAGAATGCCGTTTATAGAACATCCTGGCGATTATACGCCTGAGCCAGTTCAATAAGCGCAGGTACCTCACGAGCCGCGTCAGGGTTCATTATAAGCGCCTGGCCCATCAACACATTGCGGGCTTCTAGCCGGGCGCGCAGGGCAGTATCTTCGATCTCTTCGAAGTCGGCGTTATGGG
Organism: Halomonas sp. TP35; assembly: GCF_052375975.1. NCBI lineage: Bacteria > Pseudomonadati > Pseudomonadota > Gammaproteobacteria > Oceanospirillales > Halomonadaceae > Halomonas > Halomonas sp. TP35. The sequence continues at coordinate 34,046 of NZ_JBQSUZ010000011.1, read as the reverse complement.
CCAGTGACAGCACCCGGCGGTGCATCTCGATACCGCAGTAGGCCAGCGCATCCAGGCGAATCTCATCCAACAGCGCATCGCAAGCGTCGTCCGCACTGTTGCCCTGCTCTTCAAACAGCGCCCTGGGGAACAGAATGCCGGTGCGCTCGGTTTGCCATAAGTAACGGAACTCGGCATCAAAGCTTGTGAAGCACGCCTCGATTACTTCGAGAATCCACGCCTGATAAGTAGCCAGAACGTTATCCTTGCGGTGGGCAGGCTGGCTGAAGTACGCCATCAGGAAGTTGGCTACGGCCATTCCCAGATCAAACGCCATCGGCCCGTACTGGGAAAACTCAGGGTCGATCACGCGCACGTCGGTATCGGTCGCCATGATCGAGCCCGAGTGCAAATCACCGTGGAGCATGGTTTCAGTGTTGGCAGTGAACTTCATCAATAACCGCTGAACCTTGGCTTTTAAGCGCACATTGCGGCGCAGCTCGTCCACCACCGGCGAAAGTTCCGGCGTGTGGTGGTTCATCTCGGCGCCGTAATAAGGGTCGGTGAACACCAATGATTCGGTAATCGCAGGAATCGCCACGTTACCCGAAAACAGCCCCACATCCTGCTTCTTCTCTGGGCTTGGCAGAGAAAGCTCCGAACCACGAAACGCCGTGCGTGCGCAGAACTGGCCGATGGTTTCCCCCAGGTGCGCTACCCGTTCACCTTTAATCAGCTTACGGCGCAAAATCGTGTGCGGGTAAAGATATTCCATCACAAACAGGGCCTGGGGCTTATCGAAATAAAACACCTCCGGCGCAATGTTGGGGGCACGCTTGGCCTGGCGCACCAGGGCGTAATACTCAAAATGGGCGCGGTAAAGCGGCAGCGGCCAGCTTTCGCCCACCATACGAACGTAGGGCAGCGCCTGCTTGACCACCACGCTACCTGCTGTGCCCGTCACGATAAACACCAGGTTCAGGTTGCCATCGCCCACCTCACGAATTTCCCAGCTCGCGGGCTCGCCGCCTACCCGGCTGGCTACTTCGTGTACATCACCCAGCCGCGTTGCCAGCGTATCAACGGTTAGCGCTTCGTAACGCAAGGCCGCTTCTGATTGACCGTTTTCCACAGCGTGCTCCTCAAGCAAATTTTTTGGGTATTTGTCATCACCTGAGAGCCAATGTCAAATAGATACCAGCGCCTGTCGGCTGCGGCTACCTCGCCGACCACCTTAATACCTGCTCATATCAAACTGTTCATATCAAAAACCTAACGCCCTGTGCGGCAAGAGGGCTACGCAATCGGTCGGGGAGCGCCACGTCGGTAATCACCGCGTCATAATCGGCTAGTTGCCCCGCCGCACAGCGCAGCGGTAAATCAAACTTGGTGCTATCCAGCACCAGAACGCGAAAGGCTGCATTAGCCAACAGCGCTTCACGGGCCATAACCTCATCGTCGTTGTAATCGAAAAGGTTGCCGTGAGCATCCATGCCGCCTACAGAGACAATGCCTACATCCGCCCGGTAGCGTTGAAAAAAGCGCCACGCGTCGCCACCAATCACGTCCTGGTCCCGGCGACGTACCCGGCCACCCGCCACTACCATCTCACACTCCATAGCGGATAGTTTGATAAGCGCATGAAGGTTATTGGTCATGATATGCAGGCCCTTTTTATCGTGCAGCGCGTCGGCGAGCTGCTCAACGGTGGTGCCGGTACCTAGAAAAAGCGACTGATGGTGCTGAATCAGCGAAGCGGCCTGGCGCGCAATATGGCGTTTTCCGGTTTCGTTAACGATCTGGCGCTGGTCGTAGCCGATATTTTCACGGTCGGGAAACGGCAGCACCTCGCCGTGGCGACGCAGCACCATCCCCTTCTCGGCAAGAAAGCGAATATCGCCGCGCAGCGTTTGTACTGACACCCCAAACTGACCGGCCAGCGCCTCCAGCGAATGGCGCCCCTCCTGGCGCACCCGATCAAGCAGCGCTCGGCGACGCTCGTTTAAGCCTTTCATTCCGCACTCATCTCCCTCTTTTTTATTAACGAAAGACTTTCCGATGCTTACGAAAGCTCTCCTCCTTCAAACGAAAGGGTAGTGTCACGATGTTGTAAGGTGATGACAGTAGTGTGAGCAGGGTCAACTCACTGGAGACCTTCTGATGCTTAAGCGCTCACTCTGCACCGCCATTGCTCTTACCACCACGATGGCAAGTTTGGCTCTTTCGGCAAACGCCGTTGCCGACGACAAGCTCGTGCTCTACACCAGCCAGCCCAACAGCGATGCCCAGCAAACGGTCGATGCCTTCCAGGCAGCCTATCCGGATATCGAAGTGGAGTGGGTACGCGACGGCACCACGCGGTTGATGACCCGCCTGCGCTCCGAGCTTTCCGCCGGGGTCAGTAACCCGGATGTGCTGCTGATCGCCGACAGCATGACCATGGAGTCGTTAAAGCAGGAAGACCAGCTTCAGGCGTATTTGAGCCCTAATCGTGAAGCCTTTGATGCCGAGCTTTTTGACCCCGAAGGTTTCTACTACGGCACCAAGCTGATCACCACCGGTATCGTGTATAACACCAGCGCTGACGAGCAGCCGCAAAGCTGGCAAGACCTACTCAAGCCCGAATATGAAGGCTTAGTGACCATGCCAAGCCCGCTTTACTCGGGCGCTGCACTGATCCACATGGCGGCGATTAGTGAAAACCCTGACTTGGGTGAAAGCTATTACGATGCACTACATGACAACCGCACCGAGGCACAGGGTGGCAACGGCGGTGTGTTCAACGCAGTGGCGGCGGGCACTAAGCCTTACGGCATCGTGGTGGATTTCCTGCCCATCCGCGAAGCGGCCAAAGGCTCGCCGGTCGAGTTTGTCTTCCCTGAAGAGGGTGTGAGTGCGGTCACCGAGCCCGTCGCTATTATGGCAGGCGCCAAGAACGTTGATGCGGCACAGAAGTTTGTCGACTTCGTACTCTCGGAAGAGGGCCAGCAGTTGGTCAGCGAGCAGGGGTATCTGCCTGCCCACCCAGGTGTTACGCCGCCAGAAGGCTTCCCCGCCCGCGACACCATCGAGCTGATGCCTGTTGATATCGCCCAAGCGCTTGAGCAGGAAGAAGCCCTGAAGCAGCGTTTTAGCGACCTGTTCGGCGGCTGATCATGTCACCGAGTCTTACCCAAGGCAGCCAGCATCGCTGGCTGCTTACCCTTTTGACGCTTACCGTCGTCCTGCTGAGTCTGGCGCCTAGCCTGCGCCTTTTAGTAGAAGCGTTAAGCGATTTGACACAAGGGGGCAACGCGCCGCTATGGCGTGTGCTTCAATCAGCGAGTACCTGGCGGGCGCTGTGGCACAGCCTGTATACCTCGGGGCTGGGCATGCTGATTGCCCTGGCGCTGGGCAGCCTATTTGCGTTCGTGATCACCCTCACCGACATTCGCGGCAAGGCGTGGCTGGTGTTCTGCTTTATGCTGCCGATGATGATTCCACCCCAAGTCACGGCACTTAGCTGGCTTCAGCTATTTGGCCCGGCAAGCCCGTTACTCAAAAGCATCGGCATGGCGCCGCCGTTGGGCAGCCCGCAGCCGCTCTACTCGGCGGAAGGCATCGCGCTGCTGTTAGGTATTCAAAGTGCCCCGCTGGTGTTTCTAGCGCTGCGCACCTCGCTACTTTCTCTGCCCCGCGAGCTGGTCGAAGCCGCCCGCATCAGTGGCGCCCGGCAAAACCAGGTATGGCGGCATATTGTACTTCCCGTGACGAGAAGCGGCCTGGTCGCAGGTGCCGCCATGGCGTTTATCTCCAGCCTGGGTAACTTTGGCATCCCGGCCATGCTGGGCATTCCGGCGGGCTACTATGTACTGCCTACGCTGATCTATCAGCGCATGGCCAGTTTTGGCACCGGCGTACTGGCTGAGATGGCGGCCCTTTCGCTGCTGATTGGCGTGCTGGCGCTGGTGGGTGTGGCGCTTCAACAACATTGGATGGGCCGCAGCCGTTTCGGGCTGGTAGGGCATAGCGGGCGCGCCCATGATTTCTCACTCGGCCGCTTTCGTGCGCTGGTCACGGTGCTGCTGGTCATCGTGTTGCTGGTCATTCTTGTCGCTCCGCTGGTGGCGCTGGTAGTCAGCTCGCTGGTGCCAGCCATGGGCGTACCGCTTAATGCCGATACCGCCACTCTAAACGCCTACCATGAAGTGATTGGCCGCCAGGGCGCTACGTGGCGCGCCATGCGCAATAGCTTCTGGCTTGCCGGTGGCGCAGCCGTGGTGCTCATGCTGTGCAGCCTGCCGCTGGCCTACCGCCTCCAGCGGCTTCCAGCGCGCCTGCAAAACCTGACACTGAGTATTATCGAGCTGCCTTACGCCCTGCCCGGCGTGGTACTCGCGATTGCCTGCATTCTGCTGTTCGTGCGGCCACTGCCCATTATCAACGTCGCACTATACGGCACGCTGGGGCTGATCTTCGTGGCTTATCTGGCGCGTTTTCTGGTGGTATGCCTAAAGCCGGTCAGTGCAAGCCTTGCACAGCTTGACCCTTCGCTTGAAGAAGCCGCTCAGCTCGCCGGTGCCGGCCCTTGGCGCCGCCTTGCCACTATCGTGATGCCGCTGATTGCGCCCGCGCTGTTTGCCGGTGGACTGTTGGTATTTCTGCTGGCCGTCAACGAGCTGACCGTTTCGGCGCTTCTATGGAGTGCGGGCAACGAAACCCTGGGCGTGCTGATTTTCAACCTTGATGAAGGCGGCGAAAGCGTTCTGGCCTCAGCGGTATCCGTGCTGGTCGTGCTGATGGTCGCTTCACTCATGCTCTCGCTTAGCCTTCTGGCCCCGCGTTTACCCAAAGGAGTCGTGCCATGGCAGGGCTAACCCTCAAGCAAGTCACCAAGCAGTTTGGCGAACACAACGCCGTGGATGGGCTTTCATTAACGGTTGAACCGGGCGAGTTTGTCGCCCTGCTCGGCCCCAGCGGCTGCGGAAAAACCACCATGCTACGTATGCTGGCCGGGTTCGAGCAGGTCAGCGGCGGTGAAATCCATCTGGGCAATCAGCTTCTAGCGAGCGAGCAGCACCACGTGCTCCCCGAGCAGCGCAATATGGCCATGGTGTTCCAATCCTACGCGTTGTGGCCGCATATGAGCGTGGCCGATAACGTCGGCTACCCTCTTAAACTACGCGGCGTGCGCGGGGCGGATTATCAACGCCGCGTTGAGCAGGCGCTTGCTCTGGTGGCACTTGGGCCCTACGCCCAGCGCACACCGCAGGATTTAAGCGGCGGCCAGCGCCAGCGCGTGGCACTCGCCCGCTGCTTGGTCACCGACCCGTCAGTAGTGCTTTTGGATGAGCCCCTAGCGAACCTGGACCGCCACCTGCGCGCATCCATGGAGCATAGCTTTGCAGATTTTCACCGCCGCACCGGCGCTACCATGGTGTACGTCACCCATGATCAAAGCGAAGCCATGGCGCTGGCCGACCGTATCGCGGTGATGCAGGCGGGCAAGCTGGTGCAGTGGGCCACGCCCGAAACGCTCTACCGCGAACCGCGCACATCCTGGGTGGCAAGCTTTATCGGCCAGGGCAGCCAGTTAATGATAAGCACCGGCGCACCGGGCAGGCGCCTCAGCGGCAGTGAGCTGATGCAAGGGCTGACGTCTCCCGCTTCCCAACGCCATCAGGCAGTGCTGGTGCGCCCGGAGCATATTCAGGTGCATCCCGAGGCGCCCAGCCAGCAGGATTTAACCGCCCGCGTCGAGCGCCAGACCTTTCGTGGCGAGCGCTATGAGATTCACCTGCGCATGAGGGATGGCGCAACGCTGCTCGCCTATCATCCCCACGCGCTCAAAGAGGGCCAGCAGGTGGCGCTAACGCTATTGGAAGGCTGGTGTCTGGAGCCCGACCAATGAACGCCAGCATCAACATATTAAGCGGCCTGGGCGATAAAGGCCCTGCAGCCATGGTGGTGGAAGACAACGGCAAGCGGCTTCTGTTGGATGCAGGCGGCGCGCTGCACCCGGGCGAGCCAATTACCTGGGCTCGCGGGCTTGATGTCGATGCGGTGATTATCAGCCATGACCATATCGATCATATTGGCGGCGTCAGCGAGCTACCCGCGTCGCTTCCGCTTTACTGCACGCCGCTGGTTGCTCAGGCACTTCCCAACGGGCGCGCCTGGCAACCGTTGCCCGAGCGCGGTACCTGCCAGATTGCCGGTATTCCGGTGACCACCGGCCAGGCGGGCCATTCGTTGGGCGGGGTATGGATTCACCTGGATGTCGAGGGCGGCATTTTCTACAGCGGCGACGCCTGCTTTGAGTCCCGGCTATTTCCGTTTGATACGCCGCCACCGGCGCGCATTGCGCTACTGGACGCTTCTTATGGCACCTACGATCAACCCCAGCAGGCATGTGTGGACGCCATCAGCGAACACTTGTGCCGCCCGCTGGTTTTTCCGGCACCTGAATCAGGCCGAGCGCTTGAGATGGCGCTCTGGCTAGCCGAAGAAGCGGATGCTCGCGGGCTGCCGCTCGCCATTGATCCGATTATTCGCGCCAACCTGCAAACCCTACTGGCGCTCCCCACGACGCTTCGCCGCTCCCATTCGGATGACAAAATAGAAGCGCTTCTGGGGCGCCCCGATGCTTCCCAGCCAAGCCTCAAGCTGATTAGCGACCGGGACGACACCGCCGCCACGTGGCCAGGCTTTCACCTGCTGCACACCGGTTATCTGACGCCTTCGCGCTGCGCCGAGCTTACCGCTGGCGACATCCTCTGGCAGCGCTGGAATGTGCACCTACGCGCCTCGCACCTGGTTGCGCTTGCCGATCAAGTAAACGCCGAACGTGTGGTGCCGCTGTTTACCCACTTATCCGAACCGACTCTTAGCGCCTGGCGCGCGTTACTCGGTGCGCGCCTCGCCACGCAAAAGATGCTGTTTTTAAATACTCACGCCTTGAATAACAGGAGCCTTGCATGACCCACGCCGTGATTGTCGATGTTGACGGTACGTTAGCTGAATTTCACCCCACGAAAGTACACGAATGGGTGTTAGGCCCTGCCAAGCAGTGGGACCCCTTCTTTGCGTTTATGGCCGAAGCGCCAGTGATCGAACCGGTCGCCCGGCTGGTGAAACTATTGAAAGCCCAGGGCCAGCAGATCATCATTTGCAGCGGCCGCCCGGACACTCACCGCGAACATACCCACGAATGGCTGACGCGCAACGCCATCCCGTTTGACGCCATGTACCTGCGCCCGGATGGCCATGACCACGTGGACGATGAAGCCGTCAAAGAAGCCCTGCTCAGCATCATGCGTGAAGACGGTTTTGAGCCCTGGCTGGTGCTGGATGACCGCGATGCAGTCGTTGCTCAGTGGCGCGCTCTAGGCCTTACCTGCCTGCAATGCGCCCCGGGTGATTTTTAACCAGGCGCGCTAAGCCTGCAGCTACATTACTAAAACGCCTCTGCTGCTTTATCCTGATCGTTTAATATCCCAATCTGACTCCTTCTGCTTTCTCCGCTACCCAGCACTTGGCTCTGGGTAGCGGCACGGGCGTTGCTTTTCAAGCATCAAAATATGTTATAACATAACAATAAATAAAAACGCCGTCTCTTTTCCCTCCCATTTGGCTAAAGGCGACGTTTACGTTGGTGGAACAACTTATTTGGGAATTTTCATGAACCTCATTCGCTCAATGCTGGTGGCGGTATCCGGCCTATCAGCCGGCTATGCCATTGCTGACACGACAGCTGACACGACGGGCTATCCGCTAACGCTGGATAACTGCGGCAAGCAGATTAGTTTCCCAGCAGCGCCTAACGGTACGGTCACCATTGGTCAGTCGGCGACCGAGATTCTATATGCCTTGGGGATGGGCGATCAAGTGTTGGCCACGTCCGTATGGTTTACGCCGGTGTTGCCTCCGTTTAGCGAGCTGAACGCCTCCGTTGAACGCATCGCCGATAACGACCCAAGCTTTGAGTCAGTGGTCAATAAGCGCCCCGAGCTTGTGGCCGTGCAGTACGAATGGCATGTCGGTGCCACGGGCAGCGTGGGAACACGTGAGCAGTTCGACGATCTGGGGATCGCCACATACATTATGCCCGCCGACTGCGATACCAAAGACAACACTACCGGAGGCGACGGCATGCGTACCGCGGCCTTTTCGCCTGATCACGTCTACAAGGGCATTGCCGAGCTTGCCGAAATCTTCGATATGCAACCGGCTGGGGAAGCGCTGATTGAAAGCCTTGAAACCCGTGAAGCCGACGCGGTGGCTACCGCCGCCCAGCTTGATCTACCGGACGATCTTTCCGCCGTGTTCTGGTTCTCTTCGCCGGATACCGGCGTTGCCCCCTTTGTCGCAGGTCAGCTGGGCGCACCCGGCTATATGATGAAGACGCTGGGAATACGCAACGTCATCCAGTCGGATGAGGAGTGGCCCACCGTCGATTGGGAAACCATTGCCCGCGCCAACCCGGACGTGATCGTCATCGCACACATGGACCGGCGCCGCTACCCCGCTGACGATGTGGCCGCCAAGCGTGCATTTCTTCAAAGCGACCCTGTCACACGTGAAATGCAGGCGGTTCAAAACGGCCATATCATCGAGATGGATGCCCACGCCATGAGCGCAACGATGCGCACCATTTTCGGTCTCGAAACGTTAGCGGATGCCCTGTCGGGAATGTCCTTCGAACGATGAGTACGGCATCTGCGCTAACCATACGGCCACGCTTTCAGGTTCGTGGCCACTGGTTCTGGCTGGCACCACTGATTCTTTTCTCGGCGCTAATCGCCGGAACCGCGATTGGCGAGACGTCGATACCTGTGGAAACGGTGCTCAAGGTGCTCGCTAACCGGCTGTTGGGGGCAAGCTATCCTGTCGACCGAATCGATGCCGGGATTATCTGGAGCTACCGGCTTAGCCGCGCAGTCGTCGCCGCGTGCTGTGGTGCCGGGTTGGCGCTGTCCGGGGTCGTGCTTCAGGCGCTGCTGCGCAATCCGCTGGCCGACCCTTACCTGATGGGGATTTCCGCAGGTGCGTCGACCGGCGCTGTCTTGGTTGCCGTTGCCGGGTTTGGTGCTGGCGTCGTTACTCTCTCGGCAGGGGCCATGGTCGGGGCCATCGCGGCGTTTGGGATGGTGGTTATACTCGCCTACGCAGCGTCGGATAGCCGGGGCAGCGGAACACAGGCATCCAGCGCAATCATTCTGGCCGGTATTGCCGGGTCGAGCCTGTTTAATGCGTTGACGGCGTTTATCATCGCCAAATCAGCCAGCGCCGAGCAGGCACGTGGCATCATGTTCTGGCTGATGGGGAATCTTTCCGGCGTTCGCTGGGACAACGCCCTTCTTGCCGTACCCACCGCGCTTGTCGGCCTGCTGATCTGCCTCTGGTATCGACGAACCCTGGACGCCTTTACCTTCGGCACCGACAGCGCGGCGTCCATGGGCATTCCCGTGCGCCGTGTGCGGGGCATTCTGATCGCCACCGTCGCGCTGATGACCGCCGTGATGGTTTCCATGGTAGGTGCCATCGGCTTTGTGGGGCTGGTCATTCCTCATGCCATGCGTTTTCTAACGGGGAGCCGCCATACCCGCTTGGTGCCCGCATCTGCCTTGGCGGGCGCGGTATTTTTGATCGGCGCTGATGTGGTGTCCCGCGTGCTGGTTGCCGGGCAGGTACTGCCCATTGGGGTCGTCACGGCACTGGTCGGCGCGCCGGTTTTCGCTTTGATACTAATTCGCGGAGCAAGATCACGATGAAACTCGCGGCCGAACATGTGAGCTGGAAAGTTCAGGGGCGTACGTTGCTGAAGGATGTCAGCTTTGAAATTGCCGCTGGTGAAACCTTTGGGCTGATCGGGCCGAACGGCTCGGGAAAAACGACACTGCTACGCCTGTTTGCCGGCCTTCAAAAACCCAAAGTGGGGCGTATCCGGGTCGGCGAGCAGGATATGGGCCGTATGCGCCAGCGCGACATCGCACGCTCGGTGGCCCTGGTCGAGCAACAGGCCAACACAGCCGAGCGCATCAGTGTTCATCAGGCCGTATCGCTCGGCCGGACACCCTTTCTTTCGCCGTTTCATCCGTGGTCCGAGGAGGATGAGGCGATCGTCTCACACGCGCTGGCGGATGTGGGTATGCAGTCAATGGCTGAGCGTCTCTGGCATACGCTTTCCGGCGGCGAGCGCCAGCGCGCCCACATCGCCAGAGCCCTGGCCCAGCAGCCTAGCGTATTACTGCTGGATGAGCCCACCAACCATCTGGATATCCGCCACCAACTCTCGATTCTTCAGCTGGTCAGGCAGCTCCCCATCACGGTGGTGATTGCTCTGCACGACCTCAATCAAGCCATGGACTGCGACCGTATTGGAGTGATCGAAGGCGGGCGACTGGTCGATCTGGGGTCGCCTCGGCAAGTGCTAACGTGTCGTCGGCTGCGCCAAACCTTCGGCGTGCATGCCGACATTCTTGAAGACCCCATTGGGCAAGGGCAAATCATGCGCTTTCGCCAAGCCGTTTAAAGCACGCTATTTGCTGAGCTTCTTGCACCGCTGCTCGGCCCGTTTAATGGTGGCGATTTTTTCGGGCCGTTTCATGGATTTCCAGTGGCGGATCTCCTCTATGCTTCGCCCACAGCCGGTGCACATGCCGCCCTTCAACTGACAGGCGGATATGCAGGGGCTATCGATTTTCTTGGCCATCAGTGCCTCACACTTCGCGCGCGCAGACGGCGCTGCCAGTCACCACCATGGGCGCGCTGGCACGCCTGTTCACTATCGAAGTCGATGTGCGGCGTGATGCTATCCAGCACCACACCCGCCTCAGCCAAAGCGCTGGCCGTGAAGTCATGCAGGCGCTGTTTGGCATCGCCCTTTAGCGCTGAGGCTAAATGGGCATCGGTATCAAATACCCAGATAACCACCAGGCTTTCGGGGAAGTGCTGGTAGTCCACGCAGTGAGTTAACCAGACGAACCCAACCACCTCGACCTTGGCCTGCTCACAGACTTCAGTCAGCGAAGCAACAAGCTGGCGCTCCAGCTTGCCGCGTTCCCGTTTAGCAATCATTCAACCACCTGACGTAACAAATAGAATAATATAACTATGTTATAACATTTTAAGAAAGAAGAGGCGCGTTTGCCCGCCGCTGCCATGCCAGCAGCACCATAGGCAGTAACGAAACAGGAATCAGCAGCGCATTGAGCGTTGCCCAGCCTAGGGTGTTAACCAACGGCCCCGCCAGTAGCGCCGTCAAGGCCGCCGTACCGAATACCAGAAACTCGTTGGCCGCCTGAGTGCGTGCCTTATCTGCCGGTTGATAGCTTTGCGTCAATAACCCGGTGGCGGGCAGGAAGGTGAAATTCCAGCCAAGCCCCAGCAGGATCAACGCAGCGTTAAAGCCCGCTAGCCCGGCATCAAACTGTGCGGCAATTGCGCTTGCCACCAGCAGTAAGCAGCCAGCGCTAATCATGCGTGGGGCACCAAAACGAGCCGTCAAATGGCCGGTAAAAAATGAGGGCAAGAACATGGCAACCACATGCCACTGAATAGTAGTGGCGACATGGTTAAAGTTGTGCCCGGCCCCTTCCATCGCCAGCGGTGTTGCGGTCATGGCCAGATTCATCACGCCGTAGCCAATGGCCGCCGCGCTAACGGCCAATAGAAAACCGGGCTGGCGCAGGATAGCCGACAAGGGCTTTTTCTCCCCCTCTACTGCCTGCACAAAAGCGACCGGCAACCGCGTACAAAGCAATATGCCAAGTGCCAACACGTAGAGCACGCCCAGCCCGACAAAGCTGCCCAAAAACGGCGTCTCGCTCAGCTCGCGGCTAAAGCGGGCAAGCCAAGGGCCCGCAAATGCCGCCAACACCCCACCGCCCATCACTAAACCAAGCGCTTTATCACGCAGTGCCGTGGGGGCTGCCTCAAGGGCCGCAAAGCGGTAGAGCTGCCCAAAGCCAATGCCGATGCCAATCAGCCACGTCGCCAGCAGGAACAGCCCAAAACTTTGCTGGCGTAGCGCTGCAATGGCCACGGCTGTACCTATCAAGCCGATAAGATTGCCCAGCACAAACCCACGTTTACGCCCCAGCCGCCCCATGATCAGCGAGGCGGGAATGGTGGCGCACATCAGCCCCAGCCACTGGCTGGCCACTGGCACAGTGGCCCAGTTGGCGGTAGGTGCCAGCGAGGCGCCAATGAGGGGCGACACGGCGATCAGCAGGATATTACCGCTGACCAACAGCGCCTGACACAGCGATAACAACGTAACGGTTAATGGCATGGCGATGGCTCCAAAGGCGTAGGCACAAGAGTAGGCGTGAGGGTAGACGCAAGGGTAGAGGTAGACTTAGCCGCCGCGCCAAAGCGCTGACGATAAACAGAAGGGGAAACACCGTAGTAACGTTGAAACTGGCGGCGCAACTGCTCGGCGCCGCCCAGGCGCCAACGCTCAGCTAACCGCTCAAGAGATACCGTTTGATGCTCATCCAACAGCGCCAAACGCGCCTGCTCCAAGCGTAGCTGGGTCAAATAAGTAACCGGCGTCGTGGCTAAGTGGCGCTTGAATAGCCGGGTAAGGTGACGTGGTGATACGGCCATTAAGGCCGCCATACTTTCCAGCGAATGTGCCCCGCCAGGGTCGGCATGCAGATGATCCAGCAAACGACGCAACGGGCCAGCACCTTGCTGGTAGCGTAGAAGTTCGCTGAACTGCGACTGCCCGCCGGGGCGATGCAGAAACATCACCAGTTCTCGTGCTACCTGCCCGGCAAGGGCAGCGCCGTGGTCAGCCTCTACCAGCGAAAGCGCCAGATCGATACCGGCCGTTATCCCGGCGCTGGTGTAGCGATCACCGCTTTGGATATACAGCGCATCAGGCTCAACATTAAGCGCGGGGTACTCCTCGGCAAGCTGGTCGGCATGGCGCCAATGGGTAGTGACGCGCTTGCCATCTAAAAGCCCGGCGGCAGCAAGCAAGAAAGCCCCTGAGCAGATAGAGCCTAACCGGCGCACTTGAGACGCCAGCTCACGTAAAAGAGCCAGCACGTGCGGGTCTTGGCGTAACGCCATCACACCGCTGCCGCCTGCAATGAGTAACGTATCCAATGGCAGCCGGTGGGGAAGTTCGGCATAGGTGTGGCTGGCGTACACCGCCAGGCCGCCGTTGGTCATTACCGGCCCAGGTGCATCGGCGACCAGGGTCAAGCGGTACAAGGGTTCCGGGCTTAGCGCGTTGGCGCTGGCAAACACCTGCCAGGGGCCGCTGACATCCAGCAATTGGCAATCGGGGTAAGCCAATAAGGCAATATGGCGCGTCACGTTCTCTCTCCAGATCGTTAATAGGGAGAGTTTCCGCCGAGTTCGACGTGTCGGCAAGGACCATTACCCCACCGATACGGACATTACCTACCCCGGCTGGCTGATCGGCGCTTCCATACGGCGCACGCTGGCCACAAAGTCGCTGAATCGCTCGCCCTGAATCAGCACGTGGTCGCATAGCGCCTGCTCAGCCAGTGCGGCATCGCCTTGGGTAATGGCATCGACAATGGCCTGGTGCTCGCTCAAGGAGTTATGCATGCGCTGGCGAACCTGCAATTGCAGGCGACGATAGGGCTTTAAGCGCTGTTTTAACTGACGAGCTTCGCTGGCTAGAAACGTATTGTGGCTCGCCGCATAAATGCAGTCATGAAACGCTTCGTTTTCGTAGTAGTACTCATCAGTATCGCCCGCGTGTGCCGCTGCTTCACAGCGTTTATGGGCCGCCTGAAGCTCTGCCAGCTCCGGGTCACTAATGCGTCGAGCCGCCAGGCGCCCGCACATGCCCTCAAGCTCGGCCATGACTTCAAACATCTCGATTAACTGGTCGATGCCGACCTTGGCCACAAACGTGCCTTTTTTCGGTGATACGGTGACCAAACCGCTAGCCACCAGTTGCTGGAAGGCTTCACGCACGGGCGTGCGAGAAACATTAAACGTTCGCCCTAGCTCGTCCGGGTCGAGCCGTTCACCTGGCACCCGCCGCCCATTAATAATGTCATCTTCCAACGAGTCCCTAAGCCGTTGAGCGTTGGAACGTTTGCTCTCAGCCATCTGTTCCCCCTTAAATAAGCAGCGTACTTACCGATTTTTATTGTGATGTTCAATTGACATTAGCACAATTAACGGTTATTGAAATATATATCAGATATTCTGATGAACACCTAACGATCTTCCAAACACACAACAACAAATGTTGGAGACGTAATATGAAACGCTATGTATTTTCTACCCTGACCGCATTGAGCCTCGCAATTCCCGCAAGCTATGCAAGCGCCGATACCGTGCTGCGTGCCTCTCACCAATTCCCGGGTGGGCAGGGCGATGTTCGCGATGAAATGGTGCAAATGATGGCTCGCCACGTGGCTGAGGCGGATGTCGGACTGACCATCGAAGTCTACCCCGGCCAGTCGCTTTTCAAAGCCCGTGAACAGTGGGGCGCGCTTACCCGTGGGCGCTTGGACATTACCTCGCTGCCGCTTGATTACGCGAGCGGCCGGCACCCTGAATTTTCCGCTACCCTGATGCCCGGCCTGGTGCGTAACCAGGCGCACGCCCAGCGGCTTAACGACTCGGAATACATGGAATTAATTGAAGCTGTCATTCTGGATGGGGGCGCCCGCGTTCTGTCCCATGCCTGGCTGTCGGGCGGTTTCGCGTCCAGCGAGCAGTGTATTACCTCCCCCGACAGCGTATCCGGCCAGAACATTCGCGCCGCGGGCCCGGCATTTGAAGAGATGCTGGAAGCCGCTGGCGCCTCCATTGCCTCCATGCCCTCCTCTGAAATTTACACCGCCATGCAGACCGGTGTACTCGACGCCGCCAATACCTCTTCCATGTCGTTTATCTCGTTTCGGCTTTACGAGCAGGTTGATTGCATAACCCAGCCAGGCGACTTCGCACTGTGGTTCATGTACGAGCCGATCCTGATTTCCGAGCAGGTGTGGCAAGGCCTGAATGAAGAGCAGCAAACAGCTCTGATGGAAGCGGGCAAAGCGGCCGAGCAGTTCTTTGCCGAAGAAGCGGCAGCCATTGATCAGGAGATGGTCAATGTTTACGAAGAGAACGGCGTAGAAGTGGTCAGTATGAGCGAGGAGGACTACAACGCGTGGCTCGCTATCGCCCGTGAAACCTCTTACAAGAATTTTGCCAATAACGTCCCTAATGGCCAGGCCATCATCGATGCGGCGCTAGCCGTCGAGTAAGCACTTACCTTCAGCAATCTGTGGCCATTTGCCTGTATTGGGCGAATGGTCCGGTTCGATTGACGCCTGCTTAGCTTGATGAGGGAACTATGGCAACTTCAACTACGCACCCCCCTGCCGCTCGCGGTGGGGCTCTCGGCAGCTACATACGGCTGATGGACAGGCTGTCACGCCTGTTTGCCTATCTGGCCTGCGCCCTGTTTGTTGCGGGCGTACTGGTGATTTGCCAGATGGTCTTTATTCGCTACGTACTGGGCATGAGCACCAGTTGGCAAACCGAGTTCACCGTATTCTCAGTGACCGGCGCCATGCTGATGGGCAGCCCCTACGTACTCATGACCGGCGGCCATGTCGCCATCACTATTGTCCCCGATGCGCTGGGCGGTATCGCCCAGAAAGCCATGCGCCTGGTGGCCTCGCTTTTTGGCCTGGCCTTTTGTGCAGCGCTTGCCTACGCCTCCTGGGTGTATGTACTGGAAGCCATACATGGCAACTGGACCACCGGCTCGGTCTGGAACCCGCCGCTCTGGCCGGCGCTTATGCCCATGGCATTAGGCGCTTCGCTATTGGTATTGCAATACGTGGCTGAAATTCTGCGCGGGGAGCACTGAGCATGGACCCAATTACCTTAGGCATTATTGTAGCCATCGCGCTGATTGCGCTCATGGCCATTGGTACTCCTATCGCCTTTGCACTGGGCGGCGTTTCGCTGCTGGCGCTACTTTATGATCGCGGGCCTTCCGAGATCACCTACTTTGGCGAAACGTTTTTTGACCGCATTGCGGAGTTTGGCTTTGTCGCCATTCCGATGTTCATTTTGATGGGCGCGGCTGTCGCCTCATCACCGACCGGACGCGACCTTTATCGCTCACTCGACTTATGGATGGGTCGCTTACCGGGCGGCCTGGCAGTCTCCAATATAGGTGCCTGCTCCATCTTTGCCGCCCTTTCGGGCTCGTCTCCAGCCACCTGTGCGGCAATTGGTAAAATGGGCATTCCTGAGATGCGCGTGCGCGGTTATCCGGATGGCGTAGCGGCAGGGTGTATTGCCGCGGGCGGCACTCTGGGCATTCTGATTCCACCATCGGTTACCATGATTATCTACGGTATCTCCACCGAGACGTCTATTGGTCGGCTGTTTATCGCCGGTGTAGTGCCAGGCTTTATGCTCGCGGGGCTGTTCATGATCTGGACAATAATCGCCTGCAAAATGGCCGGCGGCTATAACAACCCATTGGCGGAGTCTGCCGAGCGCCTGAAGCAGACGGTTAAACACAACATCGATAGCAACTTGAAGGCGTTAGTGCGTGTTCTGCCTTTTCTAGGCGTGGTGGCGGGTATTTTATTCGCGCTTTACGGCGGGGTAGCGACACCCTCGGAAGCAGCGGGCGTAGGCGCCTTCTTATGCTTGGCGCTGGCCATTTTAATCTATCGCATGTGGCAGCTGGGCCCGATCAAACTGATCATGCGCGACTCGCTGCGCGAAAGCGTGATGATCATGCTGGTGATCGCTACTGCCGAAGTATTCGCCTACGCACTTTCCTCAATGTTTATTACCCAAACCGTGGCCGCCGCCATTGCCGACATGGAAGTCAACCGCTGGGTGTTGATGGGGATAATCAATCTCTTCCTGCTGGTGGCCGGTTTCTTCTTGCCGCCCGTAGCCGTGATCGTGATGACCGCGCCGATTCTGCTGCCGATTATCATTGCCGCCGATTTTGACCCCTACTGGTTCGCAGTAATCCTGACTATCAACCTGGAAATTGGCCTGATCACCCCGCCTGTGGGGCTGAACCTATTCATTATCAAAGGTATCGCGCCGGATATCTCGTTGCGTGACATTCTAATGGGCAGCCTGCCCTATGCGTTATGCATGGTGCTGGGCATCCTGTTGCTGTGTCTCTTCCCGGGCATCGCGCTGTGGCTACCTAACGTGATAATGGGTTAAGGAGTTAGACCATGAACATGATGTTTTTGCAGGAGATTTTTAACAATATCACTCAGCGTGATGCGCTATTACGCCGCCGTAACCCAGGATCGCTTACCCCCGATCACGGTCATCTTGTAAACGCCTGTCAGGCACTTCTGGCAAGCGATGGTGAAGCCTCCAGCATTGCCCTGGCCAGTCGGGCATTAGCTATTTATCAACGCTTGTCTTCCGCTGAAAAAACCAGCTTTTTTAAGCGCTTGGCAAGCGAGTTTGCCGCCGACGCCGCGCAAATCGACGAAGCCTACGCGGCCTATGCTGAAGCACGCGACAACGATACGTTACAGACTCTGATTGACGCCTGCGAACCACGCCGCCAAGAGCTCTTTCGGCGCTTGAACCTGGCCCGCGACGGCACCTATGAGCTGGTCAAGATGCGCGAAGACTTGCTGGAATTGCTGCGCGAGCAGCCCGAACTGGGGCCTATCGACAACGACTTTGTGCACCTTTTTAGCTCCTGGTTTAACCGCGGTTTTCTGATGCTTAAACGGATTGACTGGAACACGCCAGCCTCCGTGCTGGAGAAAATCATCCGCTATGAAGCGGTGCATGAAATTAAAGACTGGAACGATCTACGCCGACGGCTGGATGCCCGTGACCGGCGCTGCTTTGCATTCTTTCACCCAGCGATTGGCGACGAGCCGCTGATCTTTGTCGAGGTGGCCCTGCATAAAGGACTGCCGAGCCGTATTCAGCCTATTTTGGTGGGCGAAGAAAGCGGCGATGACCCCGAAGACGATGATACAGCCGCTTTCTTTGGAATCAGCAACTGCCAAACCGGCCTGCGCGGCATTTCGTTTGGTAACTTTCTGATCAAGCAGGTGGTACAGGAGCTTTCGCAGGAACTCCCTCAGCTCAAATACTTCGTAACGCTGTCGCCGGTACCCGGGTTTGCCCAGTGGCTCACCGAGCAGCGCGAGGATGAACAGTGGCCGGAAAACCTGCGCAACACGCTTGGTGAGCTAGAAACGCCCGATTGGCACCACGATGCGGTACGCGAAGAGCGCCTGAAAGCAATCATTCGTCCTCTGGCCGCCCGCTATCTGGTCGAAGCCAAAAATGCCAAGGGCTTGCCTCTCAATCCTGTCGCCCGCTTTCACTTGGGTAACGGCGCTGAGCTGCATCGCATTAACTGGCTGGGTGATATCTCGTCCAAAGGCGTTAAGCAAGCGGCGGGGCTAATGGTCAACTACCTGTATGTGCTTGATGACATTGAACGCAATCACGAAAACTATACCGCCAAAGGCACCGTTGCCTGCTCAAATGAAGTGCGTGACCTTGCACGGCGCGCTCGTAAGCTGGCCAAGGGAGAGACCGCCAAATGAACCACAACCTGTTTGAAACCTTTGCCGCCAAGATGCGCGAGCGCGCCGACGCTGACTTTATTACCACTCGCGAAGGCCGCCACTATAGTTACACCGATGCGCTGAACATTAGCGCTCAGCTCGCCGGTGCATTGACCGAGCTGGGAGTGACACAAGGCGACCGCGTTGCCGTCCAGGTAGATAAAAGCCCTGAGGCAATACTGCTGTACTTGGCCTGCCTGCGTATTGGCGGCGTATATCTGCCATTGAACACCGGCTATACCGGCGATGAAATTCGCTACTTTTTAAATGACGCCGAACCCGCGCTATTTGTTTGCCGCCCCAAGCTTGAAGATGAGGCGCGAGCGCTTGCCGCTGAAACCGGCTGCCCAGCCGTGGCAACGCTGGGTAGTGCCGATGACGGTAGCCTGATGGAGAAATCTCGCCACGCGACGCCTTGCGAGGAGATCGTCACGTTGGGCGAAAACGATCTGGCGGCGATTTTATATACTTCCGGCACCACCGGACGCTCTAAAGGCGCCATGCTGACCCACCGCAACCTCGCATCCAATGCTGAAACCCTGGTAAAAACCTGGCTCTTCAGCGCCAATGATCGGCTGATTCATGCGCTGCCTATTTTTCATACGCACGGGCTGTTTGTGGCATGTAATGTCGTCTTGATGGCTGGCGCCAGCATGCTATTTCTACCCAAGTTTGATGCCGACATTATCTTTGAAGAGTTACCCCACGGCAGCGTAATGATGGGCGTGCCCACGTTCTATACCCGGCTGGTTCAGGACGCACGCTTAACGCCACAGGCGGCGGAAAACATGCGCCTGTTTATTTCAGGCTCGGCACCACTGACCTCTGAAACCCACGAAGCGTTTGAAGCCAAAACCGGCCATGCGATCCTTGAGCGCTACGGCATGACCGAGACCAACATGAATATCTCCAATCCCTATCAGGGGGAGCGCCGTGCGGGCACCGTGGGAGTACCACTGCCCGGTGTGGATATTCGCATTATTGATCGTGAGTCAGGCGCAGAAGTCGCCGAAGGCGACATCGGCATTCTTCAAGTTCGCGGGCCCAACGTGTTTATCGGCTACTGGCGCATGCCCGAGAAAACCCGTGAAGAATTACTCGATGACGGCTTTTTTATCACCGGCGATTTGGCCATGCGTGATGCCCAGGGCTATGTGCATATAGTGGGCCGTGATAAAGATCTGGTGATTTCCGGGGGCTACAATGTTTATCCCAAAGAGGTGGAGCAGCTTATCGATGAGCTGGAGCAGGTGGTTGAGTCGGCGGTGATTGGTTTGCCGCACCCAGACTTTGGTGAAGGGGTAGCGGCAGCGGTAGTTTGCCAAGCGGGCGCCTCCCTCGATGAAACCACCATTTTTGACCACTTGGCAGGACGCTTGGCCAAATATAAGCAGCCCAAGCGGGTCTTTTTTGTCGAGGAGCTACCGCGCAATACCATGGGTAAGGTGCAGAAAAACGAGCTGCGCAAGCGCTTTGCGGATGCATATCAAGCGCCTTAAGCATACTCTTTAACAAGCAGCGCGCGGGCATTTAAGCCGCGCCCTTCACCTTGCTCAATTAACACAGCCCGCGCTTCACTGGTCTGATGCTGCTGGCTTATATGCAGCCCTTTTAATATTAACGCCAGCCCTAGGCTCGCCACGACAGTGGCGGCGGCGCCACACCCTGGCATAGGGTTGTGAGCAAGCGCATCCCGAAAGTGGCTCAAGCGCTGCTGCCATATCGCGGTGTTGGGCGGTTGACTATCCTTATCCATGTTCTTAACTCCTTTTATCGTACGCTTAACGGAGAACTCCTCTCCTGCCTGTGGGTCTTAAATGGGTTCTCTCAAAAAGCGCTGTTGATAGTGAAACATCCAAGCGCGCAGCGTGTTAGCGTAGCCTTTTGCTCAAACGCGATAGTGCGTTATTAGAAGATGATGAATTGTCAGTGCTAACATAACCTTCATTTTGCATAAGGAGCTTGCTGCTTTGATTACTCACAATGAAACGGGCGCTTTCTCGGCAGCCGAACTCTATCGCGTTATTAACGATGCCTCCGCTCAGGAAGAAGCCGCTGAACTGGAGTGGCCAGCCGCCAATGTTAGTTTAGATGAAGCCAACCAAACGTTGATTTGGGAGCTTCACGATTACGGTAATTTAACGTTAACGCTTTCGCGCAGTGACAATGAGTGGATTGCCATGACCGCCATTGCCCCGCTGGACAGCGTATCGAATCCGGCTGAACTTAACGACGTGTTACTGCGCCAAGGCCTTGCGCTTCCGCTTGCCTCTATCGGTATCGTTTCAATTGATGAGCGCGACTTTTACGTGGCTTACGGGCAGCTGTTTGGCGATTCAAAGCTGGTGTCTATTTGTGCTGAATTACATGCCACAGCCAGCGCTGCCATGGAAGTCGCCGATTTAATTCAAGATCACTTTTCTTAATACGCGTTTAGGAGCAACCCTTATGTTAAGCAAAATCATGACGGCGTTACGTGGCAAAGCGAATGAGACCGGCCAGACCGTCGTAGACTCTCAAGCGCTACGTATTTTGGACCAGGAAATTCGTGATTCTGAAAATCACCTGAAACAGTCCAAAACCGAACTTGCGCGCTTAATGGGTCAACGCCAGTTGAACAGTAACAAAGCAGATACCCTGGAAGGCAAAATTACCGAGCTTGAGCAAAGTGCTGAAGCCGCGCTGGACAAAGGCGAAGAAGCGTTGGCGGTCGAAGTTGCCGAGCGTATGGTCAGTATGCAAGATGACCTGGACGCCGAGCGCAGCATCGTTAGCGAGTACGACGCTAGCATTGAAAGCCTGCGTGGGGCCATTCGCAATACGGAAAACCAGCTGCGCCAGCTAAAACAGCAGGTGAGCGTGGTAAAAGCGACAGAATCTGCACAGAAGGCTCAGTCTGCCGTAGCAGCGCGCCATTCCGGCCAAAATAGCGCCATGGGCAGTGCAATGGAGTCTCTTGAGCGCATCCGTGAGCGCCAGCAGCTTAACTCTGCCCAGATGGAGGCAGCTGATCAAATGGCTGCCGAAGAGAGCGGTTCATCACTGGATGCTCGTTTGAAAGCGGCGGGTATTGGTGCCAATGAGCGCAAAGCCGAAGATGTACTGGCACGCCTAAAAGCCAAGAAAAACACCCCGCAAGCATAATGTGACACAGCGCCCGCCCACCGGCGGGCCTGCACGTTACTGGGCCACTACTTATTCAGTACCCATCTGTCCGCCCTACTTGCTTGCCCTTTGGAGACCTCTCGAATGTTTAAGACACTAAAGGCCCTGTTCGGCACTTCCAATGAGGCGGCGAACCCTGCGGCAGAAAACGCATCCACCTTCACTGCTGGCCTGCCGACCGGGATGTCACAAGAAGATTTCGCAGGGCTGCGCCTGGACGGACGCGTCAACATTCAGTTGGCTGAGTTAAGCGCCTATTCCGATGCACTCTTTGGGTGGGACAGCGCGCCCTATCATCATGTTGCGGCTGTCGGGCATATCGACCTTGGCCAGGGCGCCCACTTGGTACGCTTTTATCTGGATAACGATACGTGGCTGCAAGCCAACGTCGAAAACCAGCGCGTGATTGAGTACAAGCTGTTTGATTTTTATCGTGTGACGCATTTGTCGGATATCGAGTTCGATGCGCTGATCAACGCAAGCGATAAAAAGGCAGGCCAGCTGGGCGCACAAACGATTGCTGTCGAGGCGACCGATGCTTCCGGGCGCACCTGCCAGTTTCAGCGTGTGTGGGGCGATGAAGCGAGCCTTTGGTCGCCGCCCGTCGTACTTGAAGAGCAGGTAATGACCACCGAAAGCGTCATGACGCGCAGCGTTACCCACCATGCCATGCTGTACGAGCGCCCTATTGAAGACTCCGAGCGCATGGAATATGTATTGCTGAATGCGGAAGATGACGGTGAGGGTGGGTTTATGCTGGTACAAAATCTCGGTGTTGATGTTACATCGGTCGATATTGATGCTATTTAAACGCGGCAAGCCCCAACACACGCCATCACCACAACGTTGACTCTCAACCAAGGAAGATTTTATACATGCAGTATTTACAAGGCTTACCCCACTTTTTGGGCTATCTGATCGGCGCACTCGTGCTTCTCGTTGCGTTTATGTACTGTTATAGCCGTATCACGCCCCACCACGAGTGGACGTTAATTCGCGAAGGTAATGCAGCGGCGGCCACGGCCTATGCGGGCTCTATCGTCGGTTTTACACTGCCGCTCTACAGCGCTATGGCCAACTCCATCAGTTTCATCGACTTCATCTTGTGGGGCATCATCGCGTTTGGTGTTCAACTGGCGGCTTTCTTTGGCCTGAAGATGGTGCTGAAGAATCAGGGAGAAAGCCTGTCACTGCATATCACTGAAGGTCATATGGCTTACGGTATTCTGGCGGGTAGTGTCTCCATTGCGGTTGGCCTGATTAATGCCGCCTCGATGACGTGGTAAGGAGTTTAACGATGGCACATAACGATCAGACCCCACACCTGCCGCGACGCAAACGCAGCGCCCGCCTCTCGCTTGCGATGATGGGCGCCAGCGCATTCGGGCTAACGGCGTGTGGCCAGCCAGAGCAAACGACCGATGTAAGCTTTGACAGCCCACGCAGCTACCAGAGTGTTGATGAGTGCGTGGCCGCCGATGTATATACCCGCAGCGCCTGTGAAGATGCCTACGAGGCGTCCATTAAAGAAGTCCCCCGCTTCAATACGCTTGAAGAGTGTGAGGCTGAACACGGTGAAGGAGCCTGCACGGCCCCCACCGAACAGCAGTCGCAGGCGGCCACCGGCAGCAGCGGCGGTGGCTGGTTTATGCCGGCCATGATGGGTTACATGGTGGGTAACATGATGTCGCGCACCAGCCACGGTGCGACCAACCGGGGAGTGTACCAAGAACCGGTTTACCGCAATCGTCAGAACCAGGGCAACTGGAATACCGCCACTAACCAGGCCAGCCAGCGTGTCAATCAGCGCCACCAGGCCCTGCGTACCACGGCGACTCAGAACCGCCAGGCCACACAGCGTCGCGGCTTCGGTTCTCGCTCATCCGCTCGCGGCGGCTGGGGCTCGTGATGTACCTCGGGAATCTCCATGCTTAGAGTTGATGTTGCAGAACGCGCCAACTGGAAAACCCTGGCCCACGAGCTGGGGTTTCATTTTCATACCATCGGCGGCGAACCCTACTGGAAAGAGAGCGCCTACTACCAGTTCTCGCTGGATCAAATAGAGCGGGATATTGAGGCGCCTACCGAAGAGCTGCATGAAATGTGCATGGAGCTTGTTGATCGTGTCTGTCACTCCAATGCGCTGATGCAACGCCTGGCGCTGCCGGAGTTCATGTGGGACACCATTCACGACTCCTGGGTGTCTGGCCAGCCACACCTTTATGGGCGAATGGACTTTGCCTATCCAGGCCAGGGCCACGCCAAGCTGCTTGAGCTTAACTACGATACGCCCACCTCGCTTTATGAAGCGGGCTTTTTCCAGTGGGTATGGCTGGAGCAGGCAATTCAACAAGGCATAATTCCGCGCCACGCCGATCAATATAACTCCATTCAGGAGCGGCTGATTAATGCGATGGCGCATATTGGCGACCGGCTGAGCAGCGCCGAGATGTACTTTTCATGTATCAAGGATAACGACGAAGAGCGTGCGACCGTACACTACCTGCAGGATGTAGCCGTTCAGGCCGGTTTAAAAGCGCCCTTCATTTATACCGAAGATATTGGCTACCAGCGCGACGGCGACTACTTTATTGACCTGGATAATCAGCCCATTCAGGCACTGTTTAAGCTCTACCCCTGGGAAGAGTTGGCCGACGATGCGTTTGGCGAAAAGATTCCCCAGTTGCACACCCACTGGTTTGAACCACCGTGGAAGGCGATTCTGTCTAACAAGGGCATTCTGCCCCTGCTGTGGGAGCACTTTAAGGGCCACCCTAATTTGCTACCTGCCTATTTTGAAGAGCGCTCGCCTTCACCGCTGCCGCCCGGCTGGGTACGCAAGCCGTTCTTTTCACGCGAAGGCAGCAATATTGAACTGTTAACGCCAGAGGGGCAGCGTGAGGCAGTGGATGGCCCCTATACGGACAGCCCCTGGATTCGCCAGGCCTACCACCCCATGCCGCGCTTTGGCGAACATCACGCGTTAATCGGCAGTTGGGTGGTGGGCGATCGTGCTTGCGGGATCGGCGTGCGGGAAGACGTAGGGCGAATTACCAAGGATTCATCCTGCTTTGTGCCCCACGCCATTGTTTAACGGTCAGGAGAACGCGCCTGCTTACTCCGCCAACCATAAGCAGCTAACAGTATCGCCGGGCGTTACCTGATGATGGGGAGGAATAACCGCCAAGGCATCGGCCTCAATACACGACGATAATACGCCGGAATTCTGGTCAGCAAAGGCCTGGGCCGTTATACCGGAAGGTGCAAAATTAAGCGTTACGCGCATATAGTGCTGGCGCGGTCCGGTCGAGGTCTCAAAATTCGCCGTTGCGGTTAACGTTGGCAATGCCTTCAGTGCTGGGCAAGCCAACAACGCCCCCATGAGCGGGCGCAAGAATAGCCAGGCCCCCACAAATCCCGAAACCGGGTTGCCCGGCAACCCCACAAACCTTGCCTCACTGCCGTCAGCGCGAGGCAAGCGGCCTAGCGCCAAGGGCTTGCCTGGGCGTATGGCCAAGCGCCATAAATCCAGCTCGCCCAAGGCATCAAGCGCGGCCTTAACGTGGTCTTCTTCCCCCACACTGACACCGCCAGTACTCACGACCACGTCGGCGTCAGCGGCGGCTTGGGTTAATAGCGCCACCGTTTGAGCGTAGTCATCCGGCACACTAACGATCTGCACCACGTCAGCGCCAAAGCGCTCAAGCAGGCGCTTTAACATGGGCCGGTTGGAGTTATAAATTTGCCCCGGTGCCAGCGGCGTGCAGGGGTCGACGATTTCATCGCCGGTCGAGAGCAGGGCAACTTTAGGGCGGCGGCGTACGCTCACCTGGGTGATGCCCTGCCCCGCTAAATGCCCCAACGCGGCCGCTTCTAAGCGCAGCCCTTTGTTGAGCAAACAGTCGCCCAAACGCACATCCCGCCCTTGGCGGCGCACGTTGTCGTCAGGCGGAATATTGTCCGGTATCAAGGCCTTGCCTGCCTCAACGCTAACGCGCTCCTGCATGACGACGCAGTCCGCGCCTGCTGGCAACTCGCCACCGGTAAAGATGCGTGCACAGCTACCGGGTGCAAGCGGCGCTACCTGCGTTCCTGCCGCAATGCGCTGGCTGATGGGCAGCCACCGGCCCGCATCGCTTGCGCGTAACGCATAGCCATCCATCGCACTGTTATCAAAGGGCGGGACGTTCAGCGCTGCCATCACGTTGTCAGCCAGCACCCGCCCGCCAGCGGCGTCCAAGGCGGCTTCTTCCGCACTGACGGGACTCACGCCAGCCAGCAGCGCTTCAAGCGCGGCGCTTACTGGTTGCAAATCAGCCATGCTGACCTCGCCCGGGGATCACCAGGTTGGCAAAGTTGCACGGTTTGTGACGGCTATCGAGCTGCTCTTTCAAAATGCCTTCCCAGCCCGTACGGCAAGCGCCGGTTGAGCCTGGCAGGCAGAAGATGACCGTGGCATTCGCCAAGCCACCCAGGCAGCGGCTTTGAATGGTGGAACTGCCAATCTCCTCGCCACTTAGCTGACGAAAACGCTCGCCAAATCCTTCGATGTGCTTATCCAGCAGTACCGAAATGGCTTCCGGTGTGGAATCACGGCCGGTAAAGCCGGTGCCGCCGGTGGTAATAACCACTTGCACTCCGGCGTCAGCAATCCACTGGGCCACGATAGCGCGAATCTGGTAGATATCGTCAGCCACAATACGCTTATCGGCGAGCCGATGGCCGGCGGCGGACAAGCACTCGACCAACTGCTGACCAGAGCGATCATTCTCTTCGGTGCGCGTATCTGAAATCGTCAGTATGGCTATGTTGAGGGCAACCATCGGCTCCATAACACTACTCCTGACCGCTTTTCTTGGCTTGGCGAGCGTCCAACGCCGCCAACTGTTCAGGCGTTGCAGTGCCCTGATAGTGTGCTTTCCACTCGCTGTAGGGCATTTTGTAGACGTACTCGCGCGCGGCTTCGTAATCAAGCCGCTCGCCTCGCTCTTCGGCTGCGCTCACCAGCCATTTGGAAAGGCAGTTACGGCAAAAGTCCGCCAGGATCATCAGATCGATATTCTGTACGTCCTTGTTATCGTCCAGGTGGCTCAGCAAACGCCGAAAGGCAGTTGCCTCAAGCTCAGTGCGAGTAGCCTGATCAAACTCGTTAAAATCTGACATTAGCGTTTCCCTCATAAAAAGTGACTGTCGTGCAGCATACCAAAAGACACCGCTTATCGGCGCTGTTCACTCAGATAACGTAGGCGGGCGAACCCACTGATTGATATGGGTCATAGTGCTTATCATCAAGCATCTAACGTATAGACAAGCGCATAGACAAGCATGGCCCTTGGCCGCCATCATAGCGATAAGGGATCTACACTTGAAAATGGCAAGGCTGATCGGCCAGGCTTGTTACTGCTCGCCCGTTGCTACAGGAGACATGCCGATGATCACGACCCAAGCATTAACCGGCATGGTGCTCGCTGGTGGTGAAGGCCGCCGCATGGGCGGGCGCGATAAGGGGCTAGAGCCCTTTGCTGGGCTACCTCTGTTTGCCCACACAGCGGCCAAGCTTGAAGGGCAGGTTGCTGAACTGCTGATTAGCGCTAACCGTAATCTTGACGCCTACCGCCTGTTTGGGCGTGTGATCAGTGATGTGGAACCAGGCTTCCAAGGCCCTTTAATGGGCATTTATAGTGGGCTGCGCGCAGCAAACACGCCGTGGCTATTGATAGCTCCTTGCGATACGCCGCATCTCCCGGTCGACCTGGTCGCACAAATGCTGGCAGGCATACAAAGCGCCGATATCGCCGTGGCGTTTGATGGTCAGCATCTGCACCCTACGGTGGCCTTGATACGCACCGCACTGGCGGATGATCTTCAGGCGGCCCTGAAAAGCGGCGAGCGTAAAATTCAGCGCTGGTATGCACATCATAATATGCGCCGTGTGGATATGTCCGACTGCCCCGACGCCTTCGCCAATCTCAATACCGCCGAAGAGAAAAGCCGCTTGGAAGCACAATGCCTACCTGCCAGGGAAGTACCATGACGCTCTCCTGCTTTGAGCTTGGCGACCAGATGCTGAGCGTGGAAGAAGCCCGCCAGGCGCTGACAACGCTTATTGAAAGACCGCTGGCCCATGAAGTAATCGATCTGCATCGCGCCCATGGCCGCCGCCTGGCGCACGATATTATGGCGCCGATCAACGTACCGCCCAGCACCAACGCCGCGATGGATGGCATTGCCCTTGCCTGGCCAGACACACAGCCATCCCAATGGCCGCTTATCGGTCACTCTTTGGCAGGGCATGGTTTTCAGGGCGCCGTGCCGCCTGGCGCTTGCGTGCGGATTACCACGGGAGCCCCGCTACCAGAGGGCACCGATACGGTTATTATGCAGGAGCAGTTAACAACGCACGGCGAGCACCTCCACATCGCAAACCCTGAGCGCGTTAAGCGTGGCCAGAACGTACGCCTGGCCGGGGAAGATATTCTCAAGGGCAACCTGGCGCTTTCAAAAGGAACGCGTTTGGATGCCGCTAGTATGGGGCTACTTGCATCGCTCGGCGTGGCACAGGTTTGCGTGGCCCGGCCACCGACGGTTGCACTGTTTTCCACCGGCGATGAAGTGACAGCGCCTGGCGAGCCGCTGGAGAATGCCCGCATTTATGATGCCAACCGGTTTACCTTGATGGGTTTATTAACCGAACACGGCGCTGAGATGATTGATCTGGGTATTCTTCCCGATGATCAGCAGGCGATACGTAAGGCGTTATCCCACGCCGCCCAAGTGAGCGACCTGGTGCTCACCAGCGGCGGTGTATCGGCGGGGCAAGCTGACTTTACACGGCCTGCCCTTGAACAACTGGGCCAACTAACGTTTTGGCGCGTTGCGTTACGCCCAGGGCGGCCACTGGCCTGCGGCTGGCTGGGAGAGTCGCGTACGCCCTTTGTGGGCTTGCCCGGCAACCCTGTCGCTGTCATGGTAACCTTTTCACAGTTTGTCGTGCCGTTGCTCCATCACTTGCAGGCACTCCCCATGACTCCGCCACCCAGGCTTTACGCTGTCGCAGATGAAGTGCTTAACAGCCGCTACCAGCGTACCGATTTTTTGC
Organism: Halomonas sp. TP35; assembly: GCF_052375975.1. Taxonomy (NCBI): domain Bacteria; kingdom Pseudomonadati; phylum Pseudomonadota; class Gammaproteobacteria; order Oceanospirillales; family Halomonadaceae; genus Halomonas; species Halomonas sp. TP35. The sequence goes on along the minus strand of NZ_JBQSUZ010000011.1, from coordinate 5,237 downwards.
GCGGCATTTACCATAGCGATACGCAAGGTGTGCTCCACGTACGCACGACAGGCGCGCAAGGGTCCGGCATGTTAAGTTCGATGGTCGCGGCTAACTGTCTGATCGAGCTACCCGAAGACCAGGACGGTGCACAAGCTGGCGAGGTAGTCTGCATTCAACCACTTGTGAGATGGCCATGACTAAGCAACTAATAGATGACTTTGGTCGCCGAGTTAGCTATGTCCGCATCTCGGTGACCGACCGCTGTGACTTCCGCTGTGTGTACTGCATGAGCGAGGAAATGACGTTTCTTCCGCGTGCCCAAGTGCTTACCCTTGAAGAGATCAGCATGGTCGCCCAGGCCTTTACCGAACTGGGTGTTGAAAAAATTCGCCTGACCGGTGGTGAGCCCCTGGTGCGCCGGGACATAGAACAGCTGGTAGATGACATTGGCCAGTTGCCCGGGCTTAGCGACTTCACCATGACCACCAATGGCGCCAGCCTGCGTAAACATGCCAAACGGCTTTATGCAGGTGGCCTGCGCCGTCTCAATATAAGCCTGGATTCACTGGACCCGGAGCGCTTTAAAAAGCTAACCCGCACCGGCGATTTAACACGCGTTATTGACGGCATCCATGCTGCAAAAGAGGCCGGATTTACCCGCATCAAGTTAAATGCGGTCATTTTAAAAGGTCGTAATGATGATGAGGTGCTGGACCTTGTCGACTTTGCGCGTGACGAAGGGCTGGATATCAGCTTTATTGAAGAGATGCCGCTGGGCGATGTGTCCGATCACTCACGCGCAGAAACCTTCTACTCAAGTGATGATGTACAGGCCCTGATTGAAAAGCGCTATACGCTAACCCCGACCACCGAAACCACGCCAGGCCCGTCGCGCTACTTTAAGATGGCCGACAGTGAAAGCCGGGTTGGCTTTATATCGCCGCACAGCCACAACTTCTGCGACACCTGTAATCGTGTGCGGGTCACGGTAGAAGGCCGTTTATTGCTCTGTTTGGGTAACGAACATTCGGTCGACTTGCGCGCCGTGCTGCGCCGCTATCCCGGTGATATGCCGCGCCTTAAAGAGGCGATTGTGAATGCACTACCGCTCAAACCAGAGCGGCACCATTTCACGACCGACGGCGACATTCAGGTTGTTCGCTTTATGAATATGACAGGGGGTTAACTCGTGGCAGCGTTGTCAAAAGTGCCGGTTCATATCGTCACCGGCTTTTTGGGAAGTGGTAAAACCACCCTCATTCACCGTCTGATTGAACAAAAGCCTGCGCATGAAACGTGGGCCATTTTAGTGAATGAGTTCGGTCAAATTGGTATCGACCAGGCGATGTTTGAGCAACGTGACGATATCGTTATTAAAGGCTTACCTGGCGGCTGTTTGTGCTGTCAGCTCGCCTTTGTTATGCAGGCAGCGCTTGTTAACCTGCTGGCGCGCAGTAAGCCAGACCGCGTGATTATCGAGCCCTCTGGACTTGGCCACCCCGCCGGTTTGCTGGATCTGCTGCGCGGCGAGGCCTTTCACGATGTCGTTGATGTACGCGATATTATTGCCACGCTGGACCCACGCCGTCTGGATGATCCGCGTGCGCTCAATCATGAAACGTTTCAGGATCAGTTGGCGATCGCCGATGCGGTAGCCATCACCTTATGGGACCAGGCCACCGATCAACAGCAGCAGGCAGCGCAGCAGTTTGCCAATGCCTTATGGCCGCCGCGTAAATGGATCGAGCCGGTTACCAATGGCGAACTGCCACTTGAACGATTAACACACAGTGGCCAAAGCCCTGCCCACGACCTGGCCGTTCCGGAAGCACACCGCACGTTAACCGCGCCCCCTGGTTTGGAGGGCGGATTTTTTGACTTTCCGCCAGCCAAAGGCGCACCACAGCAGGAAACCGGTGTAGCACTGGGCTACGTGAGTCTGGGATTACGCTGGCACCCTGACGAGCACTTTGACCTGGACAGCCTGGCGCAATGTTTAGGTGAATTACCCCGTGATGCCCGTATTAAAGGCGTGTTTCATACGACCAGCGGCTGGCAGCAGCTTAACCGCGCTGATGGTGCGCTAAACGTAGAAAGTAGCGCCTGGCGACAGGACTCACGGCTGGAAATCATTATCCCTGAAGCGCTGGCGAGTACAGTGCCGGATATCACAGCTCTTGCGTCAATACTTTCCCCCGCGCCATTTCATCAAAACGGCTGACCTCAAGAAACATCAAGCTCCGCTTCCAACGCGTCGATGGTGACCGGACGCCCAAACAGATAACCTTGATAGGCGTGGCAGCCATGGGCGAATAACCACGCCTGCTGCGCCTGCGTTTCGACTCCTTCGGCGATCACCTCCAGGTTCAGGCTTTCTGCCAGCGCAATGGTACTCTCGACAATCGCCGCATTCGCGCTACTGGTCAGCACCTGGCGCACAAAACTCTGGTCTATTTTCAGCTGGTCCAAGGGTAGCTGAGCCAGGTAGGCAAGGGATGAATAACCGGTCCCAAAATCATCCAGTGAGAGGCGAACACCCAGCGCTTTTAGGAACAACATTTTATCGCGGGCGCTGTCGCGGGCATCCACAAACAGCGACTCTGTCACTTCAAGCTTTAAGCGGTCAAGCGGTGCTTGGGTACGTTCAAAGATAGCCGTGATACGCGGTATAAACTCAGCATCGTGAAACTGCAGGGGGCTGATATTTACCGACATCGTCAAGTGGCAGAACCGGTCATGCTGTGCCCAGCTCGCCAACTGGTAGCAGGCTTTCTCCAGCACCCATGCACCTACTTCAATAATCAGGCCGGTACTCTCTAACAGCGGTATAAAGTCCCCGGGTGATACAAGACCCCGCTCGGGATGCTGCCAGCGCAAAAGCGCCTCGACCCCGGTCGTCTTTCCATTTACTTCCACCTGGGGCTGGTAATAAAGCTGCCACTGGTCAAGCGCCTGTGCCTGCCGCAAATCACGTTCCAGATGCGTTGAGGCTAACAGCGTTGCCTGCATATCGGGGTCAAAAAAGCACAGCGTGTCACGGCCTCTCGCCTTGGCTTGAAATAGCGCCATATCCGCCTGCTGAAGATACTCATTTTGCTCGTCGGTCGAATAGTTCAGGAGGGTGATACCGATGCTGGCCGTCACGCTGACCGAGTGCTCAACGAGTGAACTGGTACGGCGTATGGCAACCATCAACTTATGGGCGATGAGTTCAGCCAACTGAGCCGCTTTAGTCGCATCGGCATCCAACGACTGAATGAGTATAGCGAACTCATCACCGCCTAAACGTGCCAAGGTATCGCTTTCCCGCAGCTGTTGATGAAGCAGGCGCGCAACGCCCTGAAGCAAGCGGTCACCGATAGGGTGCCCAAACACATCGTTAACCTGTTTGAAATGATCGATATCGATAAGCAGAAGCGCTCCATAAGAGCGATGTCGGCGCGCCTCTTTAAGCGCTGCGCCCAAGCGGTCCATAAAGAGACGGCGATTCGCCAGCCCCGTCACCGAATCATAAAACGCCAGTTGGTGGATCTCCTGTTCAGCGGCTTTGCGTTCGCTAATATCGACAACGGTGGCCACGTAATGGGTTAGCTGCTGGTCAGCATTACGGATTGAGCTAATAACGACCCACTCGGGAAAGATATCGCCGTTCTTGCGCTGGTTCCAAACTTCGCCTTCCCAGCGGCCCTGCTGTTTGACGCTGCGCCATAAACGGCGATAGAAACCAGGATCGTGGCGGTTCGAATTAAACATCTTTGCGTCACGGCCAATCACTTCGGCTTCGCTATAGCCGGTAATCTGAGTAAACATGGGATTGGCTTTCAGTATTTTCCCTTCGGCATCCGCGATGATGATGCCCAGGTGTGCCTGAAAAGCGGCGGCCGCGATATTAAGCTCCGCTTCACTCTGTTTGGCTTCGGTAATATCGCGCGCGACCAGCAACGTGCCGGAAAAGCGGCCATCAGGATGCACCAGGGGGCTTGCTACGGTCTGAAAAAAGTGTTCTCCCCTGGGCACCCTCAACTGATATTCAAGCGTAACTGCTTGGCGATGCTGCCTTACCTGCTCAAAGACAGTATCAAAGCGCTTGGATAAACCAGGGGGCATTACCTCGTTATAATGTTTACCTAACAGACTATCTTTGCCTTTCAGCAACATTCCTTCATCCAGGGCATGCATATAGGTCATTTGATTGTTTTGGTCGAAAACGATGATCAAATCCTGGATAGAGTTAATAAGCGTTCTGAGCTGGGCTTCTCCTGTCTGGGCCTGGGTACGCGCCTGATCAAGCTCTTTAAGGCGATGTTGTAATAACTGGGCTAACCTTATCCGCTTAAGGTAATGACGAACTCCCCATGCGCCCAACAAAACAATAGCGATAAAGATACCGATGGTAATCCCGGCGCGCTGACGCCACCCCGCTAACACCTCATCCAAATCCATACCGACAGCCACCCATATCGGATAGTTTTCGATGCGCTGTACCCAAAAAATTCGCTCACGTTGATCCAGAGAAGACCACATCACGTCCGACCACGGGGTCTGGCCGCTGTCCAGAACGCGTTGTACGGTCACTCCCTCCACTTGTCCCCCGGTTTGCGTGCGCTCGTCACCAGGATTGCGGGCGATTAATTTAAGCGTGGCGTCTACCAGGGCGATGCTTTCACCCTGGCGAATCTGCATTTGGTTAACCATGTCGGCAAATGCTTGTGATGCCACACGTGCTGATGCCATGCCCGCAAAGGCACCTGATGAATCTGTCAGACGTAACGCGTGTATCAGAGAGTAGGTTTGTTCCTCACTGGACCAGTAAAGCGGCGTAACGATGTCCTCCATGGGATAGTCAGGGTCGCTCAAGACTTTATAAAAATCCTGGTCACTAAAATCCGCTCCCTGATAGTGGTTATCTCCACTACTAGCAATCATGATTCCTTGGCTATCCAACAGAACCACTCGTTGAACCAGGGGGGCATAGCGATGACGATCGCTTAACATCCGAGACATTTGCGTGGCGCTGACCACATCAGGCATGTTCTGAAGGTCAGCGACACTGACCAGCACGTGGTACGTTTGAGAGAAGATGCTTTCTACCCACTCCCCAATCAGGCTGGCACGCGCATCGCTCTGCGCCTCAGCAGAGGCTATCTCCTGTTCACGCTGCTCCTTTAAAAACCAGCCGAACAGGCTGAACAGCAGCAGTAAAGCAATAACGTATAACGCGTAGACATTGCGACGTTGGTGGCGAAAGGCGTTAT
>NZ_JBQSUZ010000010.1:0-118666 GCF_052375975.1 Halomonas sp. TP35 | reverse complement strand
CTGAAGGCCATCTTTATTACTCACGTTCACGGCGACCACTGCTATGGGCTGCCGGAAAGCGCCACTTACCATTGTGGCACCTGCAGGCATCAAGGCGTGGTTGGAGGCTACCTGTGAGGCCACGCAGCTATGTTTGCCCTTTGCCCTAGAGTTTATCGACTCGGATGAGCTGCCGAGCGTTGAGTTTGAGAGCATCGCCGTTACCACCTTCAGGCTTTCACACCGGGCGCCGTCCTACGCTTATGGGTTGACGGAGACAAGGGACGACGCTGCCTTGGATGTGGATAAACTAGCGCAAAAGGGAATTTCGAGAGGGCCGTTGTGGGGGCAGTTGAAGCAAGGGTTTGATATAGAGTTTGAAGGCGATCAGTTAAAAAGCCATGACTACCTGATCTTCAAGTACAAGCCGAGAAAAGTGGTGATCGCAGGGGACAATGATCAGCCTGACTTGTTGTTTGAGTCGTGTGCGGGCGCGCAGGTGCTGGTGCATGAAGCCACCTACACCGAAGAGATGGCCCAGAAGGCCTATTCAGGCTCGCTTTATTTGGCGCGGGATTTTAGCGAATACGCCTTGGATTAAACGAGCCATTTTTCTGGGATAGAGGCAAAGTGGCTTTTTCTAGGAGTGGAGCATGGTGATAACAACGCTGGGTCGCTCATGACTTCCTGCAGAGCCAATCCCTTTTAGTGTTGATTGTAATGACCTCCGATAGCGAAGATATAAATGGCGGTATCGTCGAATCGGTATATCAAGCGGTCTTTTTGTGAGATTCGCTTAGACCATAGCCCCGTCAGGTTGTGTTTGAGCGGTTCAGGCTTGCCCAAGCCAGAGGCGGGATCGTCAGTACGTAGCATTTCCTTGAGCAATTTACAGAGCGCTTTGTGCAGGCGTTTGTCCTTTTCACGCATGGTTTCATACGCATCCCAGGTATTCCCCTCAAATACCAGTGATCTCATCCATTTGCTCTTTGGTCGGTTGATAACCTTGGCGGCTTTGATGTGTCTCAAGAGAGTCAGCAATTTGTTGCATAAGGTTATTGCTTTGCAGTACGTGGAGCGTTTCTTGCTCCCTCTCCCAGTCATCCGCGCTGATAACCACAAAAGCCTCACCAGCACGCCGAGTTACCTTGAGGGGTTCGTGACGGCTGATGACTTGCTCTACGACACTTTTTAGATTGTCTCTAAACTTGTTAACGCTAATAGTGTCCATAAGGTCACCTTGATGTACGGGTATTCCGTACAAATATACACCCGGATGGTTTGGCGGACCAAGCCGTTTATTGAATTTCTATATGAAGAGAAGGAGATGGTAGCCTTGACCAGGGTTATGTCTTTCGTGATACAAGCCAGGGCTCGGCGTTTTAGCCTTAATGACCGAAGCTGACGAGGAGATCCATCATGCAGAAGGTAAGAATCGACTTAGTATCTGATGTTGCCTGCCCGTGGTGCGCCATCGGCTACCGCCGTCTGGAACAAGCGCTGGAAACCTTGAAGGGCGAGATCGAAATCAAGCTGCACTGGCAGCCCTTCGAGCTCAACCGCGACATGCCACCCGAGGGCGAGCCCATACTTGAGCATCTGTGCCGCAAGTACGGCAAGGACTCGGCCACCATGGAGCAGTCCCAGTGTGAGATCATGAAGGTGGCTGAAGAGCTTGGCCTGAATTTCCGTGGCGCCCTTGAGCGCCGGGCGAACAACACCTTCGATGCCCACCGGGTGCTTGCCTGGGCGGCTACGCAGAACCGAGAGACGGCCCTACAACTGGCCCTGTTTGATGCCTACTTCGGTGAGGCGAAAAACCCTTCAGACCCAGAGGTTCTACGCGAGAAGGCTATTGAGGTTGGGCTTGATGGCGACACTGCCGAAGCCATTGCCCGCTCTGATGAGTACGCGGACGAGGTTAGATCGGCACAACAGCAGTTTATGGAAGCAGGAGTGAGCGCTGTGCCGGGATTCATCCTCGACGGTCGCTACCTGATTTCTGGCGCCCAGCCCGCTGACGTGCTGGTTGATGCGCTTCGTCAGGTGGCTGAAGAAAACGCGAACGGCTAACGTCTCGCCTTAGAGTGGTCACCGAGTCTACTGACTTCAATTCAACTGTGAAAAATGCCCATGACGTCATCACTTCATCGCCTTTACTCTTTTCGTCGCTGCCCCTATGCCATGCGTGCCCGGCTCGGCTTATTGTTTGCTGAGTTACCGGTGGAGCTGCGCGAGATCACATTGAAGAACAAACCGGCCCAGATGCTAGCGATTAGCCCGAAAGGCACTGTGCCTGTTTTACAGCTTTTTGATGGTAATGTGATTGAAGAGAGCCGAGAAATAATGGTGTGGGCGCTTGAGCAACAAGATCCGCAAGGGCTGTTAGTTGCGAAGGTTAGGACCCAGGCCAATGCCCTGATCGAACAAAACGATAATGAATTTAAACATTGGTTGGATCGCTATAAATACGCCGACCGACATCTCGAAATGACCCAGGCAGAGTACCGGCAACGGGGTGAAGCTTTTTTACAGGTTTTAGAGGAGAAGCTGACTCAAAAGCCTTATCTTCTGGGAGATAACGCGACCATTGCTGATATTGGCATCATGCCTTTTATCCGCCAATTTGCCCATGTAGATCGCGATGTCTTTTATAGCTTACCTTATCCGCACCTGCAGCGGTGGCTACAACACTGGTTGGAACACGCGCTTTTTCTGCAGGCCATGACCAAGTTTCATCCATGGCAAGAGGGGGATGACGTGGTGGTTTTTCCATCTTGAAAAGCGCTACCTGTTAATTCCTTGTCGGCTTTCTCACGAAGGCCATTGAGGTAGGGCTTTATGGCGACGCCGCTGAGGCTATCGCCCGCTCTGATCAGTACGCGGACGAGGTTCGAGCGGCAGAACAGCAGTTCATGGAGGCAGGGGTAAGTGCGGTGCCAAGATTCATCCTCGACGGGCGCTACCTGATTCCTGGCGCCCAGCCCGCTGACGTGCTGGTCGATGCGCTTCGTCAGGTGGCTGAAGAAAACGCTAACCGTTAAGGGGCTAGAGGCCCGGTGGTGAAAAGCGGTATGCGAGCAGTAAGTAGCAAAGTCTATGGGTACAGGGATTTAAGCTATGCTGGGAAAACCATTTTTTCTTAACGTAGTATCCTGCCGCCCAAGGATAAGGTGATATGAGCCCCGAAATAACCATGATCGTTCTGCTCGCGGCGCTCTTCAACGCCAGTTGGAACGCGATCGTCAAAGTGAGCGGTGACAGAATTGCTGTTATGGCGGTGATCACGTTATTGGGCAGCGCTGTTTCTGCACTCGCCTTGCCTTTTGTCACGCTCCCAGACCCAGCCAGTTGGCCACTTCTGGGCCTGGCTATCCTGATACATACGGCTTATCACTTCTGCCTGCCCATGGCGTACCAGTATGGTGATTTCGGCCAAGTCTATCCTATCGCGCGGGGCTCGGCGCCATTACTCGTCACCTTGGGCGCGGCCGCGTTCGCGGGCGAAATGTTGGGTATGTTACCGCTGTTCGGGGTGCTATTTCTCGGGGTGGGGGTGATGTCGCTGGCCTTCGACGGCCGTACCGGTATTACGCGCAACCCACGCGCCATAATACTTGCGTTGGGCACGGGCGGCCTGATCGCCTCTTACACGCTGGTGGGTGGATTGGGCGCTCGGCAAGCGGGCTCGGTACTTGGCTTTGCGGTGTTGTTGACGCTCGGCAACGGCTTACTGACGTTTGTGATTGCCCTGATGTGGAAAGCCAGGGAAATAAAAAAAGTCGTATGCGGCAACTTGGCACCCGCCATCGCTGGCGGTGGAATGCAGGTTGGCGCGTATTGGATCGTTATCTGGGCGATGGCCTACGCGCCTCTTGGCATGGTCTCGGCGCTACGCGAAACCAGCGTGCTGTTTGCCGCGCTTATTTCCACCATCATTCTAAAAGAAGGCTTCGGCGTATGGCGGTTTGTGTCTTCGGGGCTGATCGCTTGCGGCATTGCGTTGACGCGTTATAAGCCTTAATAGGATAACGTGTCGCTTATAATGGATCGCCAAACAAGTTACCAATCTGAAAAATCCTGTAAAACAATAATGAATACTGCCAGCATCCTTTTAATTAGCGCTAACCTTTCTCAGGTCGGTCAAATTTATTCATAAAAACAGAGTGGAGCTTTCACCGCGATCATACGGCCTGTCTTACGTTTGATCATGTCTTCTTAATGTGCATTTTCGGGTGGAATAAGGTGTTGTGATAGTTGCCAAAAAGAGTAAGAACGAAAATCTTACGTAGGCTAAAAATGTAGGTTTACGTGTAAATGCTCTTAGCTTACAGTATGCAAATAAGACGAGAAGTGGAATGAAAAGCTACCATTACGGTAGCTTTTATCAGTGCTCTATCCTATTTTTTCGAGGATTTGCTAGGTTTCAATTCTGGAGTGTTTCCCGGCGTGCTTTTATTGTCGCGTCGGCGTTAATCAGGTTTTCCTGTTGATTCAGCAATTGGTTTTGGACCTGGTTTTAGAGCCATGATGGTTTTTCCTATATGTTTGAGAGCAAGTCTCTCATTTATTAATATAATCTCACTAATACACATTATCAATGAAAATAATAGGATTGTTTTAACTTGATAAAAAATTTTATTTAGATTTGCTTGATGTTAGAATTTTTGAGTTATGAGTTTTCCATATGATAAGTTTTTGCTTTGTATTATGAATTACATAGGAAAGATAAAGCTGTCCATGATTTGTCGAGTTAAGATAGTAAATATATAAGATAACAATGCGTTTAAGACGAATTTACAACTTTAGGTTTTCTTCATCTTTAATATTTGCCGGCTATGGAGTAGGCAAAGTGGTAGTGTTGTTAACTGCTTAAAGCGGCGTTATGTAGGCGTTCCCATCAAGAACCCATATGGCATTTAGTGAGTATGAATCAAAGACTGCTTCCAAGTTTCTGGAAGACCGAAGACCGCCAGTCAAGATCCTATCCACGTGAGGTTTAGACGTTTGGATTTCTGGCTAAAGTGTGCAGATTGTTGAGATTTGCTCTATTTCCACGAGTTGTTCACTGGATGCCTCGCAGGCAAGTGGGACCAAGGCGGAGCGCCGTAGCGCCCCGCCTCTTAGGCCTTACTCGCTCAGGCCAACCTTCTCCATAAACGCCCGCGCATGCACATCCACTGCTTTAATAGCGTGAACAATCTGCTTGGGCGTTAGCTCATACGCCAGGTTATGGCTTGATTCGCCCTCTTTAAGCGCCGCTTCGGCCACTCGGTAAAGATCTTCCTCACTTGCCTGGTCAAGCTTCAGCGCTTTCAGTGTCACCGGAAGGCCCAGCGCCAGGTAGAGATCTAAATACTCTTCAAGCTCCGCCTGAGGCGCTTGGTCGAGAATCAGCTGCGCGACTGTGCCGTAGGCTACTTTTTCGCCGTGGGTCAGGTTGTGGATTTCTCCATGCAGGGCGGTAAAACCGTTATGAATGGCGTGCGCTGCCGCCAGGCCGCCGCTTTCAAAACCCAGGCCGCTGAGCAGAGTGTTGGCCTCGACCACGGCTTCAAATGAGGGCGTGACGATCTGCGCCTCGTTGGCTTGGTAGGCCAGCATGGCATGCTCAAAAAGGATGTCTTCGCATTTCTCACCAATCGTAGCACCCAGCAACGTGGCTTTGCCGCCCGCCATGTTGTTGGCGTTAGCGCGGATGGCGGCGCGGGCCTCAACCCAGGTGGCCAGTGCATCAGCAATGCCCGAGGCCAGAAAGCGCGGCGGCGCTTTGCAGATGATGCCGGTATCGACCAGCACCAAGTCAGGGTTCTTGCTGTAGAAGCGGTAGGACTCAAACTCGCCATCGTCACTGTAGATGACTGACAAGGCGCTGGTAGGCGCATCGGTAGAAGCAGTGGTTGGCAGTATGGCACAGGCTGCTTCGAGCTTTTCAGCCACACCTTTGGCAGTGTCGATGGCTTTACCGCCACCAAAGCCGATAACGACATCTGCCTGCTGCTTGCGGCCGAGCTCAACGAGGCGGTCGATTTCGCGGGTAGAAGCCTCACCTTCGAACACTGCACGCTCGAAACTGACGCCTTCGCCTTCCAGGCTCGCGCTTAGCTCCTTACCCGCGATGTCCCAAACCACATCGTCGGCAATCAGCAGCGCCGTTTTCCCGAGCGCTGACACATAGTGTCCGGCGCGGGCGGTAACACCTTCCCCCTGCACGTAGCGGCCGGGGCTGATGAAGACTTTCTCGTTGATGGCTGTCATGGCAAATCGTCCCTAAAAGAGAGTGGGTTGCCTAACCATTGGTAACACATGAAAGGTGCATGTGTATTGCGGTCGTGTGACTTATTAGCGCTTATGTTGATCGCTGTCAGCTAAATAAAGGGGTGCCAAATGCTTACCACCCAGGATGGGGCCCCGCTGGCTAATTTAGACAGAGGCCTTGCCTACCACTTGTTACAACGGGCTACCGAAGGTATCGGTAAAGCGTGACACTCGGCGAAGTTAAGTGGCATTTTGGGTATTCAAAATATTGATATCGCAGAGCATGTTTCAGTACCTGACTTTATTGTTTATTAATGAGGGAGTAATGATCTCTTTAAATTTGGGGAGTCGTGGCAATATGAGCGATGCATACGAATAATGGCGGCAATTCAACCGATTCACACGTTGGCTGGGTATTTTTCTCACTGTTTAGCGGCCATGCCGATACCAATCAATAGATGCCCCGGAAGAATATGAACTTACTGTTTCTAGGCACCTCCGCCGGTGTGCCCACCAAAAGCCGAAACGTCACCGGCATTGCTTTGCGCGAGAGCAAGGGAAAAGGCTGGTACCTGATCGATTGTGGAGAGGGCACCCAGCATCAGGTTTTGCGCACAAAGCTGTCGTTTCATTCATTAAACGCCATTTTGATTACCCATGTGCACGGCGACCACTGCTATGGGCTGCCGGGCATACTGGCGAGCGCGGGAATGAACGGTCGAAAAGCGCCGCTTACCATTGTCGCACCCGCAGGCATCAAAGCGTGGTTGGAGGCTACTTGCGAGGCCACGCAGCTAGGTTTGCCCTTCGCGCTGGAATTTATCTGCTCAGATGACCTGCCGAGCATTGAGTTTGAAAACATGGCGGTTGCCACGTTCAAGCTTTCCCATGGGGTGGCGTCTTATGCCTATGCGTTGACAGAGAAAAACGTCGATGCTGCCCTGAACATCGAAAAACTCATCCAGAAAGGGGTTCCCAGAGGGCCGTTGTGGGGGCAGTTGAAAAGAGGGTTCGATATTGAGTTCGCGGGGGAGACATTAACAAGCCATGAGTGCTTACTCCTCAAGCATGAGGCCAGGAAAGTGGTCATCGCAGGAGACAATGCCCAGCCTGAGCTGTTGTGGGAAGCGTGCGCTGGGGCGCAAGTGCTGGTGCATGAAGCCACGTATACGCAGGAAATGGCCCAGAAGGCGCTTGAGGTGGGGCATAGCTACGCCAGGCTTGTAGCTGATTTTGCCGAATCGGTAGCGCTGCCAAACCTGGTGCTGACTCACTTTAGCCCGCGTTATCAGCTAAACCCCTTGGCATCGCCTTCCATCGAGGATATCCGCAAAGAGGCCCAAAGCGCGTATTCGGGATCGCTTTACCTTGCACGAGATTTTCTCGAATTTAGTCTGGATAAGTCGGGCCACTTTTCTGAAGTGGCGAGCGAATAAGTTTTCCCGGTTTTAACGATTCTTGCGAATGGGCGGCTACCCGAAAGCAGGTAGCCGCTTCTTGTGATTGCCGGGAAAATCAGTCGCGGCAGTAGCCTTCGCCTGCCTGAACTACCAGGCAGTCTTCCTTCTCCGCTAGCCATTTCAAGCCGGTGGCTTCGCCATCACCTGCGCGAAGTAGCTGCTGGCCGTCATCGCGGCTGAAGCTAATGCCGTCGTCTGTGGCTTGCCCTTCGAATGTGCCGCTTTGGTCGGCGTCCAGGCCGTACTGCATTTCAAGCAGATAATGGCCGGGGCCAGCGGAATCGTCCTGGCTGACGTCCAGAAATAATCCTTCCACACCGATCCATCGGCCAACCCACTGATCGGTCATCTCATGATTGGGCTGGCTTTGCTCGGCTCCAGCCTCTGTTGCTGGTGCGTTGGAAGCGGCGGTGTTGTCGTCGTTACACCCGCTGATCAATGTCATGGTGCATAAAGCTAACGATAGGGTTAACGCTGTTTTCATCATGGCGAGTGGCACCGGCGGTGGGGAAAGTTGAAGGGTAATCTGAGATTCGTCTTGATCAAGCCCTTTGGCGGAGATTAAAGGTACAGCACTCCCAATAGCGAGCTTTACCAGAAATAGACTACCCCTTTTTTTGCTCATCTATTCGCTAAAACACGGTGCTTATATTAGTCACTAACACCTTCTGAGCGTATTCAACCCACAGACCGCTGCATTAATATTCAGTATCATTTAGAAAATCCGATATTGTTGCGTTGGAATGTTGGGGTGCCTTACTGGCTGAAGGCAAGCAAATGCATCACTGCATTGGCAGTTATGCGGCACAAGTCAGCGCTCGCCAGGTATTTGTCTACCACATGGAAGCACCAGAAGCGTTAACCATCGCGCTCTCCCCACAAGGCAGCCAGTGGGGAGTGCAAGAAATACGTGGCTATTGCAATGCATTACCGAGCGAGGCGTCACTTGAGGCAATACAGCGATGGTTAACTGCTCACTATTAGGCGAGGGTTGTGGCTTGGGTTTCTGGCAGGAAGGCGTGCTCGTTCACCCATTTCGCTAAATCGCCCAGCGCTTTCATGGCGCCTGCTTTAGTGTACTCGTGGGGCCATGCACTCAATGCTAACCAGCGCCCTTTAACTTCGTACCAGGTATGCGTGTCATTGCCGTCTCTGTACCAGCTACAGCTCGGCTGTTTAGTGACAGGCGTTACATCCAAGAAAGCTTGCTCGATATTTTTTAGCCAAGGGTCATTGCTTGTTTGGCTTTCCAGATATACCCGAACTTCAAAACCGATACTTTCATCGCCTTCTGACGCTGAAGAAGGATAATAAACGAGACATATTTGTGAGTCCCCGTTGTTACCCCAACCGCTAGGGGAAAACCGACACACGCGCATATCGTCACCCCAAATATCTGGGTTTTTCTTGGTAGTGATATCCGTTGTCGCTATTTGCAACGCAGCAGCAATATGACTTTTACCTTCCGCCACCAGTTCTTGCTCGAATTGTTTCAAACGTTGAGATGCTTCATATAAGCTATTGAAATGCTTTAACGAAAAATCCAGTTCGTTTTTTGTCATCGTCTTTTCTTCGGTTGGGTGGGCGATAGAGGCGAGATGCTGTAATAATTCCTGGTAGAAAACTTGCCATTTTGTCTGATTGGACGGGGCCACGTCTTGCCCGTACAGTTCATACGCCGAGGCCACTATTTCCGAGTAGGATAGCGTTGGCCAGCCTGCGTTCTGGGCGGGTATCCGAACATCTTCTCTGGTGTCATCCGGGCATAAAACGCACTTGTAGGTGGTAACCGCGTAGCTTCCCAGCAATTTGTCATAGGCATAAAACGGATTATTCGTCGCTGAAGCCCATACTTTATGCTCAATGCCTAATACGAAGTCGTTTCCCGAAACCACTAAGTCCAAGCGTTTGGTTGACTCGCTTTCAACATTCCAGCTTCCTACTTCCCGTTCGGTAGTGATTGCTTCCCAGTCGACTTGCTGTAGATCGTCATGATCAAACTTACGAGCTAGCGCATGCAAAATGGCTTTGGCTAACCAGTGCGGTGCGCCGGGATAGCCGCCCATAAAGAAGGCCATTAAGTTGGATAGCCGGTTCTCATGCTGACCTGGCCCTGCAACGGAAAACAAATTGGGTGTTAAAGGTTCTGGTTTAGGCAGCAGTGCCAATTTCTCGAAAAAACGCTCCAACGCTGCCAAATCGGCCGATTCTGAAGACATTGATTAATCCTAAAGAGTGGTAAACGGATCCCGTCCATTAGCTTGCTGCCTAATTATACTATTGGCGAATGCGAATCGTATGACTAGGTAACCTTAAATTATCCAGCGATAATTGGTCACGCGATAGCATAGCGTTAAGGGAAACTGTCGGTATTCGTCATCAGCGCCAAGCGAGCCACTTGGCGATAACGCCTTCTACGTTAACTGATAAGAGCGAATTAAAAGCGCAGCAATAGCTCACAGGTAACGCAGATAGCGTTTCGCCCAGGGGCAAGCGCTCCTTGATGTTGCTCGCCGCCGATACCGACAGAGACCGCTTGAAGTGAGGGTTGCCCATCTTTCAATGTTCCATCGAGTATCAGTATTTCATTCGCGTGGCTTTTAAGCTGGTGGCCGTCTGTAAAACAGGTTTGCACCAGGCTTCCAAGGCCCATGATCTGTGCCGTATCAATGCCGTAGTGTTTAGCCGTTGCTGCTATGGCGGCATTGAGGTCTTGATTCGGGCGTAGCGTCAGTAAAAGTGCATTGGGCTTAGCGGCACTGTTGGCGCCCTGGTAAGGCGCAAAAAGAGGAAACCGGGTTTCTTCATCAGCCGTGACGGCCAAATAGGCGCCTTCTATCGCGATACACGACACCTCAATGTCATTGGCTAATATCGACACGGGCGCTAGCAGATGGCCAACTGAAGTATGCCCATCGCCTCGCTGCCATATCCCGTGGCAATGCAGGAAAGGTTCACCATCACGCAGGCCTACATGAATGCCTGCGGTGTGTATGTTTGCCGGTGGTGATAAGCGATGCGTTTCACTGTACCAGGCGGCATGTTGCCCACTTGGGTCATCGTCCGGGATGACATAGTGAAGCGTTTGCATCGCTGCATTATTGATCGTTAAGTACGCTGATGAGATGGCCTGCTTTTGAAGCGTCTGGACGATAGCGTCATGTAGCGTCTGGCCGCCTTCAAGCGTGAGTGATCGCTCTTGTGTATGGCAGAGCTGCGCCTGGTAGCGCGTTTGTGCAGGCGTGCCTGGGTGTTCGATATAGCCAAGCGCTACCGCATTGCTGGGAGGAGAACTCATGTTGCCTCCTGTAATTCACCACGCTCAGTTAATGTTTCACGAATGAGCTTTTTAGTGATTTTTCCGTAAGCCGTTTTGGGCATTTCTTCCCAGAATACGTAGCTTTTAGGCATCTTGTAGCGAGCAATGCGCTCACTCAGCCATGCATTCAAGGAGGCAGTATCCAGTGGCTGGCCGGGGTAAAGCACACACACGGCCATGCCGACTTCACCCCAGACAGGGTCAGGTACGCCCAATACGGCTGTTTCGGAAATGGCAGGATGGCTAAGCAGCTTCTCTTCGATCTCGCGAGGATAAATGTTGGAGCCGCCCGATATATACATATCCGAAACGCGCCCGGTCAGGTAAATGAATCCTTCTTCATCCCGATGGCCCAGGTCACCCGTTAAAAACCAGCCATCTCGAAAGCTCTTTTGATTGGCTTCGGCGTTATTGTAGTAGCCCGCAAAAACAGCCGGCCCGATGACGGCGATTTCTCCCGTTTCACCGGCGGCCACTTCAGCACCGTTGCTATCCTGAATTTGCACCTGCATGCCGGTACGCGAAAAGCCGCAGCTCCCGATTTTCATGTGGTTATCGTCAACGTGGTGAAGCGCAGGGGGCAGCACCGTTATATTGCCGGTTACCTCGCCAAGCCCGAAATACTGAACCAGCACAGACCCTAATGTTTCCAGCGCTTTCACCTGGTCGGACCGGTACATGGGCGCACCAGCGTAGACAACGTAGCGTAAGGAAGAGTGGTCATGCCGCTTTACACTGGAGTGCTCAATGAGCATTTTGACAATAGTGGGCACGGTGAATAGGTTGGTCACGTTCCACTTTTCAACCAGTTGCCAAATCACCTCGGGGTCAAATTTCTCGTCCGCCGGGAGTATGGTTTTAACGCCGTGAGCGACTTGGGCAAGCTGATGAACGCCCGCGCCATGAGACAGAGGCGCGACGACGATAGACGCGTCAGAGGCGTTGGTTCCTGGCATCAAGTCACATAAATGATTCGTGACAACGAAGGCCATTTGGCCATGGGTCAGTACCGCTGCCTTGGGGCGCCCGGTGGTGCCAGAGGTGAAGAAAAACCACGCAGGGTCATCGCGATTAACCGCGGCGGTTGGCATGTGCTGGCCTGAAAAGCGTTCCACCAGCGTTTCGTAATCGACGGCGAAATCACTCTCTCCAATCGAGATCGTCACATCAACAAGAGGGGCGCAAGCGGTGGCGTGACGGGGAAAGCTGGCGCCACAAAGCAGGCCTTTTGCCCCAGAGGATTCAGCCAGGTAAGCCACTTCGTCGGGCGACTGACGATAGTTGGTCGGCACCCATACGGCGCCTATTCTCCAACAGGCAAACATCGCTTCAAACATTTGGTGGCAGTTGGAGGACTGAACCAGTAAGCGGTCACCCTTTTGCAGGCCCATTTCATGGCGGAGCGCGTACGCAAACGCTTGTGAACGCTCCTCCATCTCTTTCCATGTCCAGGTCTTTTCGCCCCACACAAAACCAATCTCATTCGAGAAGCGGCGCGAGCTTTCGGTGAGAAGGTGAGACAGATTCATCACTCGGGTAGAAACAGGCACGAGGCTATTGTGTTCATTCAGGCTCATTTCACACGCTCCAGAATAGACACGTAATTAGTGACCGCCGCGCCGCCCATATTGAAGACGCCAGCCAGGTTTGCATTGGGTATTTGCATTTGTTCCGCCTCACCCATTAACTGCATGGCGGCCATTACATGCATGGAAACCCCGGTAGCGCCGATAGGATGACCTTTGGACTTTAGCCCGCCGGATGGGTTGACGGGCAAGGCGCCATCTTTTTGCGTGATACCTTCCTGAATAACACGATAGCCCTCCCCCTTCTTGGCGAGCCCCATCGCTTCGTACTCAAGCAGCTCGGCGATAGTGAAGCAGTCGTGTGTTTCGACGAGGGATAAATCCATAATGTTGACGTCAGCGCTTGCGAGCGCTTTCTGCCAGGCCATCGATGCCCCACGAAACTCCAATATGTCTCGTCTTGAAAGCGCCATTAAGTCATTGGCTTGCGTTCGTGCCCGAAAGGCAATCGCACGCTTTAATTGAGCGGCCGTCTCAGCATCGGCAATAATCATGGCTGCGGCGCCATCCGATATGAGCGAGCAGTCTGTGCGACGCAAAGGGCCTGCGACCGTCGGGTTGTGGTCTGAAACGGTGGCGCAGAAATCGACGCCGATATCTTTGCGCATTTGGGCATAGGGGTTAAACACGCCGTTGGCGTGGTTTTTGGCCGCGATCATGGCGAGTTCGTAGGAGCGGTCCCCGTAGGTTTGGAAGTAACGTTCCGCAATTTCGCCGAACACCCCCGCAAAGCCCCCCGCAATATGGGCTTCTTCACGGTGATAGCTGGCGCTTAGCAGAATGTTGCCCACTTCAGCAGTGGGCGTTGCCGTCATTTTTTCAGCGCCGATGACCAGGGCGATGCGCCCACGCCCAGACTCTATAAAGTCGAGCGCGCCATGCAGCGCTGCGCTGCCTGTTGCGCAGGCATTTTCGTAACGCGTGGCGGGCGTGTGCGCAAAGCGCTCGTCGCCCATCGCCACCAGGGCTGCTTGGAAGTCCTGAGCCGAGAAACCGTTGTTATAGACACCGACAAAAATGCCGTCGATAGCCTCATGATCGACGCCTGCATGAACGAGCGCATCCTGAACCACGCTTTGCATCAGCGCTTGGGTGTCGGGTTCGGGCAATTTTCCAAAAGGGGAGTGGGCCCAACCGACGATCTGTGCTTTTGTCATTATTTGCTCCTGGCGAGGGGAGTGGGAGATGTTTGATGTCTTGTAAATTCAGCGGCTAACAGATGCTCAATCGCTAACGCCTCTTCTTTTAATCTCGGCACAAGCGTTTGGGAACGACGTGGTTCCTGCATACGGCTCTCTATCGCTGCTAGCGAAAGTGAGCCGGCCAGTACGCCATCAGGCCAACGTAGGGCAATGCCGATTCCCCATGAATCCGCAAACACCAGCCCAGGGTTAACGGCATAGCCCTGCAACCGCGTTTCGTTCACCAGGTTTACCATATGCTCTGGAGCCAGTTGGGGGTACTGCTGTTCAAGGAGCGGGCGTTGTGCATCTAATACGTGGGTAATTTCAGCGTCAGGCAGCGCTGCCAACATGGCGAGTGAGCCTGCGCCTACTCCCAGAGGATGATAGGCGCCTTGCACAAGGGCATGGGTCCGAATGGGATAAACGCCGTCTTCACGATACAGACACAGCGAGAAGTGGCCTCGGCGGATAGAAAGACAGGCGGCATCTTCCGTTCGCTGCGCTAAACGAGCGACATTGCACGTAGCCAGTCGCGTCAGGTTATGTTGCTCGGAAGCTCTGTGGCCCAGCAAATAGGCTTCTGGGCCTAATTGATAATGATGATTAGCGGGCGATTGCTCTACCATTCCTGCATTAATAAGTGCCAGCAGCAATCGTCTTACCGTGGGCTTGTTTAAACCACTGTGCCTGGTTAAATCGGCCAGTGAGCTGCCTTCGGCTTGTCGAGCAATCAGGCTTAATAACCCCAGTGCACGGTCGACGCTTTGTGCACCAGCGGTTGTGCTCTCCGTTATTAAGGCTTTGTGTTCCATATTATGGACCGATTGTTGTTTTAATGGCGCGTGTATTGAGCTTATTTTGCTGATACTTTGACTTTCTGGAGTGCTTTTGGCAAATTTTTATTGTCGTATATATAACGAATGGTCCATATTGTGGATTATAACAATCAAGTGCGTTAGCACGGATACGCCACGAGGAATAGAACATAATGAAACGCCATGCTTTTTTAAAAACTGTCTGGGCCACCTCTGCTGCAAGCTTGCTTTTTGCCAGTGCGGCATCCGCTGAAACATTAAGGCTTTCTCATAACACCGGTGACACCACCACGTGGCATGAAGCCGCTGAACTCTTTAACGACTTGTTAAATGAAGCCTCAGAAGGCGAACTGTCGGTTCGTACGTTTCCTAACTCGCAGTTAGCGGGTGGCGACCAGATGCGCCAGTTTGAAATGGTGGGTAGGGGCGCTATTGATTTAGTGATGACCTCCGCCATTAATGTCACGCCGTTAATACCTGAAATGGCTGTTTTTTCACTGCCTTATCTCTACGACGGTTATGATCAGGTAGACGCCACCATGAACGGCGAGCCGGTTAAGTTGCTTGAAGAGATCATGGATGAAAAGGGCGTTAAGGTGCTGGCCTGGGGTGAAAGCGGTTTTCGTGAACTGACCAATAGTAAACGGCCGATTCGTAGCCCTGACGATATGCGCGGGTTAAATATGCGCGTGGCAGGTCCTATGTATGTTGATGTTATGGATGCATTGGGCGCCAACCCGCAGCAAATGCAGTGGGTCGAGACGATCTCGGCATTGCAGCAAGGCGTTGTTGACGGTCAGGAAAATGGAATTGGTGCCGTTATCATTCCCCAGCGTATTTATGAAGTGCAAGACTATATAACGCTCTGGCACTACTCGTATGACCCTATCTTTTTAGGCATTTCCAAGCAGCGTTGGGAAAGCTTCGATGCTGAAACGCAGGAGATGGTTCAGCAAGCGGCTGACCAGGCCATGGCGCATCAGCTCGCCATTACACGCGAAAATACGGCTGAGGGCGTCGACTTCCTTCGTGAACAAGGCATGGATATTACCGAATTGACCCCGGAAGAGATCGAGGTATTTAGGCAAGCAACGGCACCTGCCTTTGATATCTGGGCTGAAAGAGTCGGTCCTGACATCGTTTCCAGCTTTGTCGAAACGATAGAAAGTTCCAAGCAGCAATAACGAATAGCATTTACTGACAATAACTCTGACTAACCTTAGTCAGAGTTATTGGTGTCAGTATAGGGTCAATGCCTTATGAAATTTATAATTAACGAATTTGAAAA
Organism: Halomonas sp. TP35; assembly: GCF_052375975.1. NCBI lineage: Bacteria > Pseudomonadati > Pseudomonadota > Gammaproteobacteria > Oceanospirillales > Halomonadaceae > Halomonas > Halomonas sp. TP35. Next base: position 102,777 of record NZ_JBQSUZ010000010.1, on the reverse strand, counting down.
AATAGTATGCACTGGCCTCTTCTTGAGTATGGCGCTACTTGGCTTCGCTAATGTCGTTGTTCGATACGGTACTAACTACTCGCTTGCCGCGACAGAAGAACTTCTTACCAATGGGTTTTTGATATTAACTATTTTTGGCGCGGCGATTGCGGCAAGGCGGGGTGAACACTTGGCGGTAACTGTTCTCTATAACGTATTGCCAAGGCACGCTAAAACAGTCGTCTTTATGTTGTCTGTGCTGCTGTCTGTAACGTTACTATGCATGTCAGCCTATTTCTCCTGGGAAGTGTTAAGCAATCAGTTTAATAGTGGAACCCGCTCTTACGGCCTAGGGTTACCCGCCTGGTACTACCACGTTGCGATACCTTTTGGCTTTATTCTCATTGCTATTCGATTTTTGCAGCGTGCATGGCAAGAAATGAACGGCAACGTGGAACCCACGATCGGAGGCGCAGATGTTTGATATCTTCGGCACGCTTTCGACAGGTTCACAGATGATTAGCGTCTTTTTCCTGCTGCTTTTGTTGAGGGTGCCCGTCGCATTCTCACTCGGTCTGTCCGCTATTTATGCCATGTGGCACATGGGGTTTGGATTAGATCTCGCCGGTGATTTGATTGCGACAGGTATTACCAAATTTTCATTATTAGCGATTCCCTTCTTTATTCTTGCTGGAACGTTGATGGGAAGGCTTGGAATCGCTGACCGGATGATCCGATTTTTCAGAGTACTGGTGGGTGGTCTTCCCGGTGGAATGGGCATCGTCGGTACGGTCGTTTGTTTGTTTTGGGGTGCTGTTAGTGGTTCTGGCCCGGCATCGGTTGCCGCCATTGGGCCCATGATCATAAAAGGCATGGAAGAAGACGGCTACCGCAAGGCCTATGCTGCAGGTTTGGTGTGTACGGGCGCGGCCTTGTCGATTGTTATCCCGCCTTCTATCGGGTTGGTGATTTACGGCGTTATTGCTGAAACCTCAATATCGAAGCTGTTTATGGCTGCCATTTTACCTGGCTTGATGATGGGCGGTTTAATGATAGTGACCCTGCCGTGGGGGCGCGTGAAAAACGCGGGAGCTGCGGGATCATCGGGCCTGTCATCTGAACCTTCCGTTATGTCGATGGGTGATAACCCTTACCCGCAACTGGGCTATGCAGGTCGATTATGGGCTTCCTTTAAAGACTCTTTTTGGGGCTTGCTCACGCCGGTCGTTATTTTGGGAGGGATATACGCCGGTGTGTTTACCCCTACGGAAGCCGCATTAGTGGCCACTATCTATGCGTTGCTGGTGGGTGCGGTCATTTATAAAACATTAAGCATCAAAAAATTGTATGAAGCCGTTAGTGATGCGGCGGCATCGTCTGCCGTCGTTATGCTGGTGGTTGCTTACGCAAGCCTGTTTGGTTGGGTGGTGACGGTTGATGACCTGGTAGGCACTTACTCTTCCATGCTGTTAGGCATGAGCAACAATGAGTGGGTTGTTTTATTGGTTATCATGCTGATTTTGCTGATTATTGGCATGTTTATGGATGCGGTGACGGTGATGTTTATTTCGTTACCGGTGTTTCTTCCTATTGTGCACCAGCTTGGCTGGGACCCTGTCTGGTTTGGTGTTTTGGTGATGATTAACCTCTCCATTGGCCTGATAACACCACCTGTGGGTATTAATCTTTATGTCGCTGCGAATGTGACAGGTCTTTCCATTGAAAAAATAGCGCGAGGCACCTTTATTTGTGTTGGCGCGTGTTTGGTAGGGCTCGCATTAGTGGCTTTCTTCCCGCAGATATCCATGTTTTTGGTCAGTCAATAATAACGAGAGAAGAGGTGCTTGATGGTCACTAAAAAAGTTGCCGTTGTAACCGGTGGTGCGCGGGGAATCGGGCTTGCTGCCGTAGAGATTTTTCTTGCAAAGGGTTATGACGTAGCCGTGGTGGACATGAGCTATACGGTTGCCAACGAATTGGCCGAGACGTATAGCAGCGTGCTGCCAATCGAATGTGATGTTTCTAATCCTGATGACGTTAGCGCCATGGCTGCGGTCATCGAGCGCCAATATGGTCGTGTCGACGCGCTCGTCAATAACGCAGGAATAGCCGCTCTTCATCCGATAGAGGAGACTGGCTTTGATAGTTGGAAAAAAATCATGTCGGTGAACCTGGACGGCACCTTTCTTGTTACGCAAGCCCTTACGCCGCTGATGAAAAAGGTATCCGGAGCGATTGTTAACGTAGCTTCTATCGCGGGTTTGCGCGCCAGTACGTTAAGAACGGCTTATGGTACGTCCAAGGCGGCGGTTATTCATTTAACCAAGCAGCAGGCAATGGAGTTGGGCGAGCACGGTATAAGAGCCAACTGCGTGGCGCCTGGGCCCGTAGAGACGGAGTTATTGGCAAAGCTGGTGGAAGCCGCGCCGGAAATGAAAGCAAGCTACCTTGAGACCATTCCTCTTAACCGGTTTGGCCAGGAGAAAGAAATAGCCGAGGTGATTGCCTTTTTATGCTCCCCTGAAGGCGGGTATGTCACGGGGCAGACAATTGCGGTTGACGGTGGTTTTCAGTCAGCGGGAGTGGGGCTCACCGCCTTACGAAGTACTAATAACCCGTAAGTAGCTGGTGCAAGCTCCACTACTTGGCAGCCTGCGCCACTGCGTTTACCGACCGTTATCAAATACTTTTATCCCCTCTTAAACGGATTCAACCCATTGGCCTGTTGCATCATCATGCGCTTGGCGAGTGGGAAGCGTTCGGCCAAATGCAGGCTTAGATCACCCAGCTGGCGCAGCGGTTTGGCGCCGGTGAACAGGTGGTGGAAGCTGTCGGTCGCGGCGATCATGGCCTGATTTGCCACGCGGCGCTGGCACTCGAAGCGGTGCAGGTTAATGTGGTCGCCCGGGTCGCGGCCTTTAATAACCATCTCGGCCAATGTATCGGCATCGTGCAGGCCAATATTTAACCCTTGGCCTGCCAGCGGGTGAACCACATGGGCAGCATCGCCAATTAACGCCAAGCGCTTGCCGATATAGCGGCGGGCGTGCTGGCGTTTAATCGGGAAGCTGGCGCGAGCGACAATGCGGGTCAGTTTGCCCAGCCGCTTGGGGTACGCGTTTTCAATCGCCGCTTTAAGCGCGTCGTCATCCAGCGCTTCGCGGGCTTTGGTCGTCTCATCATGGTCGTACCATACTAACGATGCCCGATGGCCGGGTAGCGGCAGCATGGCGATGGGTCCGGTCGGCGTAAAGTATTGCCAGCTCACATCCTGCTGAGGAAGCGCTGTTTCCACGTTCACAATCAGCGCCCGCTGATGGTAGTTATGGCTAGTGACCTCGATGCCCGCTAGCTGGCGTAGCGTTGAACGCGCGCCGTCGGCACCGACCACCAGGCGCGCGCTCAGCATCTTGCCGTTATCCAGTTCGACCACCCGTTTGTCGCCAGCAATCAGCGTATTGATAGGTGCGCAGTGGGTATAACAGGTAACGCTGGGCAGCTCTTGAAGGCGCTGCCAAAGGGCGTGCTGAAGTGTTCGGTTTTCAATAAACAGGCCAAAATCGTCCATGCCGCTATCACTGGCAGAGAACACGCTATGCCCAGTGCCGTCCAGGTTGGAGACATCGATGTGGCGGAAGGGGCAGCAGCGTTCCTGGGGCAGTTCTGTACCGCTAAGCTTAACAAACGCCAGCGAGCGGGCGTTTAACGATGAAATACGCAGGTCATAATCGCCGCTCATGGGGGTAGGCTCGGCACCTCGCTCGATCAGTCCGATAGCGTAGCCCGCGTTACCCAACCGGGCCGCCAGCGCGGCTCCCACCATACCGCCGCCAACAATAATAATATCGTGATCGCTCTGCATGAGGCGCTCCTTCAATGCATGGTCAGGCATCGCTGCTCAGTACGCTGAGACCAAGTACGTTAAGACCCGGTACGTTGAGACCAGGTACGTTAAGACCAGGTACGTTGCATGTGCCCATAATGTCCTACAGTATCGTCGAGATAGGGGAAACTTGCCTAGGGCATCAATTGACGCAGGCCGTGGAAATGGAAAAAAGTGTGGCCCAGGCGGGGTTTGAGCTTGCTCGCTTTATCGAGCAGCACCCCAGGTTGTGGGTAATTACCGGCGCAGGTGTGAGTACCGATAGCGGTATTCCCGACTACCGCGACGCTAACGGTCAGTGGAAGCGGCCACCTCCTGTTCAGCATGGTGACTTTATGGCATCGCTCAGCGTGCGTCAGCGCTATTGGGCGCGTGCGCTGGTCGGATTTAAAGCACTCCGCGAAGCCCAAATAAGTGGCGCTCACCAGGCGTTGGCAGCGCTAGAGGCGATGGGGTTTGTAGAGCTTTTGGTAACGCAGAATGTTGACCGCCTTCATCAGCGGGCAGGTTCAAAGCGTGTCATCGACCTGCACGGTCGGGCGGATCTGGTGAAGTGCATGACCTGCCATTACCAGATGATGCGCCATGCCATGCATAGCGAAATGGCGCGCATGAACCCTGCCTTTGCGGTACTTAATGCCACGCACGCGCCAGATGGCGACGCTGACCTGGAAACCGATTTCAGTACGTTTCGCGTGCTTGATTGCCCGCGTTGCGGCGGTATTTTAAAGCCGGACGTGGTTTATTATGGCGATGTGGTGCCTGCAGAGCGTCGCCAAGCGGCGCAGGCAGGCTTGAACAAGGCGGATGCGGTGCTGGCCGTAGGCACGTCGTTAATGGTGTTTTCGGGCTACCGCTTCTGTCGTGATGCTCATGCCATGGGCTTGCCCATTGCCTCGCTGTCGCTGGGTGTTACCCGGGCAGATACGCTACTCAGCCATCAATGGCGCGCCCCATTAACGCCGGTATTAACCCATGCCGTTAAGCGGTTGACGCTGGGTCAGCGCGCTTTGGATACCCACGGGTTGCCTTCCAGCCAAAACCGCCAGGGCGCATCACGATCATGATGCTCGGCGTAGTCGATGCCGACACGCGGGCCGCTGGCAATGGGCGTCGAGTGGCTGCCTGCACATACCCACAACTGCTCGGCGCGCGTCATATCGTGGCTGTAAAGTGCTTTATCCACGCCAAGTGCCCGGGTGAGTTTGCCGGGCCCGTTACATAATTGCCTACCCGGTATACTGCGCCGCTCGCGCATGGCCGGTTCGTTAAGCACGGGTTCAACAGCGCGGATCAGCACTGCACAAGGCGACCCTTCAGGTTCGGTGACGATATTAAGCAGCCAGTGCATGCCATACACCAGGTACACGTAGGCGTGACCGGGCTGGCCGAACATCGCCGCCGTGCGAGGCGTTAATCCACGGTGGGCATGGCAGGCTGAGTCGTGGACGCCACAATAAGCTTCGGTTTCGACAATACGCGCCGCCATTTGAACGCCGTCTATAACTCGTACTAACCAGCAACCTAACAGGTCGTTGGCGACGGCGACGGTATCGCGTTGATAGAAGTCGCGTGGCACCGGAGGCAAAGGTAACCCGTGAAGAGATGACATTATCTCACCGCCTGCTTGAGTGAACTGCTAGGGTATTAGGAGATAACGCCCAATGATAGAGGAGGTGACTGTGCTGACGTTTGAGCATTTTTACAAAACACTACCTGAGCCGCTGTGGATGGCGTGCCAGCCCACGCCGGTAAAAGCGCCCAGCTTAATTGCCTTTAATCACTCCCTTGCTCAAACCCTGGGGGCGAGTGAGGTACCTGATAACGCCACGCTAGCGCAGTGGTTTAGCGGCAATACGCTGCCCCCGGGCGCGGACCCTATTGCGCTTGGCTATGCGGGCCACCAGTTTGGTAATTTTGTCTCTCAGTTGGGGGATGGCCGGGCACTTTTGCTGGGCGAAGTGGTAGACGAGCAGGGCCAGCGGCGGGATATACAGCTGAAGGGCAGCGGGCGAACTCCTTTTTCACGCGGCGGTGATGGCCGCTCGCCCTTGGGGCCTGTGCTGCGTGAGTACCTGGTCAGTGAATTTATGGCGGCGATTGGCGTACCCACTACGCGGGCGCTGGCCGCGGTAGCCAGCGGAGAGGTGGTTAGACGCCAACTACCTGAGCCAGGGGCTGTTTTTACCCGGGTGGCTCGCAGCCACGTGCGCGTTGGCACCTTTCAGTTTGCTGCGGTGCTGCGTAATGAACAGACCCTAAAAGCCCTGGCGGATTACGCGATTGAGCGCCACTACCCAGACGCGGCCCAGGCCGATGATCCTTACCTGGCACTGCTGGAGGCGGTTGTTGCCCGCCAGGCCGCGCTGGTGGCGCACTGGATGAGCGTAGGCTTTATCCACGGTGTGATGAATACTGATAACACCAGCATCACCGGGGAGACCATTGATTACGGACCCTGTGCCTTTATGGAGCAGTTTGATCCGCAAAAGGTGTTTAGCTCTATTGACGAGGCTGGCCGCTACGCCTTTGGCAATCAGCCCGCGATTGCCCAATGGAACCTGGCCCGCTTGGCGGAAACGTTACTGCCGCTAATGCAGACGCAGGGCGATGAAGCGGTGGAGCAGGCAACGCAAGCCATTCATCGTTTTACCGATATACATGCCGATGAGCAGCGCAAGCGTCAGGCGGACAAGTTAGGGCTTTCGTCTGATAGCGAGCAAGCCAATACGCTGATGGCGTCGCTTGAAATCCAAATGGCCCAAGGCAAGATGGATATGACGGCAACCTTTGACGCGCTGACCCAGTACGCCGCCTCACCAGGTGCCCAAACCCATGATGCCGTGCTTGCGTTAACCACTCAGCCTGACGCCTTGGGCGCGTGGATAGAAGCATGGCAGGCCGAATGTGTTGCCCATCAGGATGCAGCGCGTTGGGAAGCGATGCGGCACGCCAATCCGGTCGTTATTCCGCGTAACCACCGCGTTCAGGAGGTCATTAATGCCGCTTACGAGGGCGACTACGCACCTTTTCATACCTTGCTTGCAGCGGTGACTAAGCCCTTCGAGGATTCACCGGAAGCGCGCCGTCTGGCCGTTCCCGCCACCAGCAGCGAACAAGTATTGAGAACATTCTGCGGGACCTGAACAGGAAAAACCTGTGATAAACTGTGTTTTTTTACAGGTGAGAAGGGTGGCCAGTGCGCAAAATTATCCACTGCGACTGTGACTGCTTTTACGCGGCGGTAGAAATGCGCGACAACCCGGCGCTCAAGGATATTCCCATTGCCATTGGGGGGAGCGTCGAGCAGCGCGGGGTGGTCGCGACCTGCAATTATCCCGCCCGCGAATACGGCATTCATTCCGCCATGCCGATGGCTCAGGCACTGAAACGCTGCCCACATTTAACGCTTATCCGTGGCGATATGGCCAAGTACAAGGAAGTGGCGCGCCAGGTCTTTGCGATTTATCGCGAGGTGACCGATTTAATCGAACCGCTGTCGTTGGACGAGGCGTTTTTGGATGTCTCCGAAGTGACGCTGCACCAGGGCAGTGCCACGCGCATGGCGCAGGCGATCCGCGAGCGGGTTCGGCGAGAGGTAGGCATCACCGTGTCGGCGGGAGTGGCGCCCAACAAGTTCCTCGCCAAAATCGCCAGCGACTGGAACAAGCCGGACGGCCTGTGTGTGATTACGCCTGATGAAGTGGAGCGCTTTGTGCAGGCGCTGCCGGTGAAAAAGATTCATGGAGTGGGCCCACGCACCGCTGAAAAGATGGCGCGGCTGGATATCCATACCTGCGCTGACCTGCGCGCTCGCCCACTTACTGAGCTAGTGGAACAGTTTGGCCGCTTTGGTAAACGCCTGCACGAGTTAAGCCTCGGCCATGACGAGCGGCCGGTTAAAACCCATCGTGAGCGTAAATCGGTAAGTACCGAGCAGACCTATGCCAAGGACCTGCCCACGCTTGCGGCGTGCCGCCAACAACTCCCCGTGCTGTTAGAAGATTTAGAGCGCCGCTATGCCCGCTTGGACCCACCGCCTGGCGTAAGAGGGTTAATGGTCAAGGTGAAGTTTAACGATTTTACCCAAACCACGGTGGAGCATGCCGACCCCGCGCCCAACCTTGAGCAGTTCGAGACGCTGTTGAACGTTGGTTGGGCACGCGGCGAGCGCCCGGTGCGTCTGCTGGGGGTGGGGTATCGCCTGGCAGAAGCCGCACCCGCTGAGCAGCTCTCTCTGTTTTAGAAATCAGCGCCTACCGATATTTTGTTAGCCTGTTAAACCTTATGTCGATTGACGCTCTTTAGTTCGCACGTTAAAACGGTTGTATGAAAACGCTTGTATGAGAACGATTGTATGAAAACGGTATTGCCACGTGTACTGGCGACCATAACGGCGGCGTTAAAGGCCCAAGAGTTTTTTTATGACAACAACCCCCGCACGGCCTCATTTGATGTTTGCCCATGCCAATGGGTTTCCTGGGCTAAGCTATAAAAGCCTGCTCGAACCCTTGGCCGATACCTTTGAGATCCACCCCGTGGATCGGCTTGGCCATCATCCAGACTACCCAGTGAACCACAATTGGGCCAACCTGGTGGATGAGCTATTAAGCTATCTGCCGGATACCCAAGCGCCCCTGCTAGGCGTGGGGCATTCGCTGGGCGGCACGCTGATGGCCATGGCGGCCGACAAGCAGCCCGAGCGTTTTTGCGGGGTGATCCTGCTCGACCCGCCGTTGATGTTGGGAGCCGATGCCTGGGCCATGAAAGTGGCCAAGCGTTTTGGTTTTATGGATCGCATCACACCGGCAGGTAAGACCCAGGGCCGGCGCAGCGTATGGCCAAGCCGCGAGGTGATGGCTAAATCCTTAAGTCAGCGCGGCCTCTTTAGCCGCTTTACCCCGGCAGCGCTTAACGACTACATTGAAGCAGGTACCCGGCTTTTAGAGGATGGCAGCGCAGAATTGACGTTTGATCCGCGTGTCGAGGTGGAGATTTTTCGCCACTTGCCGGACCACCTTTCGCGCTTGCCGAGCCGGGTAGGCGTGCCGCTGGCGATTATTGCCGGTCAGGAGTCGGATTTGCTTACCACAGCGCGTATCAAACGTTTGAAGCGGAAAGGCTTAACCGTGAGCGACACGCCAGGAACCCATATGTTTCCGATGGAGCACCCCGACGAAACACGGTTAGCCATTCTGGCCGCTTGGCAGCGCTTTTCGAGTGCAGCGGGTAGGCCACCACACACAGCGTAAGGAGGCGTTATGTATCTTTCTGTACAGCTTAGCTACTACCCGCTGGGCAATGATGTTAAACCGCTAGTAAAAGACGTGGTCAAGCGCCTTGAGGCAACGGGGCTAGAGGTGTATCCCAACCGCATGAGCACTCAGATATTTGGTGAGTTCGATGCGGTGATGGCAGCCTTGAGCGAGGTGATGAAGTGGTCGTTTGAGACCTACGGCAAAGCGGTATTTACGGCCAATTTCCTGGAGGGCGATCGACGACCCCGTGATTAAGTTACGGCCTATCTTCCCAGATCTGTTATCACGCAGTGTCGCTATCTGACGCTTTTATGTCGCTATAGGAAACAGTTGGTTGGTCAATGAATGTAGTTTAAGAAATACCTTCAATAATAAATAGTAGGATCATTGAATGATTTCTAAAGCTGCTGCGAAAAAAAATGGGCTTAAGCCGGTAATAAACACATCTCTTCTATTAGGTTCGTTACTGGTGAACGGCTACGCTTTTGCTCAGTCAGCTAATATGGACTTTTCCAATGAATATAATGCGAACTCCATACACGCCCAAGGCGATGCCTATTTTATTGATAAAGTAGGCGAACTTACGGGTGGCGATATCAATATTACGCTACATACGGGTGGTGCTTTAGGCTTTAATTCAGGTGACCACTTTTATGCCGTTGCCGATGGCGCCGTTGATATAGCTGATACGCTTTCGGGTACCATGAGTGGAATTGACTCTATCTTCCTGCTCTCTTCCTTGCCCTTTATTGTTGAAAACGTCGAAGATGCGCGACGTTTATATGAAATAGCGAAACCTCATTACGAAGAAGTATTTGAAGATAATGACCAGATACTGCTTTATGCATCACCTTGGCCGCCGAGCGGCGTCTGGTCCAAGACGGCAATAGAGAGTCCGGATGACCTGGAAAACTTAAAAATCCGCACCTTTGATCGCAGTGGAACGGAAACTTTCCGAAATGTAGGCGCTTCACCCGTCAGCCTATCCTGGGGAGATGTGGTGCCTCAGCTAGCTACCGGTGGAATCAGTGCTGTATTAACCTCGGCAGAGGCGGGCGCGAATGGCAGTTTCTGGGAGCATCAGAACCATTTTGCGGGAGTTCAATATGCTATCCCGCTCAATATGGTGCATATGAATAAAGGTGTATTTGAGTCATTGAGCGCTGAACAGCAAGATGCACTTCTTGAAGCCGCCAACCTCACTGATCAGTACAATTGGGCGGCTGTTGAGACCCGTACCAAAGAAAACTATCAAACGCTTGGTGAGCATGATGTAGCCATCAATGATCCGGTATCAGCTGAGTTGCTTAGCGCGCTTTCGGATGCATCAGACAGCGTTATTGAGAATTGGCTACAAAACACTGGTGATGTGGGGCAATCAATCCTGATTGAGTTTAGAGGCGAGCAATGATGTTTCTAAAGAGCATGGAGCGAATCTCCATGCTGCTTAATAGAATCGGCGCTGTGATTGCCATCGTACTGATTATTTATATGCTGGCCCATATTCTTCTGGAGATAGCGCTGAGGTTTTTTGGCCAATCCACCTATATCCTGGATGAGTATATTGGCTATGCCGTTGCCACTATGTCGTTTCTAGGCCTTCCTTACGTACTTGAGAAAGGTGGGCTGATCAGAGTCTCCCTTCTGCTTGAACGTATCCCTGTGAATAAGCGATGGCCGCTTGAATTCTTCAGTAGCCTGGTAACCGCTGGCTGCTTTCTATGGATATCTACGTTCTGGCTGCAGAACGTTCAGCGGAGTTTTAGCCGAGGGGTGGTCAGTGAAACGCTCGCTGAAACGCCTATCTGGATACCCGAGGGCGCCATACTGATTGGTATGTGGCTGATCTCTTTTTCGCTTCTTGTCAGAGCCCTGAAAATACTGATGTTGCGCTCTCAGTATTTGCCTGTAGCTGAATAAGATTTAACTGATGGGAAGTCATGCATGGATATTTTTTGGACGGCTATAGGCGTTGCGGTTCTACTGCTTTTCTTTCTGACCATGGGCATGTGGATTTTTGCTGCCATGATGGCAGTGTCTATCGGCTCTCTTTGGCTGTTTGGAGATTTTAGTGCAGATCGCATTGGCCTGATTTTTTCTCGGATTTTATATCGGGCTAGCAACAGCTGGGAATTATCTGCTATTCCGCTGTTTATCCTGATGGGAGAGTTGATATTTCGCTCGAATATCTCGGAGCGTTTGTTCAAGGGACTTGTACCGATTACCAGCCATTTGCCCGGCGGAATACTCCATACCAACGTTTTGGGCTGCACATTATTTGCAGCCGTGAGTGGCTCCAGCGCGGCTACAACGGCCACCATTGGTAAAATTACTACTCAGGAGCTGAAAGAGAGAGGCTATGACAGAAATCTTTCGATTGGCTCTCTGGCAGGCGCCGGTAGTCTAGGCCTGTTGATTCCTCCATCAATCGTGATGATTGTCTATGGAGTGCAAGCGGAGGTGTCGATCAGTCAGCTGTTTATGGCAGGCGTGGTGCCCGGGCTTTTGATCGCTTTTCTCTACAGCTGCTACATCTGCTTCAGGTCCTGGATGTCGCCATCCTTAACGCCTAAAGCCGTGGTGTCTGAACAGACTATCTGGCAATCCTTTATGTTGCTGTTGCCCATATTATTGCTGATCTCCATTGTGATTGGATCAATCTATCGCGGCATTGCAACACCATCAGAAGCAGCAGCAGTGGGCGTGGCAGCTACTCTGATGCTATTGGGATTTGAAAGACAGCTAAACCTCAGGCTATTTGTTGAAGCATTTCGCGGGACGTTAATCACCACCATCATGGTGTGTAGCCTGCTAATCACAGCAACGCTTCTATCCACGGCGATGGGGTATCTACATCTACCGCGCGAGTTGGCAGGCTGGATTGCTGAGCAGAACTTCAGTCCCATGGTATTGCTGTTTGCGCTAGCCATTTTCTATATCGTGCTGGGGCTCTTCCTGGACGGTATTTCGATTACCGTAATGAGTTTGCCGATTACGCTCCCCATCGTTTTGCTGGCAGGGTTTGATCCAATCTGGTTTGGTATTTTTCTGATTATCATGATTGAACTTGGTCAGATTACCCCGCCTGTTGGCTTTAATCTCTTTGTACTGCAAAGCCTGACAGGTGAAAGCATCAGCCGTGTTGCCTGGGCATCACTGCCGTTTTTCCTGCTCATGTGTGTTGCTGCCATGCTGGTGAGCATCTGGCCACAAATTGCTCTTTGGCTGCCAAGATTTATGACAGGGTGACGGCAGATAAGCACTCAACGCGCCGCTCAATTTGAGCGGCGCGTTTGTTTTCGACACGTGGTCGTTCTAAACCAGCGACTCCAAACATGACTCGATAATATCCAGTCCTTCGTTCAAAACGTCGTCTTCGATGGTAATGGGCATTAAAAAGCGGATGGTATTGCCGTACATCCCACAGGAAAGCAGGATCAAACCCTCTTCGCGGGCTTTTTTGCATAATGCGCTGGCAAGCTCTGCATTGGGTGCTCGGGTAGTTTTATCAGCAACGAGTTCAAAGGCGGCCATAGCGCCCATGTGGCGAACATTAGCGACGCTTTCGTAACGTGCCTGCCACTGGTTAAAATGCTTGGCCAGCTTATCGCCGAGGGCTTGGCTTTTCTCCAGGACGTTCTCTTTCTCAAACACTTCCATAACGGCAAGTGCGGCAGCGCAGGCGGTTGGGCTGCCTGTGTAGGTGCCACCCAATGAGTTGGGGCCTGAGGCGTCCATTATTGTATCGGTGCCTACCACGGCTGAAATCGGCATGCCGTCGGCCATGCTTTTGGCCATGGTCATGATGTCGGGCTCAACACCGCTGTGCTCAATGGCGAACATCTTGCCTGTGCGCCCGAAGCCAGACTGTACCTCGTCAATAATCATCAGAATGCCGTGCTCATCACAGATGCCGCGAATTTTTTTAAGAAACGAGGCAGGCGCCGGGTAAAAGCCGCCTTCGCCAAGCACGGGTTCCAGGATGATGGCGGCGGTATTGGACGGGCCCGCGTCAGTTTTAAGCGCCATCATCAGGCCGCGAAGGGCTTCATCTTCACTGACACCGTGATAATCGACCGGGTAGGGCGCCCGAAATACGGTGCCTGGCATGGGGCCAAAGTCGGTTTGGTAGGGCGCTACTTTGCCGTTCATCGCCATGGTGAAGAAGGTGCGGCCATGGTAGCCGCCATCAAAGCAGATGACGTTAGCGCGTCCGGTCGCTGCGCGGGCAATCTTGACGGCATTTTCCAGCGCTTCGGCGCCGGAGTTGGCCAGCATTACCTTGGCGTGGCCACGAACCGGTACCAGGTGGCTAAGTTTTTCGGCTACACGAACGTAGCCTTCATAGGGCATGACCGTTTGGCAGGTATGCATCACCTTGTCGAGCTGTGCCTTCACCGCGGCAACCACTTTAGGATGGCGGTGGCCGATGTTCAGGACGCCTATTCCGCCAGCAAAATCGATAAATCGGTTGCCATCAGCATCCCACACTTCGGCGTTTTCGGCATGGTCGGCAAACGCTGTGGCAGGGCTCGCTGCGCCGTTGGCAACGTATTTCCGCTTTAGTTCGTTTAGCTCAGCATTGCTCATGGCTCAACTCCTATCTAATAAGGGATAGGCTTTCAGCATAGTGCGTAATTAATAGGCGTAAACACCGTATACGCCGAGCAATCAAATAATACCTGCCTCACGCAGTGCCTGCTGTTGGGCCGGGCTAATGCCGATGTCGTCTAACACATGTTCAGTATGCTCACCCAAGCCTGGCGGTGCTGTGCTGGCGCTCATGGAGTGACCATTGACGCGAATAGGGTTAGCCACCAGGTCCACCTGGCCCGACTGTGTGTGGGGCAGGGTCTGTTTTAAGCCGCGCGCTTTTACATGCGGGTCATCAAATACGCGGTCAAGCGTATTGATGGGGCCGCTGGGCACGCCTGCTGCTTCAAAGGCGGTCAGCCATGTATCCATGGTTCGATGAGCAAGGGCCGCTTCGAGTAGGGGCACGAGTGTTTCACGGTGGTTAACACGGGCACCGTTGGTGGCGAAACGCTCATCAAGCGGCAGGTCGCTTAGCGATAGCACCTCACAAAAGCGCGTAAACTGTGCGTCATTGCCTACGGCCACAATGATGTGTCCATCCGCGGTCGCAAACGCTTGATAGGGCACGATGTTAGGGTGTGCATTGCCCAAGCGTTGAGGCACGTTGCCGGAGGTTAAGTAGTTAAGCGCTTGATTGGCCAGCACGCCGACCTGGACATCCATCAGCGCCATATCAATATGGCAGCCAACGCCGCTGTCACGGCGTTGGTAAAGCGCTGCCAGCACAGCGTTGGCGGCATACAGGCCAGTAAAAATATCGGTAAACGCCACGCCGCTCTTCACCGGGCCGCCACCGGGTTCACTGTCGGGTTTACCGGTTAAACTCATGATGCCGCCCATGGCTTGAATCATAAAGTCGTAGCCTGCGCGGTGGGCGTAGGGACTTTCCTGGCCAAAACCGGTAATGGAGCAGTAGATCAGTGCCGGGTTAAGCGCTTGCAGGCTGGCGTAATCCAAGCCGTATTTTTTAAGGCCGCCGACTTTAAAGTTCTCGAGCAGCACATCTGACTGGGCGACGAGCTGCTTAATCAGCGTTTGGCCTTCTGGCCTGGCCATATCAATCGTTACCGAGCGTTTGCCCCGGTTGGCGCACAGGTAATAGGCTGATTCTGCGGTGTTTTCAAGCCAAGGAGGCCCCCAGTGGCGCGTGTCGTCACCGCTGCCTGGACGCTCGACCTTCACTACATCGGCCCCCATGTCCGCGAGCATTTGGCCACACCAGGGCCCGGCCAGTACGCGAGAAATATCGAGTACCTTAATGCCCGCCAGCGGTTTGGTTACGTTGCTCATGATGATTCCTGTGGCCTGTTGTGGTTTGTGCGCGGCAGCTTAGAAAAATGCCTGAATGCCGGTTTGAGAGCGGCCAAGAATCAACGCGTGAACATCGTGGGTACCTTCGTAGGTATTCACTGATTCCAGGTTCACCATATGGCGAATGACCCCATACTCGTCGGAAACGCCGTTACCGCCGTGCATATCTCGCGACATGCGCGCAATATCCAGCGCCTTGCCGCAGTTGTTACGTTTGATCAACGAAATCATTTCCGGCGCCCAGTTGCCGCTATCCATCAGGCGGCCCACCTGAAGCGCGGCCTGAAGGCCCAGGGTGATTTCCGTTTGCATATCGGCCAGCTTTTTCTGGATCAACTGGTTAGCCGCCAGTGGGCGGTTAAACTGCTTGCGGTCCAGAGTGTACTGGCGGGCGGCATGCCAGCAGAATTCAGCAGTGCCCATTACGCCCCATGCAATGCCATAACGCGCTTTGTTCAAGCAGCCAAAAGGCCCTTTAAGGCCGCTGACGTTAGGCAGCAGGTTCTCTTCAGGGACAAAGGCGCCATCCAGTACGATTTCACCGGTAATCGAGGCGCGAAGCGACACCTTGCCTTCAATTTTTGGGGTGGAGAAACCTTCCGTGCCGCGCTCAACGATAAAGCCTTTGATCTGGTTGTCGTGGGCTGCCGACTTGGCCCATACCACGGCGATATCGGCAATGGGGCTGTTGGTAATCCACATTTTGGCGCCGGTTAACCGGTAGCCGCCGTCGACTTTTTCAGCACGCGTAATCATCGAGCCCGGGTCAGAGCCATGGTCGGGTTCGGTAAGGCCAAAACAGCCGACCATTTCACCGCTGGCAAGCCTGGGCAGGTACTTTTGTTTTTGCTCTTTTGAGCCGTACGCTTCAATGGGATACATCACCAGCGACGACTGTACGCTCATGGCCGAACGGTAGCCGGAATCGACACGCTCTACTTCTCGGGCTATCAAGCCGTACGCAACGTGGTTAACGCCTGCGCCGCCGTACTCTGGGGAAACGGTCGCGCCCAGCAGGCCCAGTTCTCCCATCTCCGTCATGATCTCTCGGTCAAAACGCTCTTCACGAAATGCACTTAATACACGGGGCTGCAGGTTGTTTTGGCAGTAGTCGTGGGCGGCATCACGAATCTGGCGCTCTTCCTCTGTGAGCTGGTGCTCCAGCAATAGCGGGTCGTCCCAATTGAAATGTGTCATTACGTAGTCTCCTGAGGATTCTTGAGGAAAACAGATTCGCGTCGACACATCCAGGCGCCCACGCCGATCCAGCGATCTACTTTGAAAGCCATTCCAATTTATCGCCGTTACTTTAAAATATCTACATTTTTTTAAAATGAAGAATTTATTGGATGCCGCGCGCCTTAAGCACTTGCGTAATGATGGGGACTGGCGTCATCAAGTGATCGCGCATTAACGTGTCAGCCTGCTCGGCATTGCGGGCCAAAATAACCTCAACAAGGGCGGCGTGCTCTTGGCGCTTTTGCGCGAGTGCGGTGGGCGACATAACGGTTTCCTGTAGCCACAAGTGGCGGTAACGTTCCACCTGATCAAACAGAGTGTGGCGCATTTGCAGCAGGTGAGGGGAGTTGCAGCCGCTGGCAATCGCGGTATGGAACGCCTTGTGACGTGTATCCCAGCCATCAAGTAGTTCATCGGGCGAGCTGATATCGGTTACCCTGGAAAGCCGGTGCGCCGTGGCTACCACCGAGGCTTCCCACTCATCGTCGCCCCGCTCAATGGCCAGGCGCAAAATAAGCCCTTCCAGTTGGGCACGTGCGTCATAAATATCGTTAAGCTCAGCAAGTGACATGGGTGCTACGCGGTATCCCCGCTGGCTAATAGCCACGACCAGGCGGTCGGCTACCAGTTGCGAAAGCGCCTCCCGCAGTGGCCCGGTACTAACGCCGTAATGCTCCTTTAAGCGGCTCATAAGAAGCTTCTCTTCAGGCGCATAGCGGCCTCGGATAATGTCGTGCTTGAGCGTGCGGTAAGCGTTAATCGCTAAATTTTGACGCGGCGCATCTGGCTCCATGGCAATCTCCATTGCTATAACATCGGCTCTCTGGTGATAGGGTGAAAAAACGGCGAAGATACAAGAATAGCGGTTATTATTACTAAAAATTAACACTTTGGCATAAGAGGCGTGATTGATGTGGGATTTCATCATTATTGGCGGCGGAATCCTTGGGATGTCTACCGCGATGCAGCTGCAGCAGACCTATCCTGATAAACGTCTGCTGGTGCTTGAAAAAGAGAGCGGCCCCGCCCAGCATCAATCCGGCCATAACAGCGGTGTTATTCATGCCGGGGTGTACTATACGCCGGGCAGTTTGAAGGCGCGGTTTTGCCTTGAAGGCAACCGAGCAACGCGGGCGTTTTGTGATCAGCATGGGGTCGATTACTCCATTTGCGGCAAGCTGCTGGTGGCCACTGATGCCCTTGAAATCCAGCGCATGCAAGCGCTTTGGGAACGTACTGCGGCCAATGGCTTGGAGCGTGAGTGGCTTAGCGCGGAGGCGCTGAAAGAGCGTGAGCCGAATATCCGTGGCGAGGCCGCTATTTACGTCCCTTCAAGCGGCATCGTCGATTATGCCCAAGTGACTCGCGCTATGGCCGCTGAGTTTGAGCGCCTTGGCGGGAAAATTCGCTATGGCGTTGAGGTGAAAGGGTTGGTAGAGCGCCGTGCCGAGGTGGTGGTCACCACCTCCAGCGATACGTTGAGCAGCCGCTATCTGGTGACCTGTGCCGGGTTAATGGCTGACCGGGTGATCCGCATGCTGGGTCAGAAACCAGGCTTTACCATCTGCCCGTTCCGGGGGGAGTATTACTTACTGCCCGAGCAGCATAATCATATCGTTAACCACTTGATTTACCCTATTCCGGACCCGGGCATGCCGTTTTTGGGCGTACATTTAACCCGAATGATCGATGGTCGCGTAACGGTCGGCCCCAACGCGGTACTGGCGTTAAAGCGTGAAGGCTATCGAAAACAGGATATGTCGCTACGCGATATAGGTCAGATGTTGTCCCATCCCGGTATTTTAAAGGTATTGGGCAAGCACCTTAAGCCAGGAATCGGGGAGATGAAAAACTCGTTCTATAAGCGTGGCTACCTGGAACTGGTCCGCAAATATTGCCCTGATATCAATATTGATGATCTTCAACCTTACCCCGCAGGCGTTCGCGCCCAGGCCGTATCCCGGGACGGTAAGTTGGTCGATGACTTCTTATTCGTGAATACACGGCGGACGGTGAACGTGGGCAACGCCCCTTCGCCAGCGGCAACGTCGGCGCTTCCTATTGGTGCGCATATTACTCAGCAGGTCGTGGCACTATTGTCCCATTAACATCAACACAACAGCCGTGCTAACGTCACGTGGCCGCCGCTGCGAATGCAGCGGCAAGCGCAACAAATATTCTGATCGTCACGCATACTTATAAGTCCAAGCCGGACGGAGGCAACTCGCATGCAAACACTAAAATATGCAGCCGCAGCATCCCTGCTCGCCATAGCACTGCCCGCCAGCGCCCAACAGCTCTCTATCGCCACTGGCGGTACTGGGGGCGTTTACTACCCTATTGGCGGCGGCCTGGCTGAAATGATCAATAACCATATTGAAGGTGCTCAAGCGACGGCGGAAGTGACCGGCGCCTCGGTTGAAAATATGGGACTCATCATGCGCGGCGACGCCGACCTTGCCACCGCACTTGCCGACACGGTGTACCAAGCCTATACCGGCACCGACGATTTTGAAGGGCGTCAGGTGGAAAACACCCGAGCGCTGGCATCCCTCTACCCCAATGCGGTGCAGTTGGTGACGCTTGCCGAATCCGATATTCAAAGCATCAATGACTTGGCGGGCAAGCGCGTTTCTGTTGGCGCACCGGGTAGCGGTACCGAGCTTAACGCCCGCGCCGTACTGGAAGCCAACGGTATTAGCTACGAAGACTTCACTCCCCAGCGGCTCAATTTTAACGAAACGGCCGATGCCATCCGTGATGGCGATATTGATGCCGGTTTCTGGAGCGTAGGCCCGCCAACCAGCTCAATTCTTAACCTGGCAGCCACGCGTGACATTCGCTTGATCAGCCTGTCCGATGAAGAAATTGCCAACGCGCAGGAAGAGGAAGCGGTATTTGCTCCCTACGAGCTTGCCGCTGGCATGTACGAAGGCATGGACGAAGCCGTTCAGACTATCGGCATTCCCAATGTCCTGGTGGTTAACGCCGATATGGATGAAGAGCTTGCCTACCAGCTGACCCAGCTGCTGTTTGAGCACACCGATGAGCTGATTGCCGTCCACCCAGCAGCCAACGACACCACGATTGAGTTCACCATGAACTCAACGCCCGTGCCGCTGCACCCGGGCGCAATTCGCTACTTTGAGGAAATGGATGTCGAAATTCCGGACCGTTTGCGTCCGTAACGACGCCTTCATCTAACGGAGCATTCGTCATGCAGTGGCAACAAAAACTGATGGCGCTCCTATTGGTCTGCTTACCGTTCGCCGAGGCTGGGGCTGCCCCCGCCTCGGCATCTGCGTACCTTACGGTTACCACCGAACATGGCGAAACGCTGTTGGAGGAAGCCGCTCCTGAAGGCGTGCGTTGGTGCATTCAGTGGCAGCATTCGGTTGAACACTTCACAGTACTGGATTGCTATCGCAACGCCGAAGGTGTCATGCAGCTTGAGCGCAGCCATCAGCCCGACTTTGCCGCAGGACTTGGGCACATTGTTGGCCGAGGTGAGCAGGTATCCGATGGCCAGGGCGGTTATTGGATCAATGCGATTAACGAGCCTGTCATCAATAACCGGTATGTACTTCGAGTAGGCGCTAACGCGGTCAACCATCAAGTGGTGTGGCCCGGTGGCGAGCACCCTGACATTAGCCTGAGCGAGCAAGCAGCAGGGCAGCGAGTCATCATCCAGCTGGTTGAGCCAGAGCGCTACTGAAAGCAATAAGCGTTTATAAAATCCGATCAGCTCAAACGCTGACTTGGTAAAAACAAGCTAGACAACACTTCCGAGGACTTCATGAACGAATCCACTCCACCGCCGGTATTAATGCCGGGCGGTAATGCGATTCAACCCCGTCTGGTGCTGCGGTGTATCACCATTGTGGCTGTAGGGCTTTCCCTGTTCCAGCTCTACTCAGCCGGTATTCAGCCGTTGGGGCTGTTTTACCAGCGCGGTATCCACTTGGCGCTGATTATGCTGTTGGCGTTTTTAATGTTCCCGGTTTTTGGGCCGAATCGTAAACGGGGCATCTTCGGCTGGGGAATTGATCTTGTCTTTTTAGCGGGGGCGCTGATCACCGGCGGCTACCTGGTGCTGTTTTTAGACGAGATTATCAATCGTGCAGGTTTTTGGAGTGAAACCGATATTCTGGTGGCCTGCATTGCGACCGTCACGGTACTGGAAGCCAGCCGCCGGGCTGTAGGCTTCGGGATGACGATTATTGGCGTGCTGGCCATCATATACGCCTTTGCCGGGCCACGCGGTGAGCTGCCTTGGTTAGGCGAGTGGATGCCCGGTATTTTAAATCATCGCGGCTATTCTCTGGACCGAGTGGCAGGCCAGCTTTACTTGGGCCAGGAAGGTATCTTTGGTTTGCCGTTAGGGGTTGCCGCGACCTACATCTTTATCTTTGTGCTGTTTGGGGCATTTTTAGAGAGCACTGGGGCGGGAAAATTCTTTATCGATATGGCTTACGCCGCGACGGGCCGCCAGCGCGGTGGCCCGGCGAAAGCGGCTGTGCTGGCGTCGGCGGGCATGGGGTCTATCTCGGGTAGCGCGATTGCCAACGTGGTAACCACGGGCGCGTTTACTATCCCGCTGATGAAAAAACTGGGCTATCAGCCCAAGCAGGCGGGAGGAATTGAAGCCGCAGCCTCCACCGGTGGGCAAATTATGCCGCCGCTGATGGGCGCAGGTGCCTTTTTGATAGCCGAGTACACCAATACGCCGTACCTGGATATTGTCAAAGTCAGTATTTTACCGGCGATCATGTACTTCGCGACGGTGTATCTGTTTGTACATATTATTGCCCTTAAACAGGGAATGCAGGGCATGCCGAGAAGCGAGCTGCCGAAAATGCGCCAGGTCATGAAGGATGGCTGGCATTTTCTGCTGCCGCTGGCCGTGCTGGTATGGCTTCTGGTAATGAATCTATCGCCCATGCGGGTCGGCTACTACGCGGTGATTACCATGATTGCCGTGGCCGTTTTACGTTACGCGTTATGGTACTTCTTTGTCGCGCCTGGCCAGGGCCAGCCGGTGACTTTGAGGCGGACCCAAGAGGTAGTTTGGATCGGCCTGGTGAAGCTGGTGCAGGGCCTTGAACTGGGCGCACGCAATGCCGTGGCTGTCTCCATGGCGTGTGCGGTGGCGGGCATTATCGTGGGTGTTGTTGGGTTAACCGGCTTGGGGCTTAAGTTCTCCTCCATGATGCTCGCTTTCTCGGGCGGCAATCTGGTGCTCGCCTTGGTCATGGTGTTGTTGGCAAGTCTGATTCTCGGTATGGGTCTGCCGGTCACTGCAAGCTATATCGTGCTCATTGTACTGGTGGGCCCGGCGCTAACGGCGGAGTTTGGCGTTCCGTTGCTGGTGGCTCACCTGGTAGTATTCTGGTACTCCCAGGACTCTAACGTGACGCCGCCCATCGCCTTGGCAGGGTTTGCCGGGGCTGCAATCGCGGGCAGTAAACCGATGGAAACCGGCTTTCAGGCGTGGAAATTTGCCAAGGGGCTTTATCTCATTCCGCTGTTTATGGTGTTCAATCCGGAGATTATTGTCGGCGGCCCGGTGCCGGTGGTGATCTGGAATGCGGTCATTGCGATTTTTGCGCTGTGCGCCTTTGCCGCTGCCCTTGAGGGGTATTTGTTTACCCGTATGGGCTGGTTGCCGCGTCTTGCCATTGGCGCCGCTATTGTGGGGGTTTTCTATCCCAGCCTGATCACCGAGATTGCCGGTGTTGTCGTCATGATCGTCGCGATTGGCACAAACTGGCGAACCAGTAAGCGTGAAGCGCCAACGGCTCCCCTCGCTTACTAACAACATTAGCATTTATGAGCAATACTCATGGGTTGGACAGTCGGTCGGCCTGTGAGTATTGCCTGACAAGCATTAGTTGGGGTTGTATATGAAGCAATATGCTGTGGTAGCTCATGATTACACGGATGAAGGTGCTTTAGATCGTCGTATAGCGTGCCGACAAAGCCATTTAGATGGGTTGCGTAGACTTTATCAGCAAGGCAGCTTTATCAGTGGCGGGGTTATATTGAGTGATGATGGCAAAATGATTGGTTCAAATGCACACTTTCAGTTTATCAGTCGGGATGCCTTACAAGCTTGGCTTGAGCAAGAGCCGTATGTTACTCAAAAGGTCTGGGAGCATATTGATATTCGCGAAGTGAAGCTTTTCGATCCAACCATTTGAGCCTGTTCTTTACTTAAAAAGCCCGGAGACCATTAGGTTTCCGGGCTTTTGCGTTTCTTGAGTTAGCGGTTACATGGCTTCAGGCTTGCTTAGAAGATGGATTCCGCTGTACCTGAGCCTTGTGAGCCGCTGGCTTCTTCCAGCTCGCGGCTAATTCCGCGCGGTTGGTAGTCGGGCAAGTGGTCGCGGTGGAAGAACTCGCTGATGCCTCCCGGCTGGTTGTCATGTAAACGTCGGCCTGAGTTAGGGTCTACCCGTGCAGTCACCACCGTGTCAGGACGCTCGGGCACGGCGGAGGGTGTGCCTTCAAGCGCTTTACCCATAAAGGCGTTCCAAATAGGCAGTGCAGCATTGGCGCCATACTCGGCAATGGTTTCGTTGCTGTCTTTGCCCACCCAAACGGTCGTCACCAGGTCGGTGTTAAAGCCTGCAAACCATGCATCACGCTGGCTGTTGGTGGTGCCGGTTTTACCGACGATATCTTCACGGTTAAGACTCAGCGCCCCACGGCCAGTACCCGAGGTAATAACATCACGCAGCATATCGCGCAGAATGTAGGTGGCCGCTGCGTTGGCAACGCGTTTGGCAACCGGGTATTCACGGCCATCAATCTCAACGGTTTCCTGGCCCTCTGCACAGCTGGGGCAAGCCACCTGGGGTGTCGCTTCATCAATGAGCTCGTGATCATCATTGCGGGTTACGCGTTCAATAAACCATGGCGCCACCTGAAATCCGCCATTGGCAATCACGGAGTAGGCGTTGGTCATTTCCATGGGCGTTAGGCTTGCGCTGCCCAAGGCCAAAGAGAGGCCATGAGGCAGGCGGCCTGGCGCGAAGCCAAAACCTTCCAGATAGTTGATCGTATGATCAAGCCCCATCGCCTGTAGAACGCGAATGGTGACCAGGTTGCGCGAACGAGCAAGTGCCGGGCGCAAGCGCATCGGTCCTGCGAAGTCGCGGCTGGAGTTAACAGGGCGCCAGAGTGAGTTACTGCCATCGTCCAGTACAACAGGCGCGTCATTGATCACGGTGGAAGCGTTCATTTCGCCATCTTCAAGTGCCGCAAGGTAAATGAAGGGCTTGAAAATAGAACCCGACTGGCGCTGTGCCTGAACCGCGCGATTAAACTTGCTGGCGTTAAAATCAAACCCGCCCTGCAAGGCGAGAATGGCGCCGGTACGCGGGTCCTGAGCAACGAGCGAACCTTCCGCATCTGGCCGTTGAGAAAGACGTACGGTGCCATCCTGAGTTTCGAGAATGCGAACCAGGTCGCCGCGTACGGCAATCTGGTCGGCAGAGCTTGGCTCAGCACCACGACTGCGCGGGCTGTTATAGGTACGTGCCCAGCTTAAGCCGTCCCAGTTAATGGTTTCCAGCTCGCCGCCACGGGTAAGTACCTGCATTTCACGACCACTGCTTTCCACGACGATAGCGGGTTTTAGCAGACCATAGTTGGGGGTGCGTTCAAGCACCTGCAGCCAGTTACTGACATCGCCCTCAACGCCGGCGATCTCCGTTTGGCTGCGCTCGGCAGCCTGGCGTGCGGTCTGACGAATTTCTGGTGACTCGGCAAGCTCTTCTTCCAACCCTTGGGTTGCCGTACGCTCCTGGGCTTCAACGAGACTGGGAGCTATATCGTGCTGTTCAGCGCCCCGCCAGCCATGGCGTAAATCATACTCAAGCAGGCCAGTCGCCAGGGCCTCGCGGGCAAACGGCTGAAGCTCGCTGTCCAGGGTCGTATAAATGCGGTAGCCGCCGGTATAGGCGGTATCGCCAAAGCGCTCAACTGCGTATTGACGTGCCATCTCTGCAACGTAAGAAGCATCTACTTCGGTTTGGGTGAAGTGACGACGTGCAGTGACCGGCTCCTGTACGGCAGCCTGATAAGTCGTGTCATCAATAAAGCCCAGCTCGCGCATACGGAACAATATCCAGTTGCGACGTATCAGTGAGCGCTCGGAGTTGGCCAACGGGTTAAACGCGGAAGGCGCTTTAGGCAACCCGGCAATCATGGCCGTTTCTGCAAGCGTCAGTTCGGAAAGCGGCTTGTCGTAATAGGTATCGGCAGCGGCTGCAATGCCATACGCTCGATTTCCTAAGAAAATTTTGTTAACGTAAAGTTCGAATATCTCATGCTTGCTGAGCAGTTTTTCCATCTGCAGAGCCAGCAGAATTTCACGCAGCTTACGAGTAAAGGTTTGGTCAAGCGTCAGCATATAGTTACGCGCGACCTGCATAGTGATGGTGGAGCCGCCTGATTGAATGGCACCACTTCGGGCAAGCTCAACGGCCGCCCTTGCGAGTCCTCGAGGATCAACCCCCGAGTGCTCAAAGTAATTGGTGTCCTCGGCGGCCACCAGAGCGTTGACCATGTTCTGAGGTATTTCGTCGAAATCAACGACGATGCGCCGTTCCTCACCAAACTCACCGATTAACTTACCGTCATTGGTGAAAATTCGTAGAGGTGAGTGAAGCTCGAAGTCTTGCAACTGACGAACATCAGGTAAGCCAGGCGAAAAATAGATAGCCGCGCCCACCATGGCTAACGCGGCGGCCCCGACTAACGACACGATAAGAAAGAACAGCGACAGAATGAGGGTTCGCAAAAACGTCATGAACAGAGGGCACCCATGAAAAGGAGAATAGGATCGGCATCCAAGCGGCCGTATCGCGCAATTGGCTGCCATTATAGGAAGGCGAGGCAGCGGCCACCAGTGTTGATATGCCGTAAATATAACGGCGCGTTACCTGACTAGCGCGTTATGCCACTACTTCTTGGGCATGTCAGATGGCAGGAATAAACTCATAATGCGCCTGTTTAAAGCCAGTAAGGGATTGATCGGCATCGATATTACATCGACCGCCATCAAGCTGTTGGAGCTTAAAAAGAGTCACGACACCTACCAAGTGGAAAGCCATGCGGTTTGCTCACTTCGTGACGGTGCAGTGGCTGAACGGCGTATTCAGGACATTAATTACGTCACAGATAGTTTAAAACGTGCCATTGACCACGCCAAGCCCTCTACGCGTAATGCCGTGGTAGCACTTCCTGCCAGCATGGCGATTACTAAAATGCTCACGTTTGCTGCTGAGTTGAACGAGCAGGAAATCGAGGAGCGTTTGATGATCGAATCAGACCGTCATCTGCCTTTTCCGTTCAATGAAGTGGCGTTTGATTTTGCATGCATGGGGCCTGCTCCCTTGGCTGCGCATTTACAACAAGTAATGTTGGTGGCTTGTCGTCAACAGGATGTTTGGCAACTGACAGAACCCTTAGTACGCGCAGGGTTGGAACCCGTTGCGGTGGACGTCGAAACCTTTGCGATTGAACGTGCCTTTGCTGCGCTGCGCCCTCAGATATCAGCGGCGTATGACTCTGACGCAAGCGTTGCGTTGGTCGATATCGGGGCGCAGACAAGTACGTTTCGCGTTTTTCATAATGCACGCACCGTTTACGTCCGCGAAAACCTGCAGGGCAGCGAACCGTTAACCGCCGCGACTCAAGAGCGATACGCGCTCAGTCGAGAAGATGCCTTATGGGCTCGGCAGCATGGCGGCTTGCCAGATGATTTTCAGGACGTGGTCCTGAAGCCTTTTCTGGATGCATTCGCACAAAGCATTGCGCGAGCCTTGCAGCTTTATATCGCCACCAGCCGCCAATCGCCTGTGGGTCATATCGTGCTAGCCGGTGATATAAATGCGCTGCCGGGGTTAGCGACCTTTATGGCTGATGCGTGTCAGTTACCGGTGACGCCGCTAAATCCGCTGCAGACGATGCCGGTCAACAAGCGCGTGGATAGGCAGGCGCTTACTCTGAATCTCCCCGGCTTGCTGACCGCAAGCGGCCTTGCGATGCGGGCACCTTTATGAGCATTACGATCAACCTGCTGGCTTGGCGGGAAGAGCGCCGAGAACAGCACACGCGACGCTTTTATACGGTCATGCTGTTGTTACTGATCGCCGGTATCGCGCTGGGTAGTGGGATTTCGCATGTCTATCAGAGGATGCTGGGCGCTCAGGAGCAGCGCAATGCGTATATCGCTGCTCATATAGAGCGTTATACACATGAAATTAGTGAAGCTGAACGCACTGTTCTGCAGGGAGAACAGCTGCGCCAGCAGTTAACCCGCTTCCAGCGCCTGCTTCAACAGCGGACACAGACGGCTCAGCTGTTTAACGACCTTGCCGCAAGTCTTGGCGAGGGCGTGGTCTTTCAGCACCTTGAACAGCGCCATAATCGGCTAAGCGTATCCGCGGCCGCAGAAGATGAGCGTCAGATAACCGAGCAGTTACGTCGTCTTGCTGAAATGCCGGGGTTTGATATTCCGGTACTCTCCGAAATGGTCAGTGATCCGCAGGGCAGTGGGAGAACCTTCCATTTTGAAGTAACCCTCACCCAGCCGAGCGTTTCTTTGGCCGATTCTGGAGTATCGCCATGAAATCAGGGGCGCCGCTATACTTGCTGCGATGGGGAAAAGTGTGGCAGCAAGAGTGGCAGCGTTTGCGTGCGCTTGACTGGCAGACGCTTGATCTACGTGATGCAGGCGCATGGCCCTGGTTGTTAAAAGTACTTAGCGGCGGGCTGGTGTTTCTAATGGCGTTAGTGGCGACCTGCGCATGGCTGGTGAGTGAGCATCGTGCGTCGCTGGCACAGGCACAGCAACAAGAGATAAGGCTGTTAAGCGATTACCGCAGCAGTGTTCACGCCGCCGGTTTGCTGAACGGTGCGCGTACCCAACTGGCTGGCCTGGAGGAGCAAATGACCCGGATGCGTGCCCTGTTAACACCCCAGGCGGCGCTTCCAGCGTTACGGGATAGCATTAGAGACGCTGCTGATGAGAACCAGCTCACCATCGATGATATTTATCTGCGTCCTGTCGTTAGCCAAGTGTCAGAACATCCTATTGATATTCAGGTAGTAGGCGATTATCACCAGTTAGCGCAGTTTGTTAATGATATTAGTCGGTTGGAACACCTTGTCACGCAGCATGACATTACGCTTGCGCCGATTGATCAAGCTGCGAGCAGATTGTCTCTGTCGTTTGTGGCTAAGGCCTATAGCGACGCTGATGCTGTCAGCCAGGATGAAAGCGAAAAGGGTGGCGGCGAAAATAGCTTAAATCGGCGGGAGGAAGATCAGTGAAGTGGCTTGCCCGCGTGATGAGCTGCCTGGTCAGCGTCGTTTTGCTTTCTGGTTGTCATGGGCCTGAGCTTGATCAACTGGATGGCACGCTCTCAAGGATTCGCCAAACCCCAGGCACTCCCTCCGCTTCGCGTATTGAGCCACTGGTTGTATATCCCGTAGAGGCGTATGGCTACTCAGACACGCGCAGTCCTTTCCAAGCAGTGCAGTCGCCTTTGCAGATAGCTGACGTAAACCAGGATGCCCCGCTGGTGCCTGACGCACAGCGAACCCCCGAGCCGCTTGAGCGTTTCTCTATTTCGGAGCTTCGCCTGGTGGGCACGCTGGTTATGGGAGAGCGCCATGTCGCGTTGATAGAAACGCCGGATGGGCATGTAACCAGTGCTCGTACGGGAGACCATGCGGGCAGCAATGGCGGGCGTATCACGCATATTGAGGCGCACAAAGTCCGTATTACCGAGCGCATTACTACTCAGCAGGGGTGGCAAGAGCAGCAGGTTCTCCTTTCGCTGACATCGCCGCCATGATCAACCCAGGCAACTCGGTGAGCTTACCGAAAGCCTCTTTTTTTCTTATCGGAGCACGCCATGGCCGTGGTTAGTCGAATCATTATGCTTGTGTGGGTGGTATTGCCTTGGCAGGCAGTGGCGTCGGTGTTAACCGATATTGAGGTGCATCCTGTAAGTGCTGGCGCCGTGGATATTGATCTGCACTTCAGCGGTGGCGTCGCCAACGTTCAGGGTTATCGCCTGGAGGCTCCGCCACGCCTGGCGCTGGACCTGGCCAATACACAAAATGGCTTGGGTCATCGCCACATTGAGGTAGCGCGTGCGGGTGTAGAGCACATTAAGGTATTGGAAGGCAGTGGCCGTACGCGGTTAGTTATCGGCCTGGCCAACTCGTCGAATTACACCTCCCGGGTAATGGGGGATCGGCTACGAATTTCCTTACGTGAATCGACAACGCTTGAATCGCCAATAGAGGGCTCCCTTGAAGCCCTCCAGGGCCCGCAGATTAGCGCTATTGATTTTGAGCGTGGGGCTGGTCAGGCAGGTCGCTTGCTGGTGACGTTTGACCGCGAAGGCGTCGTCGCAAGCGTTCAGGAAAGCGGCCATGCGAATGTATCGGGCGGTGAGGTAATTGCCACATTGCCTAACGTAACGCTGCCGGATGCGCTTAGCCAGATTTATGACGTTACCGATTTTGCGACACCGGTGATGCGGATCACCCCTCACGTTGATGCGCAGGAAACGCGTTTGGCACTTACCATCGACGGCCCCTATGCCATGCTCTCTTCACAACATGGCCGTGTGCTGAGTATCGAAGTGCAGCCTGCTGACCAGCAACGCTTGGCCGATCATGAGCTCCCGCAAGATAGTTTTAGTGGTGAGCGGATAAGCCTGAACGTCCAGGATATGGAGGTACGTGCGGTGCTGGTAACGCTTGCTGAATTTACGGGGCTTAACCTGATTGCCAGCGAAAATGTGACTGGACGTATCACGCTGAACCTTAATGAGGTGCCCTGGGATCAAGCGCTTGCCTTGATGTTAAAAAGCCAAGGGCTTGCAAGTCGTGAGCATGGCAACGTTATCCTGGTGGCGCCTGTCGCCGAGCTTGCTGAGCTCGAACGCCAGGAAATGGAGGCTCACCGCTATCATGAAGCGCTGTCACCAACCATTGATGAATTTATCGAGGTTAAGTACGCGCGTGCTGAAGATCTTGCCCAACTGCTGCAGGGTGGGGATGGCTTTGGGCTTCTGACCGAGAAAGGGCGAATCAGTGTCGACCCAAGAACCAATGCCTTATTGGTTCAGGACACGGCGAACCAGGTAAGTATTATCAAGCGTACTTTGGAGCGCCTGGATGTGCCGGTGCGTCAGGTGCAAATTGAAGCACGCATCGTTATCGCCCGGGATACCGCCTCTCGAGCGCTAGGCGTTAACTGGGGCGCTTCGACGACGCGAGGTTTTCAGGCGTTGGATAACGGCAATTTTGGCCCGCGCAATATCAACCCCGATGGCTTGAACCGTGCCCGCAGCGGTTTAGCGGTAGACCTGGGCGCGCCTTCAGGGCCAGGTACAGGATTTAGCTTTGGTTACTTGTCCGGCGACATTTTGCTGGACCTGGAGCTTCGTGCGCTGGAAAGTGAAGGCAAAAGCCAAACCATCTCGCAGCCAAGGGTCATCACGGCCAATCAGCGTACGGCAATTATTCGCCAAGGCGAGGAGCGCGCATTTCAGAGTGTCGATGCGCAGGGAAACCCCGATACTGAATTTAAAGAGGCCGAGCTTTCGTTGGAAGTGACACCGCAGATCACGCCGGATAATCGTATTATCATGGACCTGGTGGTGAAAAATGATAGTTTCAGGGAGTCGGGGTTTGGCGGAGAACCGCCCATCGATACCAATCAAATTGAAACGCAGGTGCTGGTCGATAATGGCCAAACGGTTGTATTGGGTGGCATTTTGACCACGGAACAATTAAACCAAATGACCAAAACCCCGCTTTTGGGTGATATTCCTTTGCTCGGACACCTGTTTCGCTATACCGAAGAGAGCAATGAAAAGGTAGAGTTGTTAGTCTTTATTACTCCACGACTACTTGACGATGGCTTGGCGGTTCGCTGATGCAGGATTTACCCAACCTTTTTTTGATCGGCCCCATGGGGGCTGGTAAAAGCACAATAGGTCGCTTGTTGGCGGCAGAGCTTACGCGCACATTTTATGATAGCGACCACGCCATACAGGATCGCTGCGGTGCGGATATCCCGTGGATCTTTGATGTAGAGGGTGAACCCGGTTTTCGCCAGCGTGAGCTGCAGATGATCGATGAGCTGACAAGGCTCTCCTGCGTGGTGATGGCAACAGGCGGCGGCGCCGTGCTGCACCAGGATAATCGCCGGATGCTGCGTGAGCGCGGAACGGTGATCTACCTGATGACCACGGTTGAACAGCAGCTTAAACGCACGGCGAAAGACCGTAATCGCCCGCTTCTTCAGTGCGCAAACCGGGAGCAGGTGCTCAACGATATGTTTGCTGCCCGCGACCCGCTTTATCGCGCCACCTCGGATATTTCAGTGCGCACGGATCGGCGTAGCCCGCGCGCCGTAGTCAATGAGATATTGCGCCGAGTGCGGCGTTTGACCGACCCGCTGGAAAATAGCGCCACGCTTAACTCAAAGGTATCCCAATGACACAGCCCGCCAGTGCTCAGCGTACACTTCATGTTGCGTTGGGTGATCGCAGTTATCCGATCCATATTGGCGCCGGCCTGCTGAGCGACCCAGAGGCGATAACGCCCTATCTGGCCGGTAAGCAGGTGATGGTGGTGACGAATGAAACCATCGCGCCCCTTTATCTGGAGGCGCTGTGCGCCAATCTTCCTGACGATGTGGAGGTGCGTACCGTCGTTCTACCTGACGGGGAGCAGTACAAGAGCATTGAGCAGGTTAGCCGCATTTGGGACGCGCTGTTGGAGGCAGGGTTTAACCGCCGCTGTACGCTGATTGCGTTAGGCGGCGGCGTAATTGGTGACATGGCTGGATATGCCGCCGCGTCGTACCAGCGTGGCGTGGCCTTCATTCAGGTGCCCACCACGCTGCTTTCCCAGGTGGACTCTTCTGTCGGAGGGAAAACGGGCGTTAATCACCCGCTTGGCAAAAACATGATTGGTGCTTTCTGGCAGCCGAAAGCGGTACTGATCGACATTGCAACGCTTGCGACGCTGCCCGAGCGAGAGCTTTCTGCCGGGCTTGCTGAAGTTATCAAGTATGGCTTTATTCGTGATGAAGCGTTTCTTGGCTGGCTTGAGGCCAATATGGCCGCGCTGCGTCATATTAGCCCCGACGCCATTGTCGAAGCCATCGCACGCAGTTGCCAGATTAAAGCCGACATTGTGGCCGATGACGAAACGGAGCAGGGCGTGCGCGCATTGCTCAATCTTGGTCATACCTTTGGTCACGCGATTGAGGCCCACCAAGGGTATGGCAACTGGCTGCACGGCGAAGCAGTCGGTGCAGGCATGGCCATGGCGGCTGCCCTTTCTCAGCAACTGGGGCGTATCAGTAGTGCGGATTTAACGCGTATCCAGGCGGTGATTGAAAGCGCTGGTCTTCCTCTTCATGCCCCAGCGGATATGCTAAGTGACGACTTTTTAGCCCGGATGCGTCTGGATAAGAAAAACGTGGATACCAGACTTCGGCTGGTGCTGCTAAACGCTACCGGCGATGCATGTGTTGATGACACGACGCCAGAGGCGTTAGTGCGTGCTTTGTTGGATAACTACCCACGGCTGTAACCCGCCTGTAAACGTATTTTGTGCTCACTAAGCCCACCGACAAGGTGGGTTTTTTTATGGCCCGATATTACCAGGCGATGCGCCGGATAATGTTATTAGCATGCCGTATGCCCTATCGGCATGGCTATATTAGGGGTATTTAGACTAAAGTTTAACGCTCGGCATCCTTCGTTGAAATAGCGTTATATGGCTTTTTAAGTGTTTGAAGTGTATGCATTTTTCGTTGAGGGGTGGTTTGCAACTATAGGATTTGAAAAGACTTTTCGGGGTTTTGATGTTGGCGGTGATTGCGCTGGCGGGGAGCAAGTCGCTATGCTGAGCGACCATTTTCTTGCGGCAGTGAATCGGGGAAACACCCAGTTATAGGCGGGTAGAGGTTTTTGTGTGAAAAGAAAAACCGTCTATTAAATCATAATAACGCTGCTAATAAAATACCTTTGACTAGAGGCACGCCCATGAATAAAGGTCTTCACCAGCCCGGCGAGTTTCGCGATAACTGTGGCTTTGGCCTTATTGCCCATATGGAAGGGCAGGCCAGTCACGATTTGCTGAAAACCGCTATCGAATCACTCACCTGTATGACGCATCGGGGCGGGATTGCCGCTGACGGTAAAACCGGTGATGGCTGTGGGTTGCTGCTTAAAATGCCGACCCGTTTTATGCGCGAAGCCGCACAAGACGCGCTGGAGATTACGCTGGGCGACCAGTTCGCCGTGGGCGTTGTTTTTCTACCCAACGATGATGCCCGTGCCGAGGCTGCGCGCGAGACGTTTGCGCGCGAATTGGGTACTCGTGGCCTAAATGTCGTCGGCTGGCGCGTTGTGCCCACTGATTCAAGCGTTTGTGGCCCCATGGCGCTTGACTGCCTGCCGCGTATCGAGCAGGTCTTTATCGAGCCCGGTGAGAGCGAGCAGTTCACTGTTGATCTGTTTATGGCGCGCCGTTATACCGAGCAGGCTTTACGGGCCGAAGAAGACTTTTATGTCGCATCGCTCTCCTCTGACGTGGTGTCGTATAAAGGCCTAGTCATGCCGGAAGATCTTCCGGCGTTTTATAAAGACTTAAACGACCCGCGTCTGGAAACCGCTATCTGTGTTTTCCACCAGCGCTTTTCAACCAATACGGCGCCGCGCTGGCCGCTGGCACAGCCGTTTCGACTGTTGGCGCACAACGGTGAAATCAATACGATCGAGGCTAACCGCGGTTGGGCGAACTCACGCAAGGCCAACTTCGTTAACGAGCGACTGCCCGATATCGCACAGCTGGATGAAATCGTTAACACCACGGGTTCCGACTCTTCCAGCATGGACAATATGCTGGAAGTACTTCTGACGGGAGGGATGGAGCTGCACCGTGCGGTGCGCATGATGGTGCCGCCTGCCTGGCAGAACGTTGAAACCATGGATGCTGAGCTGCGCGCCTTCTACGAGTACAACTCCATGCACATGGAGCCGTGGGATGGCCCGGCAGGTGTGGTCATGACTGATGGCCGCCAAGCCGTGTGTATGCTGGACCGTAACGGCTTGCGTCCCGCTCGTTGGGTCATCACCAAAAACGGCTATATCACCCTGGCATCTGAGATTGGTACTTACGGTTACAAGCCTGAGAACGTGGTCGCCAAAGGCCGTGTAGGCCCGGGTCAAATGCTGGCGGTGGATACCCAAACCGGCGAAGTACTGCATACCCAGGATATTGATGATCGCCTGAAGTCTGCCTATCCCTATAAGCGCTGGCTCAAGCAGGAAGCCAACTATCTGGAATCCGCACTCACCGAACTTGCACGCTTTCAGACCATGGGTGCTGATGCGCTGAACGTGCACCAGAAGATGTTCCAGGTGACGTTTGAAGAGCGTGACCAGGTGCTGCGCCCGCTGGCTGAAAGTGGCCAGGAGGCCGTGGGTTCCATGGGTGATGACACACCCATGGCGGTGCTTTCTAGCCGTCCGCGTCTGTTAACCGACTTCTTCCGCCAGAAGTTTGCTCAGGTAACCAACCCGCCGATTGATCCGCTGCGTGAAGCGATCGTGATGTCGCTGGAAACCTGCTGCGGTGCTGAGCTTAACGTTTTCAAGGCAACGCCTGAGCACGCGCATCGGTTGATCCTGACAACACCGGTACTTTCACCACGTAAATTTACCGCGCTGGTTAGCCAGGACGACCCGGCCTTTGCAAGCCACACGCTGTCAATGGGCTACGACCCGGAACAGCAGAGCTTAAAGCAGGCGCTGAATGCGCTCTGCCAAGAGGCCGAAGCCCAGGTGAAAGCGGGCAAGGTAATCCTGGTACTTACCGATGCGGAGCTACCCAAGGGTATTATTCCTATTCAGGCGCCGCTCGCCGTTGGCGCGGTGCATACGCACTTGGGCCGCCTGGCATTGCGTCCCAATGCCAATATTATCGTTGAGACTGGCTACGCCCGGGATGCCCACCAGATGGCCGTGCTGTTTGGTATCGGTGCGACCGCCGTGTATCCGTGGCTTGCCTATCAGATTATGGCCGATATGCACCGTACGGGTGAGCTTACCGGCAACCCGGCCGACGATCGTGAGAACTATCGCAAAGGCTTGCAAAAAGGCCTGTTCAAGATTCTCTCCAAAATGGGCATCTCGACGTTGGCCTCCTATCGTGGCTCCATGCTGTTTGAAGCCGTAGGCCTTTCTGATGACGTGATGGATACCTGCTTTGCAGGCATGGCATCGCGTATTCAGGGCGCGGGTTTTACCGAGCTGCAAATGCAGCAGGAGCTGTTGGCCAAGGATGCCTGGATTACCCGTAAAGGGATCTCCCAAGGCGGTATGTTCAAGTATGTGCATGGTCATGAGTACCATGCCTATAACCCTGATGTGGTGAAGTCGCTGCAGGCTGCCGTGCAGGAGGGCAGCTACGCCAAGTGGAAGGCGTTTGCTCAGCTGGTTAATGAGCGCCCTGTTGCCACTATTCGTGATTTGCTGACGCTAAAGCCTGCCGCGACGCCGTTGCCGCTTGAAGACGTCGAGCCGGTTGAAGCGCTGTTGCCGCGCTTTGATAGTGCCGGGATGTCGCTGGGAGCGCTCTCTCCTGAAGCGCACGAGGCGCTGGCCCAGGCAATGAACGAGGCGGGCGGGCGCTCCAACTCGGGTGAGGGCGGCGAAGACCCGGCCCGTTACGGGACGATCCGCAGCTCTAAAATCAAGCAGATCGCCTCGGGGCGCTTTGGGGTAACGCCTGCTTACCTGGTCAATGCAGAAGTGCTACAGATTAAAGTCGCCCAGGGCGCGAAGCCGGGCGAAGGTGGCCAGCTACCTGGCGGCAAGGTCAATCAGCTTATTGCGCGTCTGCGCCACGCGGTGCCTGGCGTCACGCTCATTTCACCGCCGCCGCACCACGATATTTACTCAATTGAAGACCTCGCGCAGCTGATTTTTGATCTTAAGCAGATCAATCCGGATGCGCAGGTGTCGGTCAAGCTGGTATCTGAGCCGGGGATTGGCACCATCGCCACCGGCGTTGCCAAGGCTTACGCCGACCTGATCACCGTGTCGGGTTACGACGGCGGCACCGCAGCAAGCCCGCTGACCTCTATCAAACATGCGGGCTCCCCTTGGGAGCTGGGCCTGCCTGAGGTACACCAAGCGCTGCGTATCAATGGTCTGCGCGACAAGATTCGCCTGCAAACCGACGGCGGCCTCAAAACCGGTCTGGACGTGGTCAAAGCGGCCATTCTGGGAGCGGAAAGCTTTGGTTTTGGTACCGCGCCAATGGTGGCGCTGGGCTGTAAGTTCCTGCGTATTTGCCATTTGAACAACTGCGCCACCGGGGTCGCTACTCAGGACGACTTCCTGCGCGGCGAGCATTTCCGCGGCACGGTGGATATGGTCAAAAACTACTTCCGCTTTATCGCTGAAGAAGTGCGTGAGCTGATGGCCATGCTGGGCGTGCGCCAACTGACCGACCTGATCGGGCGTACTGACCTGCTGGAAGTGCTTGAAGGCAACACGGCAAGCCAGCGCAAGCTCGATCTGATGCCGTTATTGGCCAATGACTTTGTACCCGCCGAAGCGCCTCAGTTCTGCACGGTGAGCCGTAACGTGCCGCACGACCCGGGCTCCAAAAACCAGGAAGTGCTGGAGGCGCTTAAAGACGCCATTGAGCATCAAACCGGCGGCGAGTTCAGCTTTACGGTCACCAACTGTGACCGCAGTGTAGGCGCACTTACCTCCGGCGCTATCGCCAAGCGTTATGGGGAAGAGGGCCTGGAAAACGCGCCCGTTACTGCACGCTTTACCGGTGTGGCCGGGCAGAGCTTCGGCGTCTGGAATGCCCGAGGCCTTAACCTGTATCTGGAAGGCGATGCCAACGACTACGTGGGCAAGGGCATGAACGGCGGCAAGATCGTCATCGTGCCACCCAGGGTCAGCCAGTTCGAAAGCTATAAAACCGCGATTATCGGTAACACCTGCCTGTATGGCGCAACCGGCGGCACGTTGATGGCCGCGGGCACCGCTGGCGAGCGGTTCGCGGTGCGTAACTCCGGCGCCACGGCGGTGATTGAGGGCGCCGGCGACCACTGCTGCGAATACATGACCGGCGGCCTGGTGTGCGTGTTGGGTGAAACGGGCGTTAACTTTGGCGCAGGTATGACCGGTGGGTTCGCCTACGTGCTGGATGAAGACCGTACCTTCGTGGACAAGTACAACCACGAGCTGGTCGAAATTCATCGCGTCAGCACCGAAGCCATGGAGGCCTACCGCCGCCACCTTCGCGAGCTGATCAGCACCTACGTCGAAGAGACGGGTTCTAGCCGTGGAGCAGCGATTTTAGAAGACTTTAGCGACTACTTGCGTCACTTCTGGCTGGTGAAGCCAAAAGCGGCGAGCCTGGGTAGCCTGCTGGATCAATCTCGGCGTCAGCCGCAATAAACCGCCTGTGTCTACGCTTCGAGGAGAAATATCATGGCTAACCGTTTAAATAACGATTTCCAGTTTGTTGATGTGGGTCGTCAGGACCCACAGAAAAAAGCCGCCCATACGCGTGCCAAAGAGTTCGCCGAGATCTACGAGCCGTTCAAACCCACGGATGCGGCAAGCCAGGCGCACCGTTGCCTGCACTGCGGCAACCCGTACTGCGAGTGGAAATGCCCGGTTCACAACTATATTCCCAACTGGCTGCAGCTGGTGGTGGAAGGCAACATCATTGAAGCTGCGGAACTGTCACATAAAACCAACTCACTGCCCGAAGTGTGTGGCCGCGTATGCCCGCAAGATCGGCTGTGTGAAGGCGACTGTACGCTTAACGACGGCTTTGGGGCGGTCACCATCGGCTCGGTTGAGAAGTACATTACCGATACCGCGTTTGCCATGGGCTGGCGCCCGGACATGTCCAAGGTCGTGTGGACGGATAAAAAAGTCGCCATTGTAGGCGCCGGGCCTGCCGGGCTTGGTTGTGCCGATATTCTGGCGCGCAACGGCGTCAAACCTGTGGTGTTTGATAAGTACCCGGAAATCGGTGGCCTGCTAACCTTCGGCATTCCTGAGTTCAAGCTTGAAAAGAACGTCATGGAGCGTCGCCGGGCGGTGTTCGAGGAAATGGGCATTGAGTTTCGTCTGAACACTGAAATCGGCACTGATATCGAGTTCGACACGCTGCTTCAGGAGTACGACGCGGTCTTCCTGGGCATGGGAACCTATAAGTACATGGAGGGCGGCTTCCCCGGTGAAGACTTGCCCGGTGTGTACAAGGCGCTCGATTTTCTGATCGCCAACGTCAACCGCTGCCTTGGGTTTGAAAAAGATCCCAGCGATTACATCTCAATGGAAGGCAAGCGCGTTGTGGTGCTTGGCGGTGGTGACACCGCCATGGATTGTAACCGTACCTCTATTCGTCAGGGCGCTGAGAGCGTTACTTGTGCTTATCGCCGTGATGAAGAGAACATGCCCGGTTCACGCCGTGAGGTAACCAACGCACGTGAAGAGGGTGTCGAGTTTCTGTTCAACCGCCAGCCGGTGGCGGTGGTGGGCGAAGACAAGGTCGAAGGCGTCAAAGTGGTGCGCACTCGCTTGGGCGAGCCTGATGAAAATGGCCGCCGCCGTCCTGAGGTGGTGCCGGGTTCTGAAGAGACTATTGTCGCCGATGCCGTGGTCGTGGCATTTGGTTTTCAGGCAAGCCCTGCGCCCTGGTTTGAAGGTTCGCGGATTGATCTGAATGAGCGTGACCTGGTGAAAGCCCCCGAGCACGGTCAGTACGCTTTCCAAACCAGCAATGAAAAAATCTTTGCCGGTGGCGATATGGTGCGCGGCTCCGACCTGGTCGTGACCGCTATCTATGAAGGGCGCCAAGCGGCAGAAGGCATCATGAACTACCTGGGCGTTTAAGCGATGAGCAGGCCGTGCTGCTACGGCCTGCTCATGGTGTATGGAAGCAGGCTTCAGCCAGCGATTGTTGGAGGCGGTGCTCAAAACAGAAGCTATGGCTTATCCGATATTGACAGTTCAAATTGAGCCTTGGGGCGTAGTCTGCTATTCTGTCGTCCCATCCTGGTGTGGCTTTCTGTTACGCCTTTTGATCACGTTTCGACAGGTTTTCCATGACACGATATATCTTCGTGACCGGCGGCGTTGTGTCCTCTCTTGGCAAGGGCATCGCGTCGGCCTCGCTGGCGGCGATTTTAGAGGCCCGCGGCCTTAAGGTCACCATGCTCAAGCTCGACCCGTACATCAACGTGGACCCGGGCACCATGAGCCCGTTCCAGCACGGCGAGGTGTTCGTCACTGAGGATGGCGCCGAAACCGATCTGGACCTTGGCCACTACGAACGCTTTATTCGTACCAAGATGACCCAGCGTAATAATTTCACCACTGGCCGTGTTTACGAGCACGTGCTGCGCAAAGAGCGCCGTGGTGATTACCTGGGCGGCACGGTGCAGGTAATTCCGCACATCACTGATGAAATCAAGCAGCGCGTTTATGCCGGCGGTGAAGGCTTTGACGTGGCGCTGGTGGAAATTGGTGGCACGGTCGGCGATATCGAATCGCTGCCGTTTTTGGAATCCATCCGTCAGATTCGCAGCGAGCTGGGCGCTAACCGCGCACTGTTTATGCATTTGACCTTGGTGCCCTATATCAAGACAGCCGGTGAGACGAAAACCAAACCGACTCAGCACAGCGTTAAAGAGCTGCGCTCCATCGGTATCCAGCCGGATATTCTGATTTGCCGTAGCGAAGTTGAGCTGGAAGAGAGCGAGCGTCGCAAAATCGCGTCGTTCACCAACGTTGAAGAGCGTGCGGTCGTTCCGCTTCAGGATGCCGATACGATCTATCGCATTCCGTTGATGCTCCACGAGCACGGCCTGGACGATATCGTGTGCGACAAGCTGCGTCTGGAAGCCGAGCCTGCTGATCTTTCCGAGTGGGTAAAAGTGCTGGATGCCAAGCTAAACCCGCTGAAGTCGGTCAGCATCGCCATGGTCGGTAAGTACATGGAGCTGCTGGATGCGTACAAGTCGCTTAATGAAGCGCTGATCCACGCTGGTATTCAAGGGCGTATCAAGGTCAACGTCGACTACATCGACGCTGAAGACATCGAGCGCCACGGCACTGAGCGTCTGGCAGGTAAAGATGCGATTCTGGTACCTGGCGGCTTTGGTGAGCGCGGCGTGGAAGGCAAAATTCTGACCGCCCAGTTTGCGCGTGAAAATAACGTGCCTTATCTGGGCATCTGCTTAGGTATGCAGGTAGCGGTGATTGAGTTTGCGCGTAACGTGGCGGGTTGGAAAGATGCCAACTCCACCGAGTTTACCCACGATACTCAGCACCCGGTGGTCGGCCTGATTACTGAATGGCTGAACGCTGAAGGTAAAATCGAGCTGCGTGATGCGGCGTCCGATTTGGGCGGCACCATGCGCCTGGGCGGCCAGGTATGCCACCTGACCTCGGGCAGTAAAGCACGCGAAGCCTACGGCTCTGATGAGATTGTCGAGCGCCACCGTCACCGCTTTGAGGTCAATAACCAGTTTATTGATGAGCTGGAAAAAACCGGCCTGGTGATTTCGGGTAAAAGTGTCGATCAGTCGCTGGTCGAAATGGTTGAGCTTGCGGATCACCCCTGGTACGTGGCGTGTCAGTTCCATCCGGAGTTTACCTCCACCCCGCGTGACGGTCATCCGCTCTTCTCGGGTTTTGTGAACGCAGCGCTTGAGTATAAAACAGCGCGGACCAGAACTCACACGACACCTCAGGAATAAGGGGGAAGCCAATGTCTTCTCAAGCACCTTTCCAAGAGCGTCATATCAACATTGCCGGCCTAACCGCCGGCAATTCTTTGCCTCTCATGTTGCTGGGAGGCATGAATGTACTGGAGTCGGCAGAACTTGCCGATGAAGTCGCCCAAGCCTACGTTAGCGTGACGCAAAAGCTCGGCATGCCTTATGTGTTTAAGGCAAGCTTTGACAAAGCCAATCGCAGCTCGATTCATTCGTACCGTGGTCCAGGTATTGAGAAAGGCTTGCAGATACTCGCTGACATTAAGTCGCGTTACGGTGTGCCGATCATCACCGATGTCCACGAACCCTGGCAGGCGGCTCAAGCGGCAGAAGTGGCGGATATTATTCAGCTGCCTGCTTTCCTGGCACGTCAGACGGATCTCGTGGTAGCGATGGCCAAAACCGGTGCGGCGATCAATATCAAAAAGCCGCAGTTTCTGGCACCTCATGAAATGCGCCATATTCTCAGCAAGTTTCAGGAAGCCGGTAATGATCGCCTGATGCTGTGCGAGCGCGGTTCAAGCTTTGGCTATAACAACCTGATTGTCGATATGCTTGGGTTTGGCGATATGAAGCAGACTGGCTACCCAGTGTTCTTCGACGTTACCCATGCGCTGCAACGCCCCGGCGGGCGTGCTGATAGTGCGGATGGGCGGCGTGCCCAGGTCGCCGAGCTTGCCCGTGCAGGCGTTGGCGTCGGGCTTGCGGGGCTGTTTTTAGAAGCGCATCCTGATCCGGATAACGCCAAGTGCGATGGTCCCTGTGCGTTGCCGCTTGACCAGCTTGAGCCATTTTTAACGCAGCTATCTCAGCTTGATTCATTGGTGAAAAATTTTGCGCCGTTGACCATTCGCTGATCACGGCCATCATGCGATACATAACCTTCTAATAGACCGCCAACCAAGGAGACTGTCATGACCAAAATTGTAGATATCAGTGCACTGGAAGTACTCGATTCACGCGGTAACCCGACGGTGCTAGCGCGTGTGCGCCTTGAAAGTGGGGCAACGGGTGAAGCCTGCGCACCCAGCGGTGCTTCGACCGGTTCGCGTGAAGCGCTTGAGCTACGTGACGGTGACAAAGCACGCTATCTCGGCAAAGGTGTACTGACAGCTGTCGATGCGGTCAATGGCAAAATCCGTGAGGCGCTGCTCGGTATGGACGCGCGCGATCAGCGCGGTCTGGACGATGCCATGCTGGCGCTGGATGGCACTGACAACAAAGCCACTCTGGGTGCGAATGCAATTCTCGCGGTATCGCTGGCGGCCGCTAAAGCCGCGGCTAACGCTAAGGGCGTGCCGCTTTATGCCCACATTGCCGAGCTTTACGGCCAGCCAAGTCAGTACAGCATGCCCGTGCCGATGATGAACATCATCAACGGCGGCGAGCATGCAGATAACAATGTGGATATTCAGGAGTTTATGGTGCAGCCGGTCGGTGCCAAAAACTTCCGTGAAGGCCTGCGTATGGGCGCTGAAATTTTCCACGCGCTGAAGAAAGTATTGTCTGCCAAAGGCCTGTCTACCTCTGTGGGCGATGAGGGTGGCTTTGCCCCTAACCTGGCGTCCAATGCTGATGCGCTGGCGGTTATCAAGCAGGCAGTAGCGGAGGCGGGTTATACGCTAGGCAGCGATGTCACGCTGGCGCTCGACTGCGCCTCGTCCGAATTCTACAAGGATGGCCAGTACAATCTTTCCGGTGAAGGTAAAAGCTACGATGCGCAAGGCTTTACTGACTACCTGGCGGGCTTGTGCGAGGACTATCCGATTGTCTCTATTGAAGACGGTATGGATGAGTCGGATTGGGATGGCTGGAAAGCCCTCACCGACAAGCTGGGCGATAAAGTGCAGCTGGTGGGCGACGATCTGTTCGTTACCAATACCAAAATTCTTAAGCGCGGTATCGACGAGCAGATTGGTAACTCGATTTTGATCAAGTTTAACCAAATCGGTTCGCTGTCTGAAACGCTGGACGCCATCAAGATGGCTCAGGATGCAGGCTTTACTGCGGTTATTTCGCACCGCTCCGGTGAAACAGAAGACACCACCATTGCCGATTTAGCGGTGGGCACCTGTGCTGGCCAGATTAAAACCGGCTCCTTATGCCGCTCTGACCGGGTTGCCAAATATAACCGCTTGTTAGTGATTGAGTCAGAGCTTGGCAATGTCGCTTATCCCGGCTTGAAGGCTATCAAGGGCCAATAACGGGTATTTTTATCTGTCTTGTAAGAAATGTCTCAAGATTTTGTAAGATATATCCTACAAAAACCGACGAAAATCGCTCTGCTTGGGTAAGAAAATCAGAAATTTTTGTTTAATTTAAATTTATCTCTTTGATTTTAAATTTGTTTTTATTGAAGGGCATGCCGCTTGGGCTTGCCCTTTTTGTTATAAGCCGCCTTGAGATGACGTTGTTATCTGCCACAATACACTCAGGACAGGGGAGGCAGGGATGCTTTAGACAGAATGCAACGCAATGGGGTGTAAACAGGTACGCCGAATGACACACTGAGGTGAGTTTCGGTAGGGAAGTGGCCTGAGGAAGTTGACACATGGAGCGGTCAGAGGAAGTGTTTGGAGCGGGCGACCTAAGGGTCGCCTTTTTTTTATGCTGACGTTTTATACCTACTTACGTTTAATACTTGGCAAAAGGTTGTAACCGATGTTTCTTACAACCGGCCGACGCAACCAACCAAATGATTCCTAGGTTATAAGTAAAATCCATTTTTATTCTTCTTCGCTATTACTTACCATGGCCCGCAGAATTAGCAGGCTATGCTTCTGCTGCTGCGCTTGTCACACGGTACATCGTTGATGTGCCGTTTTTTGTTATTCAGGAGGTGCGTTACATGCATGGGTTGATTGCGATCAACGTGTTGGTCTTTATGCTGGCGATTGCATTGCTGGCGCGCTGGCAGCGGCGTGGTGCCAGCCTGTCTCGCGTGGTGCTTGCAGGCCTGGTCGTTGGGGTGGTGCTTGGCGCGCTATTGCAATGGGGATACGCCGGTTCAGAGGTGCTTGAGGGTACCAT
The DNA here is from genome assembly GCF_052375975.1 of Halomonas sp. TP35. NCBI lineage: Bacteria > Pseudomonadati > Pseudomonadota > Gammaproteobacteria > Oceanospirillales > Halomonadaceae > Halomonas > Halomonas sp. TP35. The sequence goes on along the minus strand of NZ_JBQSUZ010000010.1, from coordinate 59,606 downwards.
CGACTGGGTAAACCTGGTGGGCGGTGGCTATGTCCAACTGTTAAAAATGATCATTATGCCGTTGGTGCTGGTGACCATTTTATCTGCTGTTACGCGCTTACATGATGCCAGTGCGCTGGGCAAGATTAGCTTGGGGGTACTTGGCATGCTCATGCTGACAACGGCGATTTCTGCCGTTATCGGCATTAGCATGACCCAGCTGTTTGGGTTGTCTGCCGAGGGGCTGGTACAAGGCGCTCGCGAGCTGGAGCGCGGCCAGGCGATTGTCGAGCGCAGTGTTCAGGTAGCAGACCTGACCATCCCACAACTTCTGCTCTCGTTTATTCCCAGCAATCCGTTTCAGGATTTAGCGGGCGCACGACCCACCTCCATTATCAGCGTTGTGATCTTTGCGACGTTTCTGGGCTTGGCCGCTCTGGGCATCAAGCGTGAAAATGCAGCGATTGGCGACAAGCTTATCGAAGGCATCGATATTGTGCAGAAGTGGATCATGCGGTTGGTGCGCATGGTGATTCGCCTAACACCCTACGGGGTGCTGGCGTTAATGGCCAAAGTGGTTTCTACGTCGAATCTCAACGATATCTTTAATCTGCTCGGATTCGTCGTTGCCTCCTATGTTGGCTTGGCACTTATTCTGGTCATGCATGCGCTATTTTTGATGGGCGTTGGGGTTAACCCCAAACGCTATTTTCAGAAGGTCTGGCCGGTACTCACTTTTGCCTTTACCTCACGTTCAAGCGCGGCCTCGATTCCTTTGAATATCGAGGCTCAGGTAGACCGCATTGGCGTACCTCCTGCGATTGCCAACTTTTCAGCCTCCTTCGGAGCGACCATCGGCCAAAACGGCTGCGCGGGGCTTTATCCGGCCATGCTGGCCATGATGATTGCGCCCACGGTGGGGATTGATCCGTTTTCACTGGAGTTTCTGGCAACGCTGGTACTGGTAGTGACGCTGGCCTCTTTCGGCATTGCCGGTGTTGGCGGTGGGGCAACCTTTGCCGCGATCATCGTGCTCTCAACACTTGATCTACCGATTGCTTTGGCGGGGCTTCTCATCTCGATTGAGCCGTTGATTGACATGGGCCGTACCGCCATCAACGTCAACGGTTCAATGACAGCGGGTACGGTGACCAGTCGTTTGCTCAAGCAACACGACGCGGCTATTTTTGCTTCCAATGACGACCAGTTGGACGAGCCGAAAGTAGCGTAATCCAACCGGCAAGTTAAGCAAACTACAAAAAGCCGCCTTCGGGTGGCTTTTTGCGTTTGCCGAGTGCGTTATCCTTGAAGAGGAGGGACAAGCAGGCATAAAAAAACCAGCGCGGACGCTGGTTTTTAAGCCGATGTCTAACGACACGGTACTTAAAAGCGTGCTGTGTTATCGCTCCAGCTTCTCGATCTTGCCGCTCTTGCCATCCCACTCTTCGGCATCCGGCAAGGCATCTTTCTTTTCAGCTATGTTGGGCCATACTTCGGCCAGCTCAGCGTTGATCTCGATAAACTGTTCTTGCCCATCCGGCAGCTCATCCTCTGAGAAAATGGCTTCGGCTGGGCACTCAGGCTCGCATAGCGCACAATCAATGCACTCATCCGGGTGAATTACCAGGAAGTTGGGGCCTTCATAAAAGCAATCGACCGGGCAAACCTCTACACAGTCGGTGTATTTGCATTGGATGCAGTTTTCGGTAACGACAAACGTCATCGCGCTATCCCTCTTGCGGGACCGGGGGAGGTCCCGGTCATAGGTCAATCATGAATGGTTATAAAACGGCTGTTTCTTATAAGCTAAAAAGTATGGGCGACATTCTAGTGGCGCCCATACTTAACGGCAAGCACTTGGCCATCTTCTCTTGTGCCGGTTACAACAAATCTCGCCATTGATAGACCAACGCCAGCGCCTCGCGGGGCGATAAATCATCAATGTCGGCACGCTCCAGTGCTTCTAAAACCGGATGCGGCGCACTGGCAAATAGATCATTTTGCTGGGGTGACGGGCTATTGGCTGGGGCGTGTTGTGTCGGGCTTGGGCGCGCTTGGTGGGAGTCTACATCGCGTTGTTCCAGGGCAATCAACTTTTCACGGGCGCGCTTGATAACGTGGCTTGGAACACCGGCTAGCTGGGCGACCTGTAAGCCGTAGCTTTGGCTGGCCGGGCCTGCCTCAATGCGATGCATAAACACAATGCTATCGCCATGCTCTGTAGCGGTTAAATGAATATTTTCCACGCCTTCGGCCTGCTCGGGAAGGGCGGTCATTTCAAAGTAGTGCGTAGCAAAGAGCGTCAGTGCCTGCGCCTGCGCCAGGTGCTCGGCGCTTGCCCAAGCCAAGGAAAGCCCGTCGAAAGTGCTGGTGCCCCGGCCAATTTCATCCATCAGTACCAGGCTGTGCTCTGTGGCATTGTGCAGGATATTGGCCGTTTCGGTCATCTCGACCATAAAGGTCGAGCGTCCACCGGCAAGGTCATCCGAGGAGCCAATGCGGGTGAATATCCGGTCGACAGGACCAATCTCAGCGGCATCGGCAGGCACAAAACTACCGCTATGGGCTAGCAGCGCGATCAAGGCTGTCTGGCGCATATAGGTCGATTTACCGCCCATATTGGGACCGGTAATAATCAGCATGTGACGATCAGGCGACAGCACAACGTCATTGGGCACAAACGGCTTGTCGCTTACTTGCTCTACCACCGGGTGGCGGCCCGCGGTAATGTGAATGCCGGTCGCGTCACTCAGGGTCGGGCGCACCCAGTTAAGCGCATCGGCGCGTTCAGCAAATGCACACAGCACATCAAGTTCGGCAAGCGCTCGGGAAGTGCTTTGGAGCGCCATAAGATGTTCGTTGAGTTCACTTAGCAGGCGCTCATACAGCCACTTTTCACGGGTCAATGCGCGTGACTTAGCGGAAAGCGCCTTGTCCTCAAACTCCTTGAGTTCGGGGATAATAAACCGCTCGGCGTTTTTCAGCGTTTGACGGCGGATGTAATCAGCCGGTGCCTGCTGGGCCTGGGAGCGGGGTAGCTCTATAAAGTAGCCGTGTACCCGGTTGTAGCCCACCTTGAGGTTGGCAAGGCCAGTACGCTCACGCTCACGTAGCTCCAGTTGAACCAGGTAGCTGCCAGCGTTTTCGGCCATGCCGCGGTGTTCGTCAAGCTCGGCATCATAGCCATCGGCGATCACACCGCCATCGCGGATAACCACCGGCGGGTTCTCGATCAGCGCCCGGCTCAGCCTGTCGGCGATATCCGGATACGGGCGAATATGCGGACGCAAATTATCCAACGTGCTGCCGCTTTCTACGCCACCTAACTGCTGCTCAAGCATTGGCAACGTATTAAGGGCATCCCTTAAACGGGCCAGGTCGCGTGGGCGGGCGCTATAGAGCGCGACGCGGGCCAAAATACGCTCTACATCACCCACATCATTGAGTGTGTCGCGTAGCGTCATGTACGCAGCGTCCAGGCTTAAAAGCGCCACCCCTGCCTGACGACCCTGCACGGTTTCACGCTGGCGTAGGGGGCGATTCAGCCAGCGCTTTAAAAGCCGCGACCCCATGGCAGTGGTGCAGGTGTCCAGTACGCTGGCAAGCGTGTTGTCCGCGCTACCGCCAAGGTTGATATCGATCTCTAAATTACGCCGACTGGCAGCATCAATGACCACTGCATCATCACGGTTTTCAACGCTTAATGCCGTTACGTGGGGCAAGCGCGAGCGCTGGGTATCACGGGCATAATCAATCAGTACCCCGGCGGCCACCAAGGCGGTGGTAAGGTGGGCGCAGCCAAACCCTCGCAGGTCCTGAACTTCAAACTGATCGCACAGGCTTCGATTAGCGCTTTCCAAATCAAACAGCCACTCGCCCTGGCGACGTAAGCTGCGCTTCTGTGACCACACGTCGGGCAGTGTTAGGCTCTCAGGAACCAGTAGTTCGGCAGGAGAAAGGCGGGTCAGCTCGGCAAGCATTTCGGCTTCGCTCTCGACTTCCAGCACGCTAAAACGCCCGCTGGATAGCTCAAGCCACGCAAGCCCCCAGCGGTCATTGCCGGGTGCCAACGCGACCAGCACGTTGTCGCGCCGGGCATCCAGGAGCGCCTCATCATGCAGTGTGCCGGGTGTTACGATGCGCACGACTTGCCGCTCAACCGGCCCCTTGCTGGTTGCCGGGTCACCAATTTGCTCGCAAATGGCCACGGATTCACCGGTAGCCACCAAGCGGGCCAGGTAGCCTTCGGCGCTATGGTAAGGAACGCCCGCCATCGGGATGGGTTTGCCTCCCGATTGGCCACGCTGGGTAAGAGTGATATCCAGCAGCGCAGCCGCGCGCTTGGCATCATCAAAAAACAGCTCGTAGAAGTCCCCCATCCGGTAGAACAGAAGGACGTCAGGGTGTTCGCGTTTGATCTTCAAATACTGCGTGATCATGGGCGTATTGGGGGGGATGGCCTGTGACATGGGCGTCCTGATTGAGCGTGGCGTAAGCGCATTTCGCTTACGGCATGTTCATTAAATAAAAGCGTTAAATGCGTTCTTTGAGCGATTTCGTTGAGAAAGCTAAACGCAGTATTCTACGCTGACTGATATCTTACATGAAGGAGCGACCATGACGCCCAGCATAACGAACCTAAAAAACCTGGATTTGTCCTTGTTGGCGCAGCGGCTTGGAAAGCTTTGCCAGCAGCTAAATATAGAAGTGACCACGGCAGAGTCGTGTACCGGTGGCGGCATTGCCAGTGCGATCACCTCGTCTGCAGGTAGCTCGGCCTACTTCACAACGGGTTACGTGACGTATGCTAATGCAGCTAAAACGCGGCTGATAGGCGTCTCAGACGTTACACTACACACCCATGGCGCTGTCAGTGAAGCGGTGGTGAATGCCATGGTAGCCGGTGCCTGCCGTGATAGCGGCGCGCAGTTGGGCGTAGCGGTCAGTGGTGTGGCAGGCCCCGGGGGCGGCAGCGATGAAAAGCCGGTGGGTACGGTGTGGTTGGCCTGGGGTGATGTTAATCACCAGGACGCCGAATGTTTTCATTTTCCCGGTGACCGCCAAGCGGTACGCGAGCAGGCCGTTCGCGAGGCGTTGGCAGGGTTGGTGGCGCGCCTGGATACGCTGGCTGAGAGTCAGGAAGAGAAATAATCGTTAAAAACCACGTTGAGGATTTGTTTAGCGACGAATTTTTGGCATAATACTGGTTAATTATACAGTCTGTGATGAGGGTGTTTGCATGGCTCAGGATGACAACCGTACGAAAGCGCTAAACGCCGCACTTAGCCAAATTGATCGTCAGTTCGGAAAAGGCACGGTAATGCGCTTGGGTGACGCGCCTCGCGTTGTGATGCCGTCAGTCTCCACCGGCTCGCTGGGGCTGGATATTGCCCTTGGCATTGGAGGATTGCCCTTTGGCCGAGTAGTCGAAATCTTTGGCCCTGAATCCTCCGGTAAAACCACCCTGACGCTTTCCGTGATTGCTCAAGCACAGAAGCAGGGCAAGGTGTGTGCGTTTGTCGATGCCGAGCATGCGCTTGATCCAAGCTATGCGGAAAAACTGGGCGTTAACCTGGACGATCTGCTGGTTTCCCAGCCAGACACGGGTGAACAGGCGCTTGAAATCACCGATATGCTGGTGCGCTCAGGCGGCGTTGACGTGATTATTATCGACTCCGTGGCCGCGCTCACTCCGCGTGCGGAAATCGAAGGGGAAATGGGGGATACCCACGTAGGCCTGCAGGCACGTTTGATGTCCCAGGCGCTGCGTAAAATCACCGGTAATATTAAAAACGCCAACTGTTTAGTGGTCTTTATCAACCAGATCCGCATGAAAATCGGCGTTATGTTTGGTAGCCCGGAAACCACCACCGGCGGTAACGCACTAAAATTCTACGCCAGTGTTCGGCTGGATATTCGCCGCACCGGTTCGGTGAAATCGGGTGATGAAGTCACCGGTAACGAAACGCGCGTTAAAGTGGTTAAAAACAAGGTAGCACCGCCGTTCCGTCAGGCCGAGTTCCAGATACTCTACGGCAAGGGTATCTACCATGCCGGTGAGGTGGTCGACCTGGGCGTGCAGTGCAACCTGGTTGACAAGGCGGGTGCCTGGTACAGCTATAAAGGCAGCAAAATCGGTCAGGGCAAGGCAAACGCGGCTCAGTACCTTGAAGAGCATCCGGCCATTATGGAAGAGATCGAAAGCCAGATCCGCGAACAGTTGCTTGCCAAGCCTGACCCCAAGAAAGAAGAGGCGCCGGCTGCTGATGTTGCCGCCGATGCTGACGACGACCTGCTGTAACGCTTATGTTTGCTTCGTCACGTGATGCCACCCCACGCGACATCGCTTTACAGCTGCTATCTCGGCGCGAGTACTCTCGCGCCGAGATAGCGCAAAAGCTAAAACAAAAAGCCGTTGCTACTGCTGACATTGAGGCGTGCCTGGACACCCTTGAAGAGCAGGGGCTTCAGTCAGACGTTCGCTTTGCTGAAAGCTTTATCCGTTCACGCATTATGCGCGGTCAGGGCGTGATACGGATTAAAGGCGAGCTGCGTCAACGCGGCATCAGTCAGGAAATATTGACGGAAACTCTCGCCGCCGTAGAAGAGAATGAAGGTGTCGATTGGTTTGAACTGGCCCGTGATACCCTTTCGCGGCGCTTTTCCTCCCCCGGTGAATCCCCCAAAGAGCGCGCTAAACGTGAGCGCTTTCTAGCGTCACGAGGCTTCGATTTTGAACAAATTCGTTACGCGCTCTCTTGCCTGTAAAGCCTTCTTTCATCACTATTGTGGGTTATCGTTTTCTGACGTCTTTAGCTCTTAGCCATTAACTGCCGCTTTAGTCGTTAGACAACTGCGCTATAATGGCGCTTTTGCGACCCCAGCGGGTAGCGGCGACAGCGCCCTGGGGCATCATGCTTTATTGTTACGGATACCCTATGAGAAGCGCAGAGATTAGACAGGCCTTTTTATCCTTTTTCGAAGAGCAAGGGCATACCATTGTGCCCACAAGCTCTCTGGTGCCAGGTAACGACCCGACATTGCTGTTTACCAACGCGGGCATGGTGCCGTTCAAAGATGTGTTTCTTGGCCGTGACCCACGCCCTTATGTGCGTGCCACCTCATCTCAGCGCTGCGTGCGTGCCGGTGGTAAGCATAACGACCTGGATAACGTTGGCTATACCGCCCGCCACCATACGTTTTTTGAGATGCTGGGTAACTTCAGCTTTGGTGATTACTTCAAGCGGGACGCTATCCGCTTTGCGTGGACGTTTTTAACCGAAACGCTGGGTCTGCCTAAAGAGAAGCTGTGGGTCACCGTGCATATTAGCGATGACGAGGCCGAGCGCATCTGGAAAGATGAAATCGGCATCGACCCGGAACGCTTCTCCAGGCTGGATGAAGATAACTTCTGGCAAATGGGCGATACCGGCCCCTGCGGCCCCAGCTCAGAAGTCTTCTTTGATCACGGTCCTGACGTATGGGGTGGTCCTCCCGGCAGTGCCGATGAAGATGGTGACCGCTACATTGAGATCTGGAATCTGGTCTTTATGCAGTTCGATCGCGACGCTCAGGGCACGTTGAACCCGCTGCCCAAGCCCTCTATTGATACCGGTATGGGACTTGAGCGGGTAGCGGCCGTTATGCAGGGCGTGCACTCCAATTACGAAATCGATCTGTTCCAGAATTTGCTCCAGGCGGCCGCCAAGGCGACCGGGCACGCTGATATTGCGACGCCTTCGCTACGCGTTATTGCGGACCATATTCGTTCGTGTGCGTTTTTAATCGCCGATGGCGTGCTGCCTTCGAATGAAGGCCGTGGCTATGTGCTGCGGCGCATTATCCGCCGAGCGGTTCGCCATGGCCACAAGCTGGGTGCCACCAAGCCGTTCTTCTATACGCTGGTGGATGCACTGGATGCCGAGATGGGCGATGCCTATCCCGAACTGCGTGAGGCCCGCGACCAGATTGCTCGTATCCTGTTGAAAGAAGAGGAGCAGTTCGCACGCACGCTGGACCACGGCATGGGCTTATTGAACGCTGCTCTTGAGGAGCTTGACGGCAATGTGTTGTCGGGTGAAACCGTATTCAAGCTGTATGACACGTACGGTTTCCCGTTTGACCTTACTGCGGATGTTTGCCGTGAGCGCGGTGTGACGTTGGATGAAGCTGGTTTCCAGCGTGAGCTTGACGCTCAGCGCGAGCGTGCCCGTGCGGCCAGCCAGTTTGGCGCCGACTACAGCGCTTCTATTGAGCTGGATGGCGAAACCCGGTTTACAGGGTATGACCAGTTGGAAGATCAGTCCACGGTAACTGCTATTGTGGATAGCGAAGGCAACGCCCTTGTCGCGCTGGAAGCAGGCCAGAAAGGCACTGTCGTATTAGACCGTACCGCGTTTTATGGTGAATCGGGCGGCCAAGTGGGTGATACCGGCTACTTATACGTAGAGGGCGGCCGCTTCGAAGTTACTGATACGCAAAAGCAGAGCGGCCATCATCTACACCAGGGCGTGATGATAGAAGGCACGTTGAACGTGGGTGCCAGCGTTCGTGGCGAGGTTGATGCCAGCTTGCGCTCAGCGACCATTCGCAACCACTCGGCCACCCACCTGCTGCACAAAGCATTGCGCATGGTATTGGGCGATCACGTGCAGCAGAAAGGTTCACTGGTCAATGCTGAACGTCTGCGCTTCGATTTCAGCCACTTCGAGCCCATGAGTGTTGATCAGTTGGCAGAAGTTGAGCGTCTGGTTAACGAGCAGATCCTTGCTAATGCGCCGACGCACGTTGAGCAGATGAGCCTGGAGCAAGCTAAGGCCAAAGGGGCCGCGGCGCTGTTTGAAGCCAAGTATGCGGAAAATGTTCGCGTATTGACGATCGGTGCTGACGGCTTTTCGATTGAACTGTGTGGCGGTACTCACGTTGCACGAAGTGGTGATATCGGCTGCTGTCATATCGTCAGTGAAGTAGGTATTGCCTCTGGCGTGCGGCGCATCGAAGCCATTACCGGCGAGAATGCGCTGGCGTATTTCCGCGAGCAGGAAGCGCGCGTTCAGCGTTTGGGTGATCGCCTAAAAACCAAGCCCGAGCAGGTGGAAGCCCGTGTCGAGTCATTGGTCGAGCGTAATCGCAGCCTGGAAAAAGAGCTTGAGCAGTTGAAGGCCAAGCTGGCAAGTGCTGCGGGTAGCGACATGATGAGCCAGGCGCAGGAAATCGGCGGCGTTAAGTTGCTGGCGACCCAGTTGGAAGGAGTATCCGGTAAGGATCTACGTGGCGTGCTCGACCAGCTTAAAAACAAGATTGGCTCTGGCGTTATTATTCTGGGCGTTGCCGATGAGGCGGCGGGCAAGGTCAGCCTGATTGCAGGCGTGACCCAAGACCTGACCGAGCGCGTTAAAGCTGGTGAGCTGGTTAACCATGTCGCCTCGCAAGTTGGCGGTAAAGGCGGTGGCCGTGCTGACATGGCGCAGGCGGGTGGCAGTCAGCCCGAAGCGCTGGCTGGCGCGTTAAGTAGCGTCCCCGCATGGCTGGAAAATATACTTAGCTAACTAAAAAGGCCGGTGGCATTATCTGCAACCGGCCTTTTGCTAACTTAATATAATTACTTTCATCCTCCATTCCCGAACGAATAGGAAAAAACGGCATATGGCACTATACGTACAGAAGTTCGGTGGCACCTCGGTAGGTTCTGTTGACCGTATCAAAGCCGTGGCGGAAAAGGTCAAGGGCTTTCGTGACCAGGGCCATCAGGTCGTGGTCGTGGTCTCCGCCATGAGCGGAGAGACCAACCGGTTGACCGATATGGCCAATGCGCTTAATGATGACCCCGCCCCGCGTGAAATGGATATGCTGCTCTCGACCGGTGAGCAGGTAACTATTTCATTGCTCGCCATGGCGCTCCAGCAGATTGGCGTTGCGGCCACTTCGCACACCGGTGCCCAGGTAGGTATTCATACTGACAGCGCTTACACCAAAGCGCGTATTCAGCGCATTGAAACCGAAGACCTTAAGGCTGACCTGGACGCAGGCAAGGTCGTGGTTGTGGCTGGTTTTCAGGGCGTTGATGAAGACGGCAATATCACTACGCTAGGACGTGGTGGCTCGGACACTACCGGGGTGGCGCTTGCTGCGGCACTCGGCGCCGATGAGTGCCAGATCTATACCGACGTTGATGGGGTTTACACCACTGACCCCCGCGTATGCACCAAGGCACAGCGCCTGGAGTGCATTACGGTGGAAGAAATGCTGGAGCTTGCAAGCTTGGGCTCCAAAGTGCTGCAAATTCGTGCGGTAGAGTTTGCGGGCAAGTACAACGTTCCCCTGCGGGTACTGTCGAGCTTTGAAGATGGCCCCGGTACCCTAATTGTTGCAGATGCTGACCAAGACGAGGACTCCATGGAAGAACCGCTGATCTCCGGTATCGCGTTTACCAAAAATGAAGCCAAGCTGACACTGCTGCATACGCCTGATGTGCCAGGCGTTGCGTCGCGCATTCTTGGCCCTATCGCTGATGCCAATATTGAAGTCGACATGATTGTGCAGAATGTAGCACCGGCGGGTGACTACACCGACTTTACCTTCACAGTGGCGAAGGGCGACTACAAGGCCACCAAGAAGCTAATCGAAGAAACGGTCATTCCTGACTTGGGCGGCGGTGAGCTGCGTGGCGATGACAATATCGCCAAGGTATCCCTGGTGGGTGTTGGCATGCGCTCACACGCTGGTGTTGCCTCGAAGATGTTCCGCGTTTTGGCTGATGAAAACGTCAATATTCGTATGGTTTCCACCTCTGAAATTAAAATCTCAGTGGTGATTGACGAAAAGCATATGGAACTTGCCGTTAACGCGTTACACAAGGCGTTTGGCCTGGATAAGTCGAATATAGAATCTGAATAACATTTCTGCCTTAAACCTTCTACGCTGAAAAGGCACTCGCTACTGCCGGTGGTGAGCTTTCTTTCAACGGGAGGTTGAGGTGTCATGGAATCAGAGGCATTGGTTAGCGCGTCGCTATGCCGCATAATGGTTTAGTGGCGCCTCTGGTGGACACAACCCGTTGTATAAAACGTCTGAGAAGGAGATCAGCCATGCTCATCCTAACCCGCCGAGTTGGTGAAACACTGATGATAGGTGATGAAATCACCGTCACAGTGTTAGGTGTGAAAGGTAATCAAGTGCGTATCGGCGTCAATGCGCCGAAAGACGTTGCTGTACACCGTGAAGAGATCTATCAGCGCATTCAGCGCGAACGTAGCAGTGAAGAAAGCGAAACAGAATAAATGGTCGCTTTTATCGCGCCCAACACAGGGCGTCTAAACGGTAAGATGAAGCTGGCGCGAAAAAAAATCGGCATAGGGCTAGACAGTAGTCGCTGAAATCGGTAACATTCGCGCCGTGCTGTTGAGGAGAGGTGGCCGAGTGGCTGAAGGCGCTCCCCTGCTAAGGGAGTATAGGGTTTATAGCCCTATCGAGGGTTCGAATCCCTCCTTCTCCGCCAGCTGCATATTAGAAGATGCGCCCGTAGCTCAGCTGGATAGAGTACCTGACTACGAATCAGGGGGTCGGAGGTTCGAATCCTCCCGGGCGCGCCATCTTCTAACCTGATGTGAGGCGAAAGCCTATAAGTATTTCATTACAAGTACTTAAGCATAAGCACTTCATCATGTTTTGTAATGAGTATTTACATCACTAAAGCGCCCGTAGCTCAGCTGGATAGAGTACCTGACTACGAATCAGGGGGTCGGAGGTTCGAATCCTCCCGGGCGCGCCAGATTCTAAACCCGTTCTCTTTTATGAGAGCGGGTTTTCTGCTTTCTAGCCTGACCAGAGCGGCTCGCGCTTTGGTCTTGGATCGTTTTAAGCGCCCCGCATTGCGAGGGCGCTTTTTTTTTGGTCAATGTTCTTACTTAGTGGCAGCTGACAGCCACCTCAGGGGGCGCTGTGTCGATGACCAGGCTTTTAAGCAGGGTCTCAAGGTCCGTTAGGCGTTTAACGCGCTGAAAGTGCTGGTTGGCTTCTTCGTTGCCCTGACGCATCTGTGCTAGCCACTGCTTTACCAGCGAGACCACAACCCGGTCGGGTAGATGCTGCCGCTGAAGGTGCGCGTACTCCTTGATCACACTGGCACGCATCGGCCATGTGGTTTCAGGCAGTCGTTCACCGGTTAGCTGCCAGTGCCGGATGCGTGGCGCAAGCCAGGGGTCTGCTAGCGCGCTACGGCCTAACATCACATCTCTGCAGCCTGACAGGGTACGCGCTTTCCAGTACGCCTCCAGCGTCCATATATCGCCATTGGCAACCACGGGTATCGATACCTGCTGGCGCACTCGACCGATCCACTCCCAGTGAGCCGGAGGGCGATAGCCTTCATCACGTGTGCGGCCGTGAACAACCAGACGAGCGGCGCCGCCTGCCTGGGTCGCCTGGGCGCAGGCGACGGCTAAGCGTCGGTCTGAAAAGCCCAGGCGGATTTTAGCGGTGACAGGAATTTGACCCTCAAGTGCTTCGGAGACGGCCTTCACTGCCTGGTAGACGCGTTCAGGCCGGCGTAGTAACGAGGCGCCTCCATCATGCCGATTAACCAGCTTGGCCGGGCAGCCGAAATTCAAGTCCACGCTGACTGCACCCAGCGCTAACGCCTGGCGAGCATTTTCAGCCAGCGCCATGGGGTCAGAGCCAAGCAGTTGCAAATGCACGGGAATGCCGCTGGCGGTCGCAACAGGGCGGTTGGTAAGCTCAGGGCAGTGCTTGTAAAACACCCGGGGCGGGAGGCGCGTGTCGACCACGCGGACAAATTCGGTAACGGTCCAATCAAAGCCAGCCTCACGCGTTAATAAATCGCGAGTGAGGGCGTCGATAACGCCCTCCATCGGGGCGAGGCCAATTTTTCCATTTTGTAGTAAATTAACAACCATGACTTCCACTATGGCGCGATTGCGTTTTATGCTGGGTGTGGCAGGTTAGTGTATTACTTTGACGGCGCCAAGGGGCTTTTAGAACCCTTTAAGCGTTAATTTATGCTCTACAACAAGAGAGACATTATGCAGAATGCAGAACTACTCCAGGAGGGGCTCGCAATTATGGGGCTTGGGATGGGCTTTGTTTTTGTTTTTCTTACTATTTTAGTCATTAGCGTTACGTTGATGTCAAAACTGTTAGGTCGTTTTCAGCCGACGCCTGTGCCGACGTCAGCAGGTGCAAAACCTTCATCTTCTCCCGCGTTGAGTGGCGAGGACGAGGAAGTGACTGCGGTTATCAGTGCTGCAGTGCATCGTTACCGCTCATTAAGGCGTCACTAATCGGTAATTTTTTAGTCAGCCTATCCCCTTGTTTGCCTTTATTTTGTTAGTTTTACTACATATCAATAATTTTAACGTGTGAGCTACTGCCATGAATGAGACAAAACGCCCGCTGGGAATTACCGATGTGGTACTGCGTGATGCCCATCAATCACTGTTTGCGACCCGCATGCGCCTGGACGATATGCTGCCCATCGCTGAAAAGCTGGATCGTGTTGGCTACTGGTCGCTAGAGACCTGGGGTGGCGCCACCTTTGATGCATGCATTCGTTATTTAGGCGAAGACCCATGGGAGCGTATTCGGGCATTAAAAGAGGCGATGCCCAATACGCCTCAAGCCATGCTACTGCGTGGTCAAAACCTGTTGGGCTATCGCCACTATGCGGATGACGTAGTCGATAAGTTTGTCGAACGGGCCAAAACCAACGGCGTTGATGTGTTTCGTGTGTTTGACGCCATGAATGACCCGCGCAACCTGGAGCGCGCGATTAAAGCGGTTCGTCAGGTGGGTGGGCATGCGCAGGGCACTATTTCCTACACGGTAAGCCCGGTACATACCCTGGATAGCTGGGTCGATCTAGCGACCAATATTGCCGAAATGGGCGCTGACTCGCTGGCTATCAAGGATATGGCGGGGCTGTTAACGCCTTATACCGCATTTGAGCTGGTAACGCGGCTGAAGAAAAATCTGTCTATTCCTGTTCACCTGCACTGCCATGCCACGACAGGACTTTCCACTTCCACCATTCTTAAGGCAGTAGAGGCCGGTATCGATAACGTCGATACCGCGATTTCGTCCATGTCGATGACGTATGGACATAGCCCCACAGAGTCCGTTGTTGCGATGCTCAAGGACACCGACCGTGATACCGGGCTGGACCTTGAGCTATTGGAAGACATCGCGGGCTATTTCCGTGAAGTACGTAAAAAGTACGCTGCTTTTGAAGGTTCGTTACGCGGCATTGATTCGCGCATTCTGGTGGCCCAGGTGCCAGGCGGTATGCTGACCAATATGGAAAGTCAGCTGAAAGAGCAGGGCGCGGGCGACAAACTGGACGATGTACTTGGCGAAATTCCTCGCGTGCGTGAAGACCTGGGATTTATTCCGCTGGTGACGCCCACGTCGCAAATCGTCGGTACTCAAGCGGTAATGAACGTGATGATGGGCGAGCGTTACAAGTCCATTTCCAAAGAGGTGCAGGCGCTGCTGAAAGGCGAATACGGCGCGGCACCCGCACCCTTTAACACCGAGCTTCAGGCCCGCGTGCTGGAAGGTGGTCAGCCGATTACCTGCCGCCCGGCGGATAACCTTGCACCTGAGATGCAAAAGCTGGCAGCAGAGCTTAAAGAAAAAGCCGGAGCCGAGCAGGTACGCCTGGCAGAAGGCGGGCGTGAAATAGATGATGTCCTCACCTACGCCTTGTTCCCACAAATCGGTCTGAAGTTCCTTAAAAACCGAGATAATGCTGACGCCTTTGAACCTGCGCCCCAAGCCACTAGTAGCGCGCCCGCCAAGCCCCCGTTGGCTACTCAAAACAGCGCGCCAGAGACGGCACGTGGCCCTGAAACCTATACCGTAAAGCTCAATGGCAAAGCGTTTGTAGTGGAGGTTTCTGAAGGCGGGGATATTGGCCAGGTGCAAGAGCAGTCGGCTGCGCCAGCGGCGAGCCCCGCCGTGGCGGCCAGCCGTGGTGAAACCATAGAGGCACCGCTTGCTGGCAATATCTTCAAGGTGAATGTGCGCCCTGGCGACCAGGTAGCGGATGGGGACGTGGTCATCATTCTTGAAGCAATGAAAATGGAAACCGAAATTCGCGCCAGCAGTGCCGGCACGGTATCGAAAGTCAATGTTAGTGAAGGCGACAGCGTAGCTGTTGGCGACGCACTGATTGAGCTTTAAGGGCATCGGGAATGGATAAGCTAGTCACGTTATGGGAGGGCTCGGGGCTTTATAACCTTGGGCTTGGCCAGGTGGTCATGATCGGGGTCGGGCTGCTGCTGCTCTATTTGGCGATCCATAAGAAATTTGAGCCGTTGCTGTTGGTGCCGATTGGTTTTGGGGGGATTCTTGCCAATATTCCCGAAGCTGGCCTTGCGATTTCAGCGCTGGATCAGGCTATTGAGGTTGGCAAGCCTGCCGTGCTTCAGCAGGTTGGTGCCGCGCTGGGCGTAATGCTGGATCCTTTGGCAGGCATTGATGCGTGGCGTGAAACGCTCAAAGTAGTTGCCCATGGTGAGGTAGCGCCAGAGCAGCTGCGTGCCGCTAAGGATATTGCGACAAGCGTCGGTTACAGCAATGGCATGCTGTATAACTTCTATTCAGTGGCCATTGCATCGGGTATCGCGCCGCTGTTGATCTTTATGGGCGTGGGGGCTATGACTGACTTTGGCCCGCTGCTTGCCAACCCTCGTACGCTGTTTCTAGGTGCTGCGGCCCAGTTTGGTATTTTCGCCACGCTGTTTGGTGCTGTTGTGCTGACCTCCATGGGCATCATGGACTTCTCGCTAAACCAGGCTGCAGCGATCGGGATTATCGGCGGCGCCGATGGGCCAACGTCTATCTATGTGTCCAGCGTGCTTGCCCCAGAGCTATTGGGTGCTATCGCGGTGGCGGCCTACGCGTACATGGCGCTGGTGCCGTTAATCCAGCCACCTATTATGCGGCTGTTAACCACTGAAAAAGAGCGTCAGATAAAAATGACGCAGCTGCGCCCCGTCTCCAGGCTGGAAAAAGTGATTTTTCCACTCATGCTGTTGATCCTGGTCGCGCTGTTTCTACCCGACGCAGCACCGCTTCTGGGGATGTTCTGCTTTGGTAATTTGATGCGCGAATGCGGCGTGGTAGAGCGGCTTTCGGATACCGCCCAGAACGCGCTGATCAACATCGTGACAATCGTTCTAGGGCTTTCTGTTGGCTCAAAGCTGATGGCGGAAAGCTTCTTGACGGTGGAAACCCTCGGGATTCTGGGGCTGGGTATCGTGGCCTTCGGAATTGGTACCGCCGCCGGCGTGTTAATGGCCAAGCTGATGAACCTAATGAGCCGTATGCCGATTAATCCGCTGATAGGTGCTGCCGGGGTATCTGCTGTGCCTATGGCGGCGCGCGTGGCTAATAAGGTCGGTCTGGAATCCAATCCGCATAACTTCTTGTTGATGCATGCGATGGGGCCAAACGTGGCAGGGGTAATTGGTTCTGCCGTGGCTGCCGGGGTAATGATTAAATATTTGGGATAAATAGACAGGATTGACGGGGAAGCAGAAGTGCCCCATGCACGGCTTACGGTTTACACCGTAAGCCGTTTTTGGTTTAGGGGGCGGGTGCGTTTACCGGGGTAACGTCCAGCGTGCACTTTAGGCGATTTTCCAAGGGGGAAAGGTCGAACGTATGGTCGCGGGGCCAGCCAATGGTGAGCTGAACACCTTCGCCATCGTAGTTGACGTGTTCAATGGGGATGGCCTTTTCGTCGCACCAGGCGCGGGCGATAGCCTCGCTGGCAAAGGTAAGGCGTAGCGTGTAGGCGTCTCGCTCAATCACTTCACGCGTCGGTAAGGTTTCCAACGCATGGCTGATGGCTTGAGCGTAAGCCCGTGCCAGCCCGCCGGTGCCTAGCTTGGTGCCGCCGAAGTAGCGCGTCACGACACCGCCGATTTCACCCATTTGGCGGCCTTGAAGTACCTGATACATTGGCCGGCCAGCCGTGCCGCCAGGCTCGCCATCATCGGAAAAACCAATCAGCGTTTGCTCCCCGGGCGGCCCAGCAATATAAGCCGTACAGTGATGGCTGGCATTGGGGTGAGCAGCTCTTGCCGCTTCAAGAAGTGCACTAAAAGCGGCCACATCTGGCGCATGGCATAGCCACGCCAGAAACTGGCTTTTTTCGACCTCTATCTCGGCGGTATGCCACTGCGAGGCAGCTAAATCAGGAACTTGATAACGCAATCAGTGCTCCATAAGGCCATAAGAATTGGCAGCAAGGTCGTTGGCACTATCCTGCGCCACACCCATTACCATTCCTAACACTTGAATATCGCGATTGTGCAAAAAGAGATCCGGCGCTTGGGTATCGGCAGGCCATAAATGTACGCCAAAGCGACTGATCGAGAGCTGCTTCAACGCAACAGGTTGCTGATTGATGTGAGCGACGGCGGTTTCTTCGTGGGTATCGCATTGAAAACGCCGAATAATAATGACATCTCCATCAAACAAGTTGCAATCACGCATTCGGTTGCCGCGTATTTTGAGGGCGTAGGTATTGTGCCGCGTTCTGCGTGGTGCTGTTTTAAAGGCGCGTGCCGATTGAATGCCTTTAGGTGCGCAGGACGCGCTGCTCAATACGGTAGAACCGGCGTGAGTTGGTGCTGACATCGATATATTCATAGGAAATTCTCCAATGCAGCGCCCTTTCCCTAGGCGTTTAGTAGTGGCAAGCCAGCAGGTTGTTGGCATGTCTTTTCATACAGTGTTTTAGTATACAGCTGTTTTTGCATACAGTGGTAGTGCTGTTTTTATCCAGTGCCTTTGGCTATTCAAAATGCTGGTCCCGTCGGCACGCTTGGTGCATTCTCACGGCCGCTGCGATTGGCTGGAGATAACGCGGCTTTCCGTGTAGAGTTTTGGCTAACTATCAACCTGTTGGGAGACACCTTTGAGCCTGTGCCTGCAAGCACGACAACTAGCCTGCGAGCGTGATGGGCGCTGGCTATTTGAAGGGCTCGATCTCACGATTCGCAGCGGTGACATCGTTCGAATTGAAGGCCCCAATGGCAGCGGCAAGACCACACTGTTAAAGCTGCTGGCAGGTCAACTGAGTGATTACCAAGGCGAGCTTTTCTGGAACGGCGCGCCACTTCGCAAGGTGCGTGAACATTATCTGGCCAACCTGCTGTATCTGGGGCATTCGCCAGGCATCAAGGCTGGGCTTTCACCGCTTGAAAACCTGGCCTGGTACCAGGCGCTAAGCGGCGAGCCGGGTAATACATCGCAGCGCCTGAACGCTTTGGAGAAGGTGGGGCTTGGCGGTTTTGAGGACATACTGGCCGGCCAGCTTTCGGCGGGTCAGCAGCGCCGCGTGGCGCTGGCCCGGTTAACGCTGACGCGCCGTCCGCTCTGGGTGCTTGACGAGCCGTTTACTGCTATTGACCGCCAAGGCGTAGCCGCGCTTGAAGCGCAGCTTGCAGCTCATGCTCAATCCGGGGGGAGCGTTCTGGTAACCACTCACCACGCGCTGGATGTTTCGCCCGCCGCTCGCTGTATTCAACTGGGGTAGACGATGACGCAGGGGCAGAAGGCTACCTCCACAATACTTGAAACGCCGGTGCCGGGCGGGCTGTGGGTGGCCTTTACCGCTACCCTGAAGCGTGATGTAACACTGATGTTCAGACGCCGCGGCGAGCTGCTCAATCCGCTGGTCTTCTTCGCGCTGGTGATAACGCTGTTCCCAATCGGTATTTCACCCGACCGCGCCGTGCTTGCGCTGATCGCGCCAGGCCTTTTATGGGTAGCGGCGCTTCTGGCGGCGCTTTTATCACTGGATAGTCTGTTTCGCACCGATTATGACGACGGCAGTCTTGAGCAGATGCTGCTCGCGCCTCAGCCGCTAGCAGCGCTTAGTCTGGCCAAGGTACTTGCCCACTGGTTGTTGACCGGGCTGCCGTTGGCACTGGTAGCACCGCTTCTGGGCGTGACGCTGGCCCTGCCCCTAGGCAGCTACGCGGTGCTTGCGCTTTCGCTTTTGTTGGGCAGCGCCAGTTTGAGCCTGATTGGCGCGATTGGTGCGGCGCTGACAGTCGGTATCGCGCGGGGAGGTGTACTGTTGTCGCTGATCATACTGCCGCTGTATATACCGGTGCTTATTTTTGGGGTCGGGGCGGTGCAGGCCGCCGTCATTGGTGAAGGTGTCGCGGCGCACTTGGCCATGCTCGGAGCCCTGCTGGCCGCGTCGCTACTGTTGGCTCCCTGGGCGATTGCCGCCTCGCTACGCATCAGCATCAACGGTTGAGGACAGAACACGCCATGTGGACCTTTATTCATAAATGGGGCTCGCCCAAATGGTTTTATGCAATAAGCGCAAAGGTGCAGCCCTGGTGCTGGGCAGTCTCCCTGATACTCATTGCGACCGGTACGGTATGGGGATTAGCCTTTACACCCACCGAGGTGAACCAGGGGCAGGGCGATAGCTTCAGGATCATTTATGTCCACGTGCCTGCCGCCTTTCTTGCCCAGTCGGTGTTTGTTTCGATGGCGGCGGCGAGCTTGGTTTTCATGGTATGGAAGGTCAAGGTGGCGGATATGGCTGCGACAGTCATGGCGCCGTTTGGGGCGGTGATGACGTTCGTGGCGCTTTTTTCCGGGGCGGTGTGGGGTGTACCTACCTGGGGCACCTGGTGGATGTGGGACGCCCGACTGACCTCCATGCTGATTCTGTTGTTTCTGTTTCTGGGTGTGATCGCCCTGCGCAGCGCTTTTACCCGTCGTGAGGGTGGATCAAAAGCGGCTTCGGTACTGGCCATGGTTGGGGTCATCAATATTCCGATTATCAAGTACTCGGTAGACTGGTGGTTTACGCTCCACCAGTCGGCGACCTTTACGTTGACGTCGCGGCCCCTCATGCCCATGGAAATGTGGCTGCCGTTGCTGATCATGGTGCTGGGTTTCTACTGTTTTTTTATCGCTCTTACACTGATGCGTACGCGTAGTGAAATCCTGCGTCGGGAAATTGATAAGCGCTGGGTCAGGGATTTGATCAAGGAGGCGCAGTAATGGCATTTACATCGTTTGGGGCGTTCTTGGCCATGGGCGGACACGGCCCCTACGTGTGGGCGGCCTGGGGCGTCACGGCACTTTTGATGGTTGCCTGCATCGTTCATGCTCGTTTTGAGCGCCGCCAATTGGCCAGTGCTGTAAAACGCCGTGCCCGGCGTGGTGACCGTCATCCACCCCATCAAGCGAGACATGCCGATGACACCTAAACGTCGCCAGAAGCTAGCGGTCATTCTCGGCGCGCTGGCGCTAGCCGCCGTGGCGGTAGGCCTCACGCTCTACGCCCTGCGCGCTAATATCAACCTGTTCTACAGTCCGGTGCAGATTGCCCTGGGGGACGCGCCCATCGAGCGGGCAATCCGTGCAGGTGGCATGGTAAAGGAGGGTTCGGTTGTCCGTGACCCGCAAAGCCTGGACGTCGAGTTCCTGGTAACCGACTACGTGGACGAGCTTGCGGTGGCCTATAACGGCATCCTGCCGGATCTGTTTCGCGAAGGGCAGGGTGTGGTAGTGGTAGGCAAACTTTCTACAGACGGGCGGTTTATAGCTGACAAGGTGCTGGCTCGCCACGATGAAAACTACATGCCGCCCGAAGTGTCGCAAGCGTTAGAGGATGCCGGTTACTCACCTGCTGATTATCAGGACCAACCGGTTGAAGCAGCCAAGCGTGAATAGGTTGAGCCAATGTCCTATACCCTAGAGTCCGTGTCATGCTGGAGCGCCGATGTTGGTAAAATTGATCCCTGAGCTTGGGCATTTCGCGTTAATTATTGCCCTGTTAATGGCGGTATTGCAGGGCGTAATGCCGTTAGCCGGGGCGGCCACGCGAAGGCCGCTATGGATGGCATATGGTCATCCCATGGCCACGGGGCAGTTTCTGTTTATCGCGGTGGCTTATGTGTGTCTAACCGCCAGCTACGCGCTGGATGACTTCAGCGTGGCGAACGTCGCCAACAATTCCAACTCGCTGTTGCCCTGGTACTACAAGCTCAGTGCGGTGTGGGGCAACCACGAAGGGTCGGTGCTGTTGTGGAGCCTGATGCTGGCGGGCTGGGGGTATGCCGCTTCGCGCTTCTCAGGCGGCCTGCCTCGCGACATGGTAGCGCGGGTACAGGGTGTGATGGGCTTGATTAGCGTGGGATTTTTACTGTTTATCCTGCTGACGTCCAATCCCTTCGAGCGGCTTTTGCCCAACGTACCTCACGATGGTGCGGACCTTAATCCGCTGCTTCAGGATATTGGCTTGATTGTTCACCCGCCGATGCTCTATATGGGCTATGTCGGGTTTTCCGTGGTGTTTGCCTTCGCCATTGCCGCGCTGCTGGGCGGGCGGTTGGATGCGGCCTGGACGCGCTGGGCGCGCCCCTGGACCAATAGTGCCTGGGCCTTTTTAACCGTGGGGATCGCGCTGGGCAGCTGGTGGGCTTACTACGAGCTTGGCTGGGGCGGCTGGTGGTTTTGGGACCCGGTAGAGAACGCCTCGTTGCTGCCCTGGCTGACCGGCACGGCACTGATTCACTCGCTGGCCGTCACCGAAAAGCGCGGCTCGTTTAAAAGCTGGACCGTACTGCTGGCCATTTTTACCTTTTCGCTATCGCTGCTGGGTACCTTTCTGGTGCGTTCTGGTGTGCTTACCTCGGTGCACGCGTTTGCCAATGACCCCTCACGCGGCTTGTTTATTCTGGTGCTGCTGACGATCACTGTGACGCTTTCTCTACTGATATTTGCGCTGCGTGCGCCTCGAGTGAGTCATCACGTGAGCTTCAGCTGGCTATCACGAGATTCGCTGCTGCTTATCAACAATATTCTATTGGTCATCATGACCGTGACGATTTTGCTGGGCACGCTCTACCCGCTGATTTTAGACTCGCTCAACCTGGGTAAAATCAGCGTGGGTCCGCCGTACTTTAATGCGCTTTTTGTACCGCTGACGGTTGTGATGTGTCTCTTTATGGGGCTTGGTCCGGTCGCTCGCTGGAAGAGCATGCCGGCCAGTGAACTGCGCCGTAAGCTGTGGCTTGCTGGCGTCGCTGCGCTGGTGCTGGGTATGGTGTTGCCGCTGATATACACCGGTGAATGGAACCTGTGGGCCTCATTGGGTATTGTGGCTGCGCTGTGGATAGTGCTGCCTATTGGGAAGGACATGTGGGACAAAACCCGCCACGGCTCCAGCCGCTTGGCGGGTTTGCGCAAGCTTTCACTGGCGTATTGGGGCATGGTGCTCGGGCATGTGGGAATTGCAGTGACGATTATTGGTGTGGCCGTGGTGTCCAACTATGCCACTGAGCGCACGGTGCGTATGGCGCCGGGTACCGAGCTTGACGTCGCGGGCTATCAGTTCACGTTGAGGGAGCTTAAAAGCCGCCGAGGCGCCAACTTTATGGCCGATACGGCCGTCATTCAGGTGCGCAATATCGAATCAGGGCGTGGTTTTATTATGCGCCCTGAGAAGCGCTTTTATCTGGCAACGGGTATGCCCATGACCCAAGTCGCGCTACGCCCCGGCCTGTTTCGGGATATTTACGTTGCCATGGGTGAAGATTTGGAGGATGGCAGCTGGGCCATGCGCATTCAATATAAGCCTTTTGTACGCTGGCTTTGGTTGGGCGGTTTGTTGATGGCGTTAGGCGGCATACTGGCGATAGTGGATAAGCGCTATCGCCGAACCAGAACGGCCGACCGTGCCGACGTGGCCCGCTCGCCCAAAACGCAGGAAGCCGTGCTATGAGCCGTCGACTATGGCTGTTACTGCTACCGCTGGGTTTTCTTCTGGTGGCGCTGTTTTTATATCAGCGTTTGCAGCATGATCCGTCAGCCCGGGACTCTGCGCTGATGGCACGTGAGTTCCCGACATTTGAGGCCACCACGCTGCATGATGAAGGCAGCCTGGTCGATCAAACGCTGCTCCATGGGGAGGTCTCGCTGGTTAACGTGTGGGGCGAATGGTGCCCGGCCTGCAAGCAGGAAATGCCCCAGCTTTTGGCATTGGCCGACCAGGGTATTCGTATGGTCGGGGTGAACTATCGCGATACCCGCGAGAAGGGAGTGCACTTTTTAAACGAGTTTGGCGACCCGTTTGAAGTGAATATCTTTGATCCTGACGGCCGTTTGGGCTTTGACCTTGGCGTTTATGGCGCGCCTGAAACGTTTCTGGTCGATGCCGACGGGATTATTCGCTATCACCATAAAGGCGATATCTCTCCTCAGGATGTGGCCGAGCGTATTTTGCCGGAGGTAGCCAAATGGCGTTAATACGTACCCTGGCCGTGCTCTTCCTGCTGCTGTTATCGGCAAGTGTTGTGGCGGAGGGAATCGAGCTGCGTGAGTTTGACGACCCGGTGCTGGCACAGCGTTATCACGCATTAACCGCTTCCATGCGCTGCCCGCTGTGTGAAAACCAGGCCATCAACGATTCGAACTCACCTATCTCCGCCGATATGCGGGAACGCGTGTATCAAATGCTGCACGATGGGCGCTCCGATAGCGAAGTGATCAACCACATGGTTGAGCGCTTTGGCGACTATATTCTCTATAATCCGCGCCTGGAGAGCCGCACCTATCTCCTGTGGGGGCTGCCTATCGGGTTAGGCGTCGTGGGTGTTTTGATCGTGTTGCTCATAGTACGTGCACGGCGCCATGCGTCTGCCAAGGCGCTAAGTGTTGAAGAGCGCGCTCGGCTGGATGCGCTGATTCAGCGCAGGAGATCATCATGACGCTTTTATGGGTCGCCATGGCGATTGTCATGTTGCCAGCGATTGTCTTGCTACTTTCCCCGCTGCGTAAGGCGCATGCGCTTTATGACCAGCAACGTGCATATGAAGCCAACGACACTTCTGCCGAGCAGAACGTGGCCATTTTTCAGCGTCGGCTTGCCTCGTTACAGGCAGCTCATGCGCGTGGCGATGCTAGTACCGCGCAGTTTGAAGAAGGAACGCTGGAACTTGAACGTAGCCTTCTGGAAGATACCGCCACGCTGGCCATACGACCGCTAAAACCGGCCCTTGCCGGGCGTTTAGCTGTGCCGTTGATTGCCTTGAGTGTGGTGGCCATTAGCCTTTTTTGGTACCTGGAAGAGGGCGCCGAGGGCGACCTTGCCCTGTATGGCGTTCAGCAGGAATTACTCAACGACCCCGGCGCTACTCCAGACACGTATATTCGTCGTATGGAAGAGCAGGCAACGCTTCAGCCCGGCAATGCCAACGTATGGGCCTCGCTGTTTCCGTTGTATCGCGATACCGGCCAGGAAGATAAAGCCATTGATGCGCTGGAACGACTCATCGCGCTGGAAGGCCGTCTCCCTGCACTGCTCGCCCAGCTTGCGCAAATTCGCTTCTTTATGGCAGGGCGCGAGATGACCCCGGCTGTGCAGCGCTTGGTGGATGAAACGCTGGCTCAGGACCCACGGCAGCCAACGGTGTTAGGCTTATTGGGTATTCACGCGTACGATAACGGCGACTTTAACCGCGCCATAGGTTGCTGGCGCCGGGCGCTGGCAACGGTGGAAGACCCCAACACGGCTGCGTCGCTACGTGAAGGTGTTCGCGTGGCCCAGGAACGCTTGGCCGATGAGTCCACAATGGCCGCCGCTGATGAGTAGTGAAGCCCTGAGTCAACACACCGCTGCCGAGGTCGTTATTAATCGTGTATTTTGAATACCCCCTCATGTTTATAAATAAATTCTTTGTAGGATTGGCATGCGCTTAACCTCTATTCGTCTTGTTGGGTTCAAGTCGTTTGTCGATCCGGTCACGGTGCCCTTCGACGGTAATATGACCGCGATTGTCGGCCCCAATGGCTGTGGCAAGTCCAATATTATCGATGCCGTGCGCTGGGTGATGGGCGAGTCCTCGGCCAAAACCCTGCGCGGCGAGTCCATGGCCGACGTTATCTTTAATGGCTCGACTGGGCGCAAACCAGTGGGTCAAGCATCTATTGAACTCAAGTTCGACAATCGCGACGGCACCATGGGTGGCGTGTATGCCCAGTACGCGGAAATCGTGGTCAAACGGTTAGTGACCCGCGACGGCCAGTCCAGCTACTTCTTTAATGGCCAAAAGTGCCGCCGACGGGATATCGCCGACCTGTTTATGGGCACCGGTCTTGGCCCACGCTCCTACGCAATTATCGGCCAGGGCATGATCTCGCGATTGATTGAAGCTCGCCCCGATGACCTGCGCTCAACACTTGAAGAAGCCGCGGGCATCTCCAAATACAAGGAGCGCCGCCGTGAAACCGAAAACCGTATGCGGCGCACCCAGGAAAACCTCGAACGTTTGGACGATATTCGTGAGGAGCTGGATAAACAGCTTGAGCGCTTAAAGCGCCAGGCGGAGGCGGCCAAACGCTACCAGGAGTTAAAACAGCAGGAGTACCGGCTTAAAGGCGAGCTGGCACTGCTACGCGGGCGCACCCTGCGGGCAGAGCAGTCGCAGCAGGAGAGCCGGGTTCGCGAGCTGGAAATCTCAGTTGAAAAAGATGTGTTTGGCGTACGTCAGTGCGAAACCCGTCTGGAGCAAGCTCGTGAGCAGCACGATGAGCTTGCCGAGGTACTGGAGCGCCACCAGCAGCAGTTTTTTGAAACCACCACGCGCATTGCACGGCTGGAGCAGGACCAGGCTCACCGGCGTAGCCGTGAGTCCCAACTGGCCAACGATATTGCTACTGCACGGCGCGAGCTGGATGAGCAGCGCCTGGTGAGCGAAGGCGACCGGGAGCGTCTTGCCGCCATCGACGAGCGCTTTGAGGACCTGGCGCCCGAACACGAAGCGCTGGAAGAACAGCTGGACGCCCTGGAACAGGCTCTGGCCGATGCTACCCCCGCCATGGAAGCTGCCGAGCAGCAGTGGTCGGACGCCGAAAATCGTTGGCGCGATGCCAGTCGCGAAGCCGACCGCAGCCAGGACCAGCTACGCGATTTAGAGCAGCGTATTCAACGCCTACAGGCAGAAAGCCAGCGGCGGCGTCAGCAGCGCGGCGATTTGGCGGATTTGAGCGCGCTACGCGAAGAGCACGCTCAGTTTCAGGCGCAGTTGGAAGAAGCCGAAGAGCGTTCCGAGGCCTTCACCCAAACGCGTGAACAGTGGCAGCAGCAGTACAGCGATGCTAAACAGCGTTATCAACAGGCAACGCGCACCCGTGATGATAAGCGCGCTGAATTGAGCCAGCGCCAGGGTGAACTGGCCTCGCTGCAGGCCCTGATGGATGCCGCGCTAGCCGACCACGACCCGGATATAGAAGCAACCCTGGCGACCCACGGGCTAAGTAATGCCCTCCGCCTGGGTGAAACCCTCAGCGTGACACCCGGTTGGGAGACGGTCATTTCCTGGCTGCTGGCGCCCTGGTTGAATGCTCGCCTGGTCGCAAGCCACCAGCTTGCCGCACTGCCGCAGGCGCTGGCTACCGACTGGTGTCTGATTGATGAGCAAGCGCCCGCCGCTTCAACCCAGGGCCAGCGGCTGGATTCACTGGTAAGCGGCGCTGGTGCGATAGGTGAATGGTTGGCCAGTATTCACTACGTTGAGTCCGGCGCCGAGGCTGAGCAGCTTGCGCCCGGCCTTGCAGCGGGAGACAGCGTTGTTAGCCGTGATGGCGTTTGGCGGGGGCGCGGCTGGCTGCATCAGCAGGCCAATGGCGAAGGCGTTGATGCCTTACTGGTAACGCGGCGCCGTTTCAAGGAGCTGGACGCCCTGCGCGAGCAGGATGAAGACGCGCTGGCGCTGGCTGAAGAGCAGTGCGAAACGACCAGTGAGACCATTGAAGCCCTGGAGCTTTCCCGTGAACAGCAGGCTGAGCAGGAGCGTGGCCATGCTACAAGCGTTCAGCAGTTGGCTATTAAAGAGCGTAGCGCTGCCCAAAAGCTGGAGCATTTGGAGAGCCGGGCCACTGAGCTTGATGCTGAGCTTGGGCAACTGCAAGAGGATGAAGCGGCGTTAACGCTTACCCTGGAGGAGCAGCGTGCCCGCTGGAATGTGGCGATGGAAACGCTGGAAACCACTGCACAGGCACGCGAAGTGGCCAGCGAGCAGCGTGGCCGCCAGCGCGAACAGCGCGACCAACTGACTCAACAGCATGGCCCGTTAAAAGCACAGCAGCAGACGTTGGCATTAGAGCGTGAACGGTTAACCGCTGAACGGAGTAGTTTGCGCGCCCAGCAGGCACGTTCAAGCGATAGCGAAGAGCGCTTGACGCTACGCATAGCAGAGCTAGAAGCGTCGCGGGAAACGCTACTTGAGCCGGACGAGTTGGCTGGTGAAGAGCTTGAAGAGCTACTACATCAGCGTGAGCAGCAGGAGCGCCGCCTTACCGAAACGCGCCAGCAGGCCCAGTCGCTGGCAGAACAGCTGCGCAATGATGAGCTGGCCCGCCAGCAGCACGAACGCAATCTTGAGCAGAGCCGCGAGCAGCTTCAGCAGCGGCGTATGGATGTTCAGGCGCTGGCGCTAAAAGCGGCCACGCAAGATGAGCAGTTGGCCGAACTAGGGCATGACGCCGATGCCCTGGCCGAGAACCTGCCAAGCGATGCCAGTGAACAGGTTTGGCAGGAGCGTTTGGAAAGCACCGGCGAGAAGATACGCCGCTTGGGTGCCATTAACCTGGCAGCGATTGAGGAGTACGACCAGCAGGCCGAGCGACGCAACTATTTGGAAGCCCAGCACGCCGAACTGACCGAAGCGCTGGAAACCCTGGAGCGAGCGATCAAGCGTATCGACCAGGAAACGCGGGTACGTTTCAGAGAAACGTTTGATCAGGTGAATAGCGGTTTGCAGGAACTCTTTCCCCGCGTGTTTGGTGGTGGGGCGGCCTGGCTAACGCTCACCGGCGATGATCTGCTGGAAACCGGGGTGGCGATCATGGCGCGTCCGCCGGGTAAGAAGAACAGCACGATTCATCTGCTCTCCGGTGGGGAAAAAGCACTTACCGCGCTTTCGTTGGTGTTCTCGATCTTCCAGCTCAACCCTGCGCCGTTCTGTATGCTCGATGAAGTTGACGCGCCGCTGGATGATGCCAACGTGGGTCGATACGCCAAGCTGGTGAAAGAGATGTCGGAAAACGTTCAGTTCATCTATATCACCCACAACAAGATTGCCATGGAAGCCGCCGAGCGCCTGATGGGAGTGACCATGCAGGAACCCGGCGTGTCGCGCCTGGTATCGGTGGGGATTGATGAAGCTGCGGCGCTGGTGGATTAAGCCTCAGCTTAGCCTTCGCCCAGTTCTCGCATCACTGCATACAGCCTGGATTTGGCTTCAAAGCCTACGCCCGGAATATCGGGCAGGCCGACGTAGCCATTTTCAACCTGAATGCCGTCAGCGAAGCCACCAAACGGCTGGAAGACATCCGGATAGGATTCGTTGCCGCCCAGGTGCAAGCCTGCGGCGATATTCAGTGACATTTGGTGGCCGCCGTGGGGTACTACGCGGCGTGATGACCAGCCAAGCTCATCCATCACGTTCAGCGTGCGCATGTACTCCACCAGCCCGTAAGAGAGGGCGCAGTCGAACTGCACGAAATCGCGGTCGGCACGCATGCCGCCATGGCGTAGCAGGTTGCGGGCGTCCTGGTGCGAGAACAGGTTTTCGCCAGTCGCCATGGGCAATTCATAGTGGTTGGCAAGCTCCGCCTGAAGCGCGTAATCCAGCGGGTCACCGGCTTCTTCGTACCAGAAGAGGTTATAAGGCTTTAGCGCTTTGGCGTAAGCAATTGCCGTTTTCAGGTCAAAGCGCCCGTTAGCATCTACTGCCAGGCGACTGCCATCGCCAACGACTTCAAGCACGGCTTCGATACGCTGAATATCTTCCTCAAGCGGTGCGCCGCCAATCTTCATTTTTACCACGTTGTAGCCACGCGCCAGGTAGCTGCGCATTTCGTCCTGCAGCCTGGTGTGGTCTTTACCAGGGTAGTAGTAGCCACCAGCCGCATACACCCAGACCTTATCGTCGGCTTGGCCGTTTCGATAACGCTCGGCAAGCAGCTGGTAGAGCGGTTTTCCTTCAATTTTGGCGACTGCATCCCAAATTGCCATGTCGATCGTGCCTACCGCGACCGAGCGCTCGCCATGCCCGCCGGGCTTTTCGTTTTTCATCAGGGTGTCCCAGATAGCAAACGGGTCCAGGTTGTCGCGGGCGTGGTCAATTAGCGTGTCGGGGTTGGCCTCGATGATTCTATCCAGAAAGCGGTCACGCATGAGCGCTCCCTGGCCATAGCGCCCGTTGGAGTTAAAACCGTAGCCAATCACGGGTTTACCGTCGCGTATCACATCAGTGATGACGGCCACGACCGAACAGGTCATTTTGGAAAAATCGATATAAGCGTTGGCAATCGGGGAGGCAATCGAAACGGTTTTCTCGCGAATATCCACAATACGCATGGCAAGCTCCTTGGTGGTTAAGTGCTTAACCCTATGCGTGACAAGGGGGGCTGCCCAATGCTATTACTAAGTGCTCCCATGCTGAAACGGCATTGCCCCATGGAACTCGTCTGGTTAGAAGACTTTACCGCCCTTGCCGAGCACGGCAGTTTTGTACGCGCTGCACATGCCCGACATATTACCCAGCCCGCGTTCAGCCGACGGATCCGCGCGTTTGAACAGTGGATGGGCGTTAGCCTGTTTATTCGCACCCCACAGGGCACCACGCTCACCGACGCCGGTAAACACATACAGGCCAGTGCGTTTGACGCGATTGGCCGGCTGTACCGCTTGCGTGCTGAAGCACAGCAAATTGCCGGAGAGGCGACTCGAACATTGCAGTTTGCAGCGACGCACTCGCTGTCATTTACGTTCTTCCCCCGTTGGATAAGAGCCCTGGAGCAGGGAGCGCCCATGGAGGCCGTGCGTCTTCACTCGGATACAATGTCCACGTGTGAGCAGTTGTTGTTACAAGGTGATTGTCAGTTCTTGTTAAGCCATCGGCATTGCGCTGTTCCCTCACGGTTATCGCCTGACCAGTTTGAGAGTATAAAGGTGGGCGAGGATTCGCTGATTCCACTGGTGGGAAAAGAGTTAAGCGATTCTCAGTGCCTGGAAGTGTTGCCTTACCTGGGATATACCGATGCTTCGGGATTAGGCCGTGTTGTTAGCCACTGGCTTAATGAAAATGCCACTTCTTTTATAAGTGCACCTCGCTTTACCAGCCACTTGGCTGCGGTGTTGATGTCCATGGTATTGGAAAATAAAGGCCTGGCATGGATACCTAAAAGCCTTTCAGAACAAGAGATTAGCGATGGAAGGTTGGTGCGTGCATTGAATGATTCGTGGGATATACCGTTAGAAATACATCTGACCCGACCACGAGTATTAGCCAGTCACTTTGCGAACGCATTCTGGCAAAAGCTGTCCAACCGTTAAGCAAATAACTGCTACAACTGTTAACAAATTGAGTAGAAATAATAAAAAAATGTGTAAAAACGCTCAACTTATCTATATTGATCATTATAAACTTGTGGTTAATGCTATGGTAGATTTACCTTGAACTAGTGTGGCTGAGCTGGATTAAAGACTGATGCTGTTTTTATATACAGTGGTGATGGGTTGGTTATTAAGCTCGCTTCGCTTTAGTGGTTAAGTAAACGTTAAGTAAGATAGATGCAGTACATATACACCAGGATTAAAGAGCAGATTCACGGCCTGAATAATAGCAACTGAGTCTGATCACGATGAGCATCAATATTGCTTAGAAAAAATGTCAGAACTGTGCTCAGAAACTGTGCCATAACGTAGAAAATCGCTAAAAAATGGCTCTATTTATAGCAACCGCGCTATGCTAGTGGTATTTATTTATCACCTGAAAGGTTTTCACTCAGGTATGGCGCTTTAGCAACCGGTTAAATGACCCATGGAATGTTCGACATGGAACTAAGAGAATGGTTAATCATTTTAGGACTGGCGTTGGTGTCGCTCATCGTAGTCGACGGTGTGCGACGACTCCAACGCCAGCGGCGCGTCCCTCGTCTGGACCAGGCGGTTAAGGACCTTCCCGAGGCGAAGCTAACCGAACTGGATGATGAGGCTAAAGAAGCCGAAATTAGCTGGGAGCTACCGAACGGTGGTGCACGCGTCGTTAAACCTGCGGACTATAGTGGGGTCGGCGCGAAACCCAAGTTGGAGCGTCAAGACCATCCAGGGCCTTCCAGAGTGCTATCCGAATTTAGACGCTCCTTTGCCAATGCTGTCCCTAAGCGTAAAGCGCCTGCTCCAGCAGTGGATACAGCAGCATCTGCACAGCCTCAACGCCAGGCCGCTGCGCCTAAAGCACGCCCGGCTGACATTGATCGCCGAGAGCCAAGCGTCTTCCTGGATAGCGACGCTCCAGCTGAAGTGAGCCAGGTTGAACCCCAGCCAACGGCACAAGCCAGTCCTGTTAACACCCAGCCGGTAGACAAAACAGCGCCAGAAGCGCATGCGGCTATTGCCGAGCAAGTGCCAACCCAAAGCGAGCCACACACCGAAGAGCCGTCTATCTCCCTATCTACTGCCAACGAAGAATCCGTTACTGCGAAAGAAGAGCCCGTCGCGGTGAATAAGGAGAGCCCCGCTGAGCCCGTACTGCGTGCAGAGCCAGAGGATGCCGCCTCGACCAGGCAGAACGCGCCCAAACGCCGTCAACTGCGCGAAGATACGGTCGGTGAGTATGACGAGTTGGATGATGATGCCGTTGATGAGTATCGGCTGGTCGATTTTGAGGGCATGGGCCGCTCGCTTAAACGTCGCCTGATACAGCGTCGCCAGGAAAAAGCCCGTAAAAAAGCTGAAAAGGCCAAGCGTGCTGAAGCCGCCGCCAAGCTGAAAGCAGAGCGCAAAGCGCTTGAAGCCGAACAGCGCCGCGAAGCAAAAGAAGCCGCCGAGGCAGAAAAAGCCCGCATTGCCCAGGAGCAGGCCGAAGCCCGTGAAGCAGCTGCAAGTGCTGAGGAAACGCAACGGGCCGCTGCACGCTATCACGAGCCTGAACCTGCTTATGCGCATGAAACATCAGCGGGTCAGTACGATGACAATGAAGCCTACGATGAAGCGCCGGTGCGTGGCTCGCGTGATAGCGTCGTACGTGCTCACCCAACGCTTGAAAAAGCGTTGCGCCACGATGTATCAGGTGAACATGCCAAGGAAGCATTGACCAACGCCGATGAGGTGGTGGTTATCAGCGTGCTCTCTCGGGACCCGGAAGGCTTCGATGGCAGCAAGTTGCTGGATCTCATTATGGCGTGCGGCCTACGCTATAGCCGTGCCATGGGTGTGTTCCACCGCTTTGAAACAGAAAGTGACGACAGCGAACTTCAGTTCTCAATGATTAATGTTGTTAAACCCGGCACATTCCCCATTGAAGAGATGGGTGAGTTTGTAACGCCAGGGATCACCTTCCTGATGCCCTTGCCGGGAGCGGTCGACAGCTCTGCAGCCTTTGAAGCCATGGTGGAAACCGCTATGGTCGTAGTCCGCCATATGGGCGGTGAGCTGAAGGATGAAAATCGCAGCGTCATGACGGCACAAACCATTGAGTTTGCCCGCCAGCGGGTGCATGAATTTGAACGCCGCCACCGCCTGCATCGCCACATGCAAGCCCACTAAGTAGCGCTTGCTGTTAAACACCCGCCTTCTTGCAGAAGGCGGGTGTTTTTGTTCCAGGATGTGTCTTTTTTGTGATTGATTTTAGCCCGTACGATGGAAACCAACGTTAATGAGTCAGCCTGACCCCCAAGTGCTGGAAGAAGTCACCCAGCTGCGCGCCGAGCTTGATGAAGCCAACTACCGTTACTACGTATTGGATGAACCAACGTTATCAGACGCTGACTATGACCGTAGGCTGCAGCGCCTAAAACAGCTGGAAGCTGAACACCCCACGCTTATCTCATCGGATTCACCTACCCAGCGCGTCGGTGCTGCCCCCGCTGATGGCTTTCCTTCGGTCGCCCACGCCATCCCTATGCTCTCGCTGGATAACGCGTTTAGCGGTGATGATATCGTGGCCTTTGCTGAGCGCGTCGCAGAGCGCTTGGAGTGTGCGGTAGGTGACGTTGAGTTTACCTGTGAGCCTAAACTCGATGGCGCAGCGGTATCGCTGGTGTATGAGCAGGGCGTGCTGGTGAGTGGCGCCACTCGTGGCGATGGCCGTACTGGGGAGGGCATTACCTCTAATCTTCGTACGCTGCGCTCGGTGCCTTTAAAGCTGATGGGCAAGCAGATTCCTGCGCTTTTGGAAGTGCGCGGTGAAGTCATCATGCGCCACCAAGGGTTTGAAGCGCTTAACGAGCGTGCACGCGAGGAGGGCAGTAAGGTATTTGCCAACCCGCGTAACGCCGCAGCCGGTAGTTTACGCCAGTTGAACCCGGAGATTACCGCTACCCGCCCGCTGGAGTTTCATGCCTACCAGTCGGTGCGTCTGGAACCGGACATGGGCGATACTACGCATAGCGAGCTAATGGCTCGGCTGGTAACGCTGGGCTTTCGCGCCAGTGCGGAGCTAAAGGTGCTGACCGGCCCGCAAGCGGTAGTTGAGTATTGTGAGCAGTTGGGTGAGAAGCGCGACCAGTTGGGCTACGACATCGACGGCGTGGTGATCAAGGTGAATGCACTGCGCTATCAGCGTGAGCTTGGGTTTGTGGCTCGCGCTCCCCGCTGGGCAACGGCGTTTAAGTACCCCGCTCAGGAAGAGATCACCACGCTGAACGACGTTGAGTTTCAGGTAGGCCGTACGGGGGCCATCACACCAGTGGCAAGGCTTGAGCCCGTTAGCGTTGCAGGCGTTACCGTTTCCAACGCGACGCTGCACAACGCCGATGAAATCACCCGCCTGGATGTCATGATTGGTGATACGGTGGCTATTCGCCGCGCAGGCGATGTGATTCCTCAAGTGGTCCGTGTCGATAAGGAAAAACGCCCAAGAGATGCGCAGCCGATTGTGTTCCCCGAGCACTGCCCGGTGTGCGGTTCGGATATCGAACGCGTGGAAGGCGAAGCGGTAGCGCGCTGCTCGGGTGGGCTTTTCTGCGCTGCCCAGCGTAAAGAAGCGCTCAAACACTTCTCCAGCCGCAAGGCCCTGGATGTAGATGGCTTGGGCGTCAAACTGATTGACCAGCTGGTCGAGCTGGATTGGGTGAAAACACCTGCTGACCTGTTCCACCTGACGGTTGAGCAATGGCAGAGCTTGCCGCGTATGGGAGAAAAATCTTCCATTAATCTGGTCAACGCGCTGGATAAAGCTCGTCATACGACGCTCGCTCGGTTTATCTACGCGTTGGGCATTCGCGAGGTGGGTGAGGCCACCGCTGCCAACCTGGCGAGCCATTTTGGAACGTTGCAAGCGCTTCAAGCAGCCGAACAGGCAGCGCTTGAGGCGGTCAACGATGTTGGCCCCATTGTGGCGGCCCACGTGCACACCTTTTTCCGCCAGCCCCATAACCAGGAGACCCTTGCTGCCTTGATTGAGGCAGGCGTCACCTGGCAGGAAGCCGACGTTACCCAAGGCCCTACACCGCTAGAAGGTCAAACCTGGGTACTGACGGGCGCCATGGAAAGCATGACCCGTGACGAGGGCAAGGCTCGGCTACAGGCGCTTGGCGCCAAAGTAGCGGGTAGCGTTTCGAAAAAGACCACGGCGCTGGTCGCCGGTGAAGCGGCCGGTAGTAAGTTAACCAAAGCGGAACAGCTGGGCGTAGAGGTTGTGGATGAAGCCACCTTTATTGAACGCCTTGCGCTGTGGGAGCAGAGCGAATGAGCCGTTTCATTGAAGTACCCGCCCGCATGTTGCCGCCGGAAACCCTCGATGCGTTGCTGGAGGCGTTTGTTACCCGGCAGGGTTATGACACCACCGATACTGGCACGGGGATGAAAGGGTGGGTCGACGAGCTTAAACAGCAGTTGGCACGTAGTGAACTGATTATTGCCCATGACCTAAAGCTTGAAATGACCGAAGTAATGACCCTGACGCAGTGGCGTTCCTTCGGTCGTGATCTGGCAGATGATGAGGAGGAGGGCGACTACTGACCGCGAATAATCGCGCTGATAATACGCCGCCCGGGATGAATATGGTCGACCAACTGAGCCTCAAGCGGCATGGGGTCGTCAAGCAGCCGGGAGGCAATAAGCTCGGCGCATAACGGCGCACTGGAAAGCCCGCGGGAGCCGTGGGCGGTAGATATCCACAACCCTGGGTAGTGCTCCCCGGGGGCATTTGGCACCCGCGAGGCATCTTTTGCCAGCACGGCATAGTCTGACTGCCAGACCGGTGCGTTGGGCACTGGGCCTGCATAGGGCGTTTTATCAGGGCTTGCTGCACGTACCGCCGCACGCCCTTCAAACGCCTGTGGAGTCAGGTGGGTGCCTGCGCTTTCAAGTTCTGCCACCAGCGCTGGAAGCGTTTGGCGAAGCTCGTCAATATTGCGCTGGTGGTCGGAATCGGTCACTTCGGAAGAAGCATTGTTGGGCACGAAGCTTGCCCCAAACGTAAGCACCCCTTCAATGGCGGGCGACACATAGCCACCGGCGCATACCACCCGCTTCGGGCCTTTTACGCCGGCGGGAAGCCTCACCTCACTGACCTGGCCGCGCACCTGTTGGAGC
The DNA here is from genome assembly GCF_052375975.1 of Halomonas sp. TP35. Lineage (NCBI taxonomy): Bacteria > Pseudomonadati > Pseudomonadota > Gammaproteobacteria > Oceanospirillales > Halomonadaceae > Halomonas > Halomonas sp. TP35. Next base: position 24,019 of record NZ_JBQSUZ010000010.1, on the reverse strand, counting down.
GGCAGGTTGGCCGTCTGAGCATACATATTGGCGTAGTGAGCGCTTGCAATCACCACCTGGTCTGCACTTATCGTATTTCCATCAGAAAGTGCGAGCTGCCAGCTCTTGTCTTCACGCTTAAGGGACGTAACATCGCTCTGTCTCAGCGTGATATTAGGCGTTTGGAGTAAGTGCTCACATAACGCTTTGGGCCGCACCCAGCCTGCGTGTGGGTAAAACAGGGCGTGTTTGGCTTCAATGGCCACACCGGCTTTCTCACTCAACCCTTGGGTAAGCGGCGACACCACGCTTTTGGGAAGCGAATGCTGCTCGCAAAAACGCTGCTGGCGCTTGGCCTCTTTCGCGTTGGTGGCCAGTTGCACGACGCCGCAGGGCTGCCAAAGCGTCGGAGCCTTTAGCTGATTAAGCCAGCGCTGGCTGTATAAAAGGCCGGAAAGATAAAACCGGCTTTGGTAGTTGGTGTCGGCCGCAAGCTTCACATAAAGCGCCCCTTGGCGATTACCCGAGCCGCCTGCGCCTGGTGCTTCGCGCTCGATCACCGTCACATTAACGCCACGCTTGGCAAGCGCTGCCGCCACGCTGCACCCGGCGATCCCCGCCCCGATAACCGCCACCTGCTGAGTGGGAAGAGGCGCTGGCGGCGTAAACCAGGGCGTTGCCTCACGGCGTTTATCGGTAGGCGGTGTGTCAATCATGCCTGCCAGTATTTCGCGCTTACGCCCACAGCCCGGGACTTTTTTCCAGCTAAAGCCTGCCGCTTTCAAACCCCGCTTAACAATGCCCGCGCAGGTGAACGTGGCAAAGGTGGCCCCTGGCCGAGAGCGCGCCGCCATGGCTTCAAACAGCTCGGGCTGCCACATTTGTGGATTCTTAGAAGGCGCAAAGCCGTCCAGAAACCAGGCATCGACCTGACCATCTAAAAGCGCCAGCCGCTCGGTGGTATCGCCATAATGCAGATCCAGCGTCACGCGGTCGCTCAGGTGCAGGCGGTGTACGCCGCTAACCGGTGAGGGCCACAGCTCGCAAAGCAGCTGTGAATAACCGGCAAGCGACGGCCAGGCGCGTAGGGCGCGCCCAAGCGATACCTGATCCAGAGGATATTTTTCTGTGGATAAAAAATGCAGCCGTGCCCCGGCGGGCGCGTGCTGCTCAAAACAGGCCCAGGCACACAGCATATTAAGGCCCGTGCCAAAGCCGGTTTCCCCGATCACAAAGGCTCGCGTGTTTTTCCAAGCGGCAAATCGCTCAGGCAAGCGGTTGGTATTTAAAAAAACGTGCTCGGTTTCTTCAAGACCGCCCTCACGGGAAAAATACACGTCATCAAAATCATCCGAGTGCGGTGAAGTGTCACTCCAGGTGAGCAATGGCGCGCTTAACGCCGTTAAAGGGGGTAAATCAGTAAGGCGTTGAGGCACGCAGATATCCGTAATGACAGAAGTGGTTAAAAAGTAGTCAATTTGTTAATCAGGGCGCTATCTCTGGCTTAGAGAAAAGCGTCCGCCGGGTTTGCACAGAGTTTTCCACAGGCTCTGTGAATTAGCAGGCGGACCCTCCACACTCGCCCTAATCGGTCAAGGCAAAACTTTCTTGAACGGCTTAACAATTACCTTGGCATAGACACCTGCAATGATGTATGGGTCGGCGTCAGCCCAGCCCTGAGCGGCTTCCAGACTGTCGAATTCAGCCACCACCAGGCTGCCGCTAAAACCCGCGTCGCCGGGGTTTTCAGTATCAGCAGAGGGGTGCGGGCCTGCGAGCACCAAGCGACCTTCATCGCGTAGTGCTTCCAAGCGCGCCAAGTGGTCCGGGCGGGCCGCCAGGCGGCGTTCAAGGCTATTCGATACATCTTCACTAATAATGGCGTAGAGCATGGGGATAACTCCTTAAAAGCATGCAGTAAAGCGCCCTATGCAGCATTGACCGCATCCACATAAGCGCGCACCATGGCGAGCGTTTGTAAATCGTCCCACGCGCAGCGCTGTGAACACCAGGTCTTTTGAACACAGCACATTATGACTGTTCGTGGTAGACATCCCTATTCTGACAAACTCGCCACATGACGTCATGCCCATGCCTCTACTTCCTGCAACGTTACTTCCTGCGGTGTTTGATGCCGATCAGCGCTACACGGCTGACCTGCATATGCACTCAACGGCGTCGGATGGCGCGTTAACCCCCACGGAGTTAGTGTCGCTGTGCGCAGCGCGCGGCCTTACCCACATGGCGTTGACGGACCATGACACCATGGACGGCATCGACGAGGCCGGGAAGGCGGCGATACAAGCCGGGCTATGCCTGGTGCCCGGCTGTGAGTTATCCACTCGCTGGCAAGGCATCAACATCCACGTAGTGGCGCTGATGCCCGGTGGCCTGCAAGGCCCGCTGATTGAAGGGCTTGAACAGCAGCGCCAGGCGCGTATTCAGCGCGCTGAAGTGATCGCCGAGCGGTTAGAGAAAGTGGGCCTTAAAAATGCTTTGGAAAAAGCCCGTGAGCAGGCAGGTAGTGACCGCCCGTTAGGTCGACCTGATTTTGCCCGCGCGTTAGTGGCCGAGGGGGTTGTGGCCGATTGGGCCACTGCGTTTAAACGCTACCTGGGCAGCGGTAAAAAAGGCGATGTTAAAGCTCACTGGCCAGAAATCAGCGAAGTCGTCGAGTGGGTGGTGGCCTCTGGTGGCGTTGCGGTGATTGCCCACCCTTTACGCTACGGCTTAACCCGGCGTAAGCGAGGGCAGTTAATGGATACCTTTCAGGCCGCAGGTGGCGACGCGGCTGAATTGGTGAGTGGCCAGCAGAATCCGGATGTCACCCGGGACCTGGCTCGCCAAATGGTCGAACGAGGGCTTTACGCCTCGTTAGGCAGCGACTTCCACTTTCCCGGCAGTCACGCCGCTCCAGGCAGCATGAGTATGGTGCCGCGCACGGCCGCGCCGCCTATCTGGCAGCATCCTCGCTTAGCGCATTTACGCGATGCCCCCGCTGGTCCATTAGCCGCTGCGTCAGCTATGGTGTGAATAAGCGTTTGATAAAAGCGAACACCCTAATGGACTGAAACGCGCCCACGGGCAGGAGCAGACAATGAGCCAATATTTCCAGATTCACCCAGAAAACCCACAAAAGCGCCTGATTGATCAAGCGATCGAGATTATTCGCAAAGGCGGTGTGGTGGCTTATCCCACTGACTCAGGCTACGCGTTGGGCTGTCACTTGGGCGAAAAGAAGGCTATTGAAAAGATCAAGTGGCTGCGCTCGCTGGATGACAAGCACAACTTTACGCTGATGTGCTCGGACCTTTCGGAAATTGGCACCTACGCCAAGGTAGATAATGCGGTATTTCGGCTGCTGAAAGCACATACGCCAGGACCGTACACCTACATTCTGGATGCCACGACAGAAGTCCCGCGCCTGCTGCTGCATCCCAAACGGCGCTCCATTGGCGTACGCGTACCTGATCACCGGATTGCTCATGCGCTGCTGCAAGCGCTTGGCGAACCGCTAATGAGCGTTACGCTGATTCCGGTGGGGGAGGATCTTCCCATGAGCGACCCAGAGGAAATTCGTGACCGCTTTGAAGCGCATTTGGACCTGATTATTGACGGTGGCGCCTGCCACTTGGACCCCACCAGCGTCATCGACCTGCGAGAGCTACCGCCCAAAATTGTCCGTGCCGGACGCGGTGACACGGCTCCCTTCGCCAACTGACTTACCCACGCCATGCTCTGGCAGTTGCCAGGCATGGCGCGATCTGTTTATCTGCACTCCCGATGTAAATCTAACGTCACCTTTCATACCAGTCATATTCTATTTTTATTGTTTGAATGATCAATAAAAATAAATTAGGCTAAAAACGCCAAATGTTCATAATAATTTTTTATAAATTGAGTGGAACTCGCTTTCCGCCCGATCACCATAAAAAAAATGGAGAGTGCTTAATGACGATGTTCCGTTATCGCAGTGCCGTTATTGCTTCGGCTTTCGCAAGTCTGGCAGCGTTACTTGTGTCTGTTAATGCCGTGGCCAGCGACAGCGCCGCTTGTGAGATGAATGAGTACGCAATGGGGCTTCGCTACCAGCAGCAGGCCGCCGAAGTCATCGCGCTGCAGCGGCAGGGGTTCGAGCTGGCAACGTACCGCTTGAAGGACCAGATAGCTGCCCATGGTGAAGACGCTGAGCTGGCTATCATTACCGATCTTGATGAAACCGTTATTGATAACAGTGCGTTGTTGGTGCGCGATATGCAGGCATGTCACGACTTTACGACTTGGGACACGTGGAAACACTGGGAGCGCGAAGGTGAGCCGAGCCTGATTCCGGGCGCCAGAGCTTTTTTGGAATTTGCTGATGAGCAGGGCGTTGCCATCTATTATGTCTCTGACCGCTATGAGGAAAACAAGTCGGCAACGCTAGCCACACTGGAGGCGTTAGGATTACCCCAGGTGTCTGAGCAGAGTGTTATGCTGCTGGGGCCGCCCAAAGGCGAGCGTCGGGCCGTCGTGGCCGAGCAGTACGCGCTGGTGATGCAACTGGGCGATACGCTTCACGACTTTTCTGACGTGTTTGCTGGCGTTGAGCTGGAGGAGCAGAAACGGCTGGTAGATGAAAACGCTGAACGGTTTGGGCAGGACTGGATCGTGTTTCCCAACGCGACCTATGGCAGCTGGCGCAACGCTGAGCTTGATGCTTGGCAGGCTCCCTTCGAAGACAATTAAGCAAGACATTAAGCAGAAGGCCGCCTGAACCGGTGGCCTTTTTCGCTTGAGGCGATTACGTCTCTTCAGTCTGTTTCTCTTTGCGCGGGTCTTCACTGTTTTCATCCAGCCAAGTGCCACAGCGAAGGCAGTAGCGTGCGCCTTTTTCGTGGCGGTCGTGGCCGCATCCAGGACACGCTTCATCAGAGTACCGGTCTTCACGGATGGAGCGGATTACTTGGGCTGAAAAAATGCCGGTAGGCACGGCGATAATCGAGTAGCCGATCAGGATGAGAAGCACGGTAATCGCCTTGCCAAGCGCGGTGCCCGGCACGATATCGCCGTAGCCCACGGTGGTGACACTGACCACGGCCCAGTAGATCGACATGGGAATACTGGTAAAGCCGGTTTCCGGCGACTCGATGGTATACATCAGCGCGGCAAACATGGTGACGACCATAAAAATACTGCAGAAAAACAGCAGTACCTGACGCACGCTGCGCTTTAAAGCATCAATTAATAAACGCCCTTCACCGACGAACTCCATTAACCGCAGGATGCGGAAAATACGCAGCACGCGGAGTATGCGAATGATCACCAACGCATGAAAGCCGGGTATTAGCAGCACCAGCCATGCGGGCAAAATGGAAATCATGTCGACCACGCCATAAAAGCTTTTCAAGTAGATCGAGGGGCGCTCAAGGCAGTAGATGCGCACCGCAAGCTCCAGCGTGAACAGCACGGTAAATCCCCACTCCAGGTAATAGAAAAGCCAGCCATACTCCTGGGAAACCTCCTGAACACTGCCGAGCAGAATGACGGCGACGCTGCCCAAAATCATCACAATCAGCGCAATATCGAATCCCTTGGCAGTGGGCGTGTCGGACTCGAAAATAATGTGAAATAGCTGCGAGCGAAGCCCTTCAGCGGCAGGGGTCAGGTTAAAACTCATGGCGATCCTGATGAAATGAACAATCACTTATCACAGTGATTAGGTCTATGGGCAAACGTGCCTGAATCTATCTAAAGCAACGTGAAGGTTAGCTTAGCTCGCTTTGCAGCGCTAAACGATGAGAAAGCGTCAAGAGCGTCACGCCATAGGTAATACTCGGCCGACCAGCGTCATCTAGCGCTGTGGATAGGTGGGCCGCTTGGGCCTTCATGTCCTCGGGCAGTGATGCGTGTTCGGCCAACTGGGTCAGCGCTTCGTGGGTAAGGTTTAGGAACTGGCGCTGCTGGCTATCGTGGTAGGCATCAAGGGCAAGCGTTGCCCGGTGTAGCCATTCAGCAGGTGTCGTTGCATCAGGAAGCGACCACTGTTGGGCGCGCAAGGCGTTACCCCGCGATGCCTTGCTGCTATCAGATGGGCGAAGCGGAACCTGTTCTGCCAGCGCAATCGCCAGCGACCAGAGCGCTTGCGGATCACCGTTTTTAAGCTCCAGTTCCACTTCACAAATGGGCGTGCGGTAGTCACCACTTTCAATTTCGCCCTCATCCAGCACCAGCTCAACCTGGCTGCCCTGCCAGTCGAGTTGCCAGCTATATCGGGTAAAGTCGGTGCGCAGTTTCGGCGCCAGTTGCGTAAGCCGTTCACCAAGCTCACCTTTAAAAGGCGGCAGCGCGGCAAGCCCTGCCTGGTCGAGTTCAGCGCTTGCGACCGGCCACTCCCACTCCTGGCGGCTGGATAATCCGCCACCCCCCTGGCCCGCTGTTTTTACCGTTTGCAGCACGCGACCATCGACTTGACGAAGACGCACCGCGATCCGTGCGTTGGCCAGGTCATGGGTCGGTGTGTCGAAGTAGGTATTGGCTAAGGTCTGGATTAACGGTGTTTTTGTGTCGAGTAAAGGGTGGTGCTTGAGCGCCTCAATATTGGCTTGGGCAAGCGCAAGCTTTATCTCTACTTCGATTGGTGTTGCATTTTTCATGACAATAGCCACTCTTAAACGTGAAGTACTGGTTAAATTTTTGCTACCAATATGAAGTTTTCATGACGGCGGCGAGCGCACTCTTTATACTGGCGTCGCCATTTCCAGGCTCCCCGAAAACAGGCTAAAAGGCTCTATGGTTACCTCCAACCCTTTTTCCGCGATGTTTGGCCGCTCGCCATTCCAGCCGTTGCTGGCCCACATCGTCAAGGCCAATGAATGCGCCGACCAACTGTTACCATTTTTTGAAGCATCGCTTGCTGGCGATTGGGAAACAGCCACTGAGCTGCGTGAAAACGTAACCCGTTTAGAGCACGAAGCGGATGTGCTGAAAACGGATCTACGGCTCAACCTGCCCAGCACCATGTTCCTGCCGGTTTCACGGTCTGATCTGCTGGATTTGATTAGCGTCCAGGACAAAATCGCCAACAAGGTGCGCGACATTACCGGCATTATGCTAGGCCGTAAAATGCGCGTGCCTGATGAGCTCGCTAATCCGATGCGCGATTATATGGCGACTAGCGTGGCATGTGTGGCCCAAGCGCGCCAGGCCCTTGAAGAGCTGATGGAACTTTTAGAGTCAGGCTTTGGGCGTAACGTCGCGGATGTTATGCGCAATATGATCAGTGAGCTGCATAACCTTGAACACCAGGCAGACAGTCAGCAGGTGGCCATTCGTCGCCAGCTGTTTCAGCTTGAAAGCCAGCTACCGCCCGTCGATGTGATCTTTCTCTACAAGATTATCGAATGGGTGGGTGAAGTGTCTGACCGTGCTGAGCGCGTAGGCAGTCGCTTGCAGATTTTGACCGCACGCTAAGGGAAACCAATGCAAATTATTGCCCAGTACGGCGAGATATTTATTATTCTGGCCTGTTTATTTGGCTTTTTCATGGCGTGGGGCGTCGGCGCAAACGATGTTGCCAACGCCATGGGAACGTCGGTGGGGTCGAAAGCGATCACCATCAAACAAGCCATTATCATTGCTGTTATTTTCGAGTTTTTAGGTGCCTGGCTTGCCGGTGGTGAGGTTACTGCCACCATTCGTGGCGGCATCATCGACCCGAACCTGCTTGAAGCCAACCCACAGTTTTTGGTTTACGGCATGCTGTCAGCGCTGTTGGCGGCAGGCATTTGGCTGATGGTCGCTTCTGCCCGTGGCTGGCCGGTGTCGACCACACACTCCATTGTTGGCGCCATTGTCGGTTTCGCAGCGGTAGGGTTAGGCGTTGATGCGGTGGCCTGGGATAAGGTCGGTCAGATTGCCTCTAGTTGGGCCATTTCTCCGCTGATTGCCGGTACCATCGGCTATATGCTGTTTAAGTCTGTACACCATTTGATTTTCGAGAGTGCAGATCCGTTTGCGGCGGCCAAGCGCTATGTGCCGGGCTATGTGTTTTTGGTCGGCTTTATTGTTGCCATGGTGACGCTGACCAAAGGGCTTTCTCATGTTGGCCTGCATCTTAGCTTCAGCGAAAGCCTGCTGCTTTCGATTCTGATCGGTGTGCTGATCATGGGCCTTGGCATAGTGATGCAGCGGCGTATCAAGTACACCCAGAACGCCAATGACCACTTTGGCTATGCCAATGTAGAGCGTGTTTTCGGTGTGCTGATGATCTTTACCGCGTGTGCCATGGCCTTTGCCCACGGTTCCAACGATGTCGCCAATGCGGTGGGCCCGCTGGCCGCAGTAATCAGCGTAGTGCGTAGCGAAGGCATGATTGATAGCGCGGCGCTGGTGCCCTGGTGGGTGCTGGTGTTGGGCGGCGCGGGTATCGTCGTTGGTCTGGTGACATATGGGCGTCGGGTAATTGCTACCGTGGGCACCGGGATCACCGAACTCACCCCTAGCCGTGGCTTTGCCGCAACGCTTGCCGCTGCGAGTACCGTCGTTGTTGCCTCGGGCACGGGCCTGCCAATTTCAACGACCCATACGTTGGTCGGTGCGGTGCTGGGTGTAGGGCTGGCGCGCGGTATGGCGGCACTTAACCTGCGCGTTATCGGCACCATTGTTGTCTCGTGGTTGATTACGCTGCCCGCCGGTGCGGGTTTAGCGATTGTGTTCTTCTTTATGTTTAAAGGCATGTTCGGCTAACGGTGTTACAGGCGGCGCCGCCCGGCGTACGCCAGCACGAAAAGCCTCAAGATCAGCGGCACCTTCATGCAGATTTGCGCTAGCCGATTTGCAATAGAAGGTGCCGCTGTTTTTTGCGCTCTGGTAAAGTAACGCGAGTAGTGTTGTAAACGCCGGTTTTTTCTTTCATCTGCTGCCGGAGAGCGGCCCTTGGATAAGCATTTCCCCTTTGTTGATTGGTTTCGTAACGCATCCCCCTACATTAATGCACACCGGGGGCGAACCTTCGTCATCTTGATTGAAGGCGAAGCTATGGCGTCTGGCCGTGGGGAGCAATTGATTCAGGATTTAGCCCTGCTGCATACCTTGGGCGTGCGCTTGGTGGTGGTGTTTGGCACCCGCCCGCAAGTGCAGGAAGCGCTTGGCCAGGCAGGGGTTGAACCCATGCGCGTTAATGGACGCTGGGTGGCCGACCGCGCAGTAATGACTCACGTAGAGCAGGTTGCTGCCCATCAACGGCTTTGGCTTGAAGCTCGGTTATCGCTTGGCCTGCCCAGCACGCCACTTCATGGTGTAGAGCTTAGCGTGATTTCCGGGAACCTGGTCACCGCCAAGCCCTTGGGTGTTCGGGAGGGTGTGGACTTTGATCATAGCGGCGAAGTACGCCGCGTTCGGGCTGGCGCCATTGAAGGGCTGCTCGACAAGGGCTCGCTGGTACTCCTGCCGCCACTGGGTTTCTCAAGCACCGGCGAAGTGTTCGACCTGGACGCCGCGGAAGTCGCCCAGCATGCTGCCGTTGCGCTCAAGGCCGACAAGCTGATCCTGCTGGGCGAATCAGAGGGTTTACAGGATGAAGGGGGCGCCTTGCTGCGCCAGCTAACCCCTGCCGATGCTGAACCCCGGCTTGAGAGTGCGCTGCCTGGCAGCGAGCTTGCCCGCCACCTCCAAGCTGCTTGCAGCGCTGCACGTGAGGGTGTGGCCCGCACCCACCTGTTGTCGTGGCGCAATCACGATGCGCTGCTGGGTGAGCTTTTCACCCGCGATGGCGTGGGCACCATGATTACCCAGCACCGTTACGAGCAGCTACGCTCAGCGACGCTAAACGATATTGCGGGCCTGCTGGAACTGCTTGAACCGCTGGAGCACCGCGGCATGCTAGTGGCGCGCTCGCGTGAGCGTTTGGAGCATGAAATTGATGACTATATGGTTATCGAACGCGATGGCATGGTGATTGGCTGCGCCGCGCTGCACGTGTTCCCTGGCACCACGGTTGCCGAGTTGGCCTGTGTGGCCGTGCACGGTAATTACCGCGGGGGCGAACGCGGTGAGCGCTTAATGGAAGCGCTGGAACGCCGCGCACGCCAGCGCGGTGTCAGCGAAATCTTCGTGTTAACCACCCATACTGCACACTGGTTTGTGGAGCACGGCTTTCAGACCGCCAGCCTTGAAGAGTTACCCCCTTTAAAGCGCGAAGCCTATAACCACGCACGCAAATCGAAGGTATTACTGAAAACGCTGAAAGTTTAGCCAATAACGTAGCGTGTGGTAAGCGCAGCGCACCCGCGGGAGCAGCGCGCAGCGGTGCCGGGGTTGAAGTTTGATGGTGCACTTGGGCGGCAAAGCCGCCCAGCTCTCTTGCATCTTTTGGCCTTTAACATCTTTTGGTTTTTAACACCTGTGCCGGGCTTACGTATTTAAAATAACCCCACCGTTCAGGTGGATCGTCTGCCCCGTCATGTACGAAGACTCTTCGCTTGCCAGGTACACATAGGCAGGCCCCATTTCGCTCGGTTGCCCGGCGCGCTTCATGGGTACTTGCCCGCCAAACTCGGCGACTTTCTCATCGTCAAAGCTTGCTGGGATCAGCGGCGTCCATACCGGGCCTGGGGCAACAGCGTTCACCCGAATACCGCGACCGACCAGCGACATGGCAAGCGAGCGCATTAAACCCTGGATGGCCCCTTTAGTGGCGCTGTAATCGATCAGCGTGTTGTTGCCTTTAAAGGCATTAATGGAGGAGGTGGCAATAATGGTATCGCCTTCCTCCAGATGAGGTAACGCTGCCTTGGAAAGGTAGAAATGGCTAAACAGATTGGTCTGAAAGGTGCGTGTTATCTGATCATCGGGGATCTCGGTCAGATCGCTCCAGTCGTACTGTTCGGCCGCATTGTTGACCAGAATATTAAGCTTGCCGAAGTGGTCTAGCGTTTTTTTAACGATGTCACGACAAAAGGCGGGGTCAGCTACATCGCCCTGTAATACCAGGCAGCGGCGACCTTCCGCTTCTACCAAGGCTTTCGTATCTTCGGCATCTTTAGGCTCTTTAAGGTGAACAATCACACTATCGGCGCCTTCACGGGCGTAATGTACCGCTACCGCGCGCCCAATACCGCTATCACCGCCGGTAATAATCGCTACCTTATCAACAAGCTTATCGGTGCCTTTATAGCTATCACGAATAAATTCAGGTTCCGGACGCATTTCATGCTCATCACCGGGCTGTTTATTCTGGTGCTGAGGCGGCTGTTTCTGATCGCTCATGTGCAGTGACTCCTTGTTGGGACGTTAATCCTTCCTCTACGAAAAGCCGTGGCCTAATCGTATTTCTGCGTTACTTACACTAGCGCAAGGTTTTATCAAGAGCCAATTCAAGTACGTTTTATTTATAAAAGATTGAATTATTATAAAGTTCGGGGTTAATGGGTAAAAGGTTTTTATAGGCTTGGGTTGGTATAGGTGAGTTGTTTATCCTTTTAATCTTTTTATCTCAACCATGTAATGTGTTTGTTGAGCTTTAAGGTTTCTTTGCGTAGATCTTTAAATGGTGGGTTGGGTGTTTTAGGCCCTGATGCGCTGAGATGAACAGCTTGAGGGATGCAGTGATTTATCCCTGCTGGATGTGAGGAAAGATAGCTGTGGTGGGAGGTCGAGGCGGCTTGGTTGATGTTTGTTAAAGGCTGGGCTTTGCTTTTAATTAAATGTTTTTTGATATTGGTTAAATAGCGGTGCCGCAAGAGTGTGTCCAAGCTTATAAGTTGACAGAGGGTGATGGGTAACTATAGTAAAAAAGCCGATTTATATTAAACGACTATTTAGGTGGTGAGCTCGTTATCTATTGCGTGTGTTTAATTGATTAGCGGTTCAGTTCGTTTTGTTTCAAGCCGCTGCTTGTTAATAAGTGTTTGTTAATACGTGCTTGCTAACAAGTACATTAACGCGTGAAACGACAAGGAGGAAGTAACAAATGAACGATTATGGAAAACAGGCTGACCCAGGTTCTTCAAATACCGACTCGCTCAAACAGCAAGGGCGCGATGCGGCACATGACGTAGGTGAAGCGGCTCAGCATCAGGCTGAAAGCTTTTACAATCAGCAGCGTGATACCGCCACCGAGCAGACGCAAAAATTTACCAGCGCTTTTCGTAAGATGGCCGATGAGTTTGATCATCAAGATCAGCCGTACTTCTCACAACAGGCGAGAAAGTTCGCCGATACAGCTGATCGTTTTTCAAACAAGCTACGCGACAAAGACTTAAACAGCATCTGCCAGGAAGCGAAAAGCTTCAGCGAGCGTGAGCCTGCATTGTTCGTTGGCGGGGCGATTGCTGCTGGTTTTTTGGTGACACGCTTCTTGCGTAGCTCAGGCAAGCATTCGCACTCGTCTGGCGGTTCAAGCCGTTATTCAAACGGCCCAAGTAGTTATGCTCATCCGTCATCGGGTGCTTATTCAAGCCATGAGTCTCCTACGCCTGAGAACCCGGAAGGTGGCGTGATGGGTGGGGCATCTTCGCGTGCCTCGGACCCCACACAGCAACGCTCAGCGCCTACGGCAACGCCCGGCGGCACGGCCGATAACACTACTGCTACGCCAGGTTCAACCCATAAGCCCGGTGGCTCCGGTCGGCTGTAGCTGGCCTGTGTAGCCGCCAACTGCGGATCAACTTGCCGCCAAGTTTAAAAGATTGAGTTGTACGCCCTTAATCAAGGGCAAGAGAGGTTATGAATGGATTCAGATCAGAATACGCCCCCACAAGGCTCGTCGGTCGGCTCGCTTTTAGCGACGGTGATGCAGGAAATAACGTCGTTAGTGCGCAATGAAGCCGAGCTTGCCAAGGCAGAGGTGTCGGAAAAAACGCATCAGGCCATGATCTCCTTAGCGGCCATTGCGGTCGCAGGCGTGGTGCTTTTAGGCGGCTTTCTCACGCTGCTTGCCGCCCTTGTCTTTATGCTCAATGAGGTGCTTCCTCCTGATATGACGCCTTGGCTCTCTGCCATTATCGTAGGCGTGGTGGTATCGGTAATTGGCATCGTGATGCTTAAAAGTGGGCTTGCCAAACTTCAGGCGCGCAACCTGGTGCCTGATCGCACGTTGCATAGCCTAAAGACCGACAGGGAGCTCGCCAGAGAGCATAGGCATAACGTCAAGGAGGAGTTGAAATGAGCGATCACGGCCATAACGACAGCCACAGCGATACCCATAATCAGCGTGACCACCATGGCCATCGCAGCACCGAAGAGATTGAAAAGGACATTCATCGCTCGCGTGAACGCCTTGACGCCACGCTGCATGAAATTGAAGAGCGCTTCTCTCCTCAGCAGCTGTTAAACAGCTCTTATGACTATATTCGTCATGGCGGTGCTAACGAATTTGTGTCCAACCTTGGCGCAGCGATCAAGCAGCACCCGCTGCCGTTTTTGATGACCACTGCCGGTCTTGGCTGGTTAATGCTTTCCCAGCGTCACCCGAATCATGAACGGCGCGATCAGCATGCGTCTTCGCACCGCTATGCAGATGAACATGCGGTGAGCGGTTCTCACGGCTCGCCGGGAGTGCCGGTTCATGAAGGGACACATACCGATGATGGAACGCCTATCTATAGCGGTACGCCAGGCTACGTTGCCGGTAATCCAGCACATCACAGCAGTAGCAAAGGCCGTATGAGCAGCATGAAAGAGGGGGCGAAAGACAAGGCTCATCATATTAGCCAAAAGGCCAGAGATACCGCTCACCACCTTGGCGACAAAGCGCATCATCTTGGCGAAAAGGCACAGCATATGGGAGGCAGTATGCGAGACACCACATCCCACCTTCAACATGGCACGCGGGATCACCTGCACAACATGTCGGATCGCGCTCGCCACGCGGGCAGTCAATCCTCTGAGTTTATTCAGGAGCATCCGCTGGTTGTTGGTGCGCTAGGGTTTGCGCTAGGTGCTGCGTTAGCGGGGCTGTTCCCCACTACGCGTAAAGAGGATGAATATATGGGCGAATACCGCGACCGCGCCTTGCATAAGGCATCCGAAGCGGGCCACGAGCAGGTGGATAAAGCCCAGCAAAAGATTCATGAGAAAGCCGAGCACATGAAAGAAGACGCGCATTCTGACCACACGCATTCGACTTCCGGCCAGCCTTCAGCGTCTTATGCAACGCCGGGCATGTCATCAAGCAGCAGCCCCACAGGCCATGGTTCGGCTTCAAGCATTAGCGCAAGCACCACGGGCACCACGCCGAATACGGCTAAGGGAGTCACCGAACCCGGCCTTGCAGGCTCAAGTACGCCCTCCGGTAATACGCAAGGCAACGACACCTTGACACCGCCTAGGCGTTAATCAGGCAAGCAGAAACTCTTATCTTGTCGCGCAGTGCCCGGCCTTGGCTGGGCACTTTTTTATGGGCAGCATCAATGCTTGTTGCGCCCGAAGCCAACCAAAGCGGTAGCGTTCACTCTCGCCGGGGGAGCGCATTCGAGTAGGTATTAAGATGCGCAAGGTGGTCATCGGCGTCCTGCAGTGCTGCTAGCGTGGCAGGGCGGTCACGCTCGGCCAGCAGCGTGCAGAGCACTTCCGAAACGGCCAGCGCAGGGGCCAGAGTATGAAAGAAGCTGTAGCTCTCGGTGGCGCAGTAAACCGTATGCTCGGAAATACTCACCAGCGGTGATACCTCGCTATCGGTGATCGAGAGAACCGCCAGGCCTTTATCTTTTGCTAACTGCGCAAGCGTTAACGTATCGCGCGCGTAGGGGTTGATGGATATGACCAGCAGCACCTCATCCGGTTTTGCACGAATCAGGGCATCGCCCCCTGTGCCAGCAGGCCCATCAAGATGTACCGAGCGCTCGCCCAGCAGCGACATAACGTAATGAAAATGCCAAGCCACCACATGGCTTGAACGTAACCCCAGCACATAGATTTTTTTGGCTGCAGCCAGCTTGCTGGCCATGGCGGTCAAGCGTTGTAGCGGTTCAGGCTCGCAAAGCGCGGCTATTTGGGCGCTTAACCCGTGCAGCATGTGATGCGCAATATCACTGCCTGGCGCGCTTGCCGCCTGACCATCACGTTGGCGCACCTTGGCCGCAAAGCCATCGTTTCGCTGACGCACCGTTTCAGCATAGTGGGCGCGAATTTCGTTATAGCCCTGAAAGCCCAGCATCTTGGCAAGCCGCGTCATGGTCGCTGGTTGAACCGCCGCCAAGCGCGCCAGTTCGCGCATGGACACCAAGGCCACTTCTTCCGGATGCTCAAGTACGTAGCGCGCGGCCTGTTGCAGCTGTGCTGACATACCATCGAACTGCGCAATGATCTGCTCTCTTAACGGATCGCTCTGAGATACAGGGCTTTTTGACGCAGAGCTTTTTGATGTAGGGCTTGTTGGCATGGGGCTTTTTGACATAGGGCTTTTTGATGACATAGAAGAGCTGCCTCTTGAATACGCCCAAGGGCTTTAGATGATTGCGCACGAGGGTAAGGGCGCTTTTCGATAAAATAATGATCCAATTGTTTTAATTTTTCAATTAAAGATTGGTGTGTTGCATTGGCGACCTCGGTCGTGTCACTCTTATTCTAAATAGTGTGGTTGATGGTCATCTGAAGAGGAAAGGGCTATGACGCGTATTCTTCATCGCAGTATTGGTCAGGCGTTACCGCATGCGGCGTCAGCGCAGGGCGTTTATATCACTGATACCGAGGGGCGCCGCTATCTGGATGGTTCGGGCGGGGCGGCGGTGACGAGTGTGGGGCACGGCCATCCGGAAGTGCTGGCGGCCATGCGCGCTCAAATTGATAACCTCTGCTACGCCCATACCGGCTTTTTCACCACGGATGCCGCCGAGGAACTGGCCGAGCAGTTGGTGAACTTGGCGCCAGACGGGCTGGATTATGTCTATCTGGTATCCGGCGGTTCAGAAGCCGTAGAGGCCGCGTTAAAAATGGCCCGCCAGTATTTTGTCGAAACCGGCAGGCCAGAGCGGCGGCATATTATTGCCCGGCGCCAGAGCTATCATGGCAATACACTGGGCGCGCTTGCCACCGGCGGCAACGCCATGCGTAGGCAGCAGTTTCAGCCGCTTTTGCCTCAAACGCACCACGTTTCGCCCTGCTACGCCTACCGTGACAAGGCAAGCGACGTATCTTTTGAGGCGTACGCCGCAAGGCTTGCCGATGAGCTTGAGGCCAAGATTCTCGAGCTGGGCCCTGAAAGCGTGATGGCGTTTGTGGCCGAACCGGTGGTGGGGGCCACGCTTGGCGCGGTGGCCTCTGAGGCCGATTACTTCAAGCGAGTGCGTAAAATCTGCGACCAGCATGGCGTACTGCTGATTCTCGATGAAGTCATGTGCGGCATGGGGCGCACAGGCACCCTGTTTGCCTGCGAGCAGGACGGCATCACGCCCGATATTCTCACCGTGGCCAAAGGCCTGGGCGGCGGCTACCAGCCGATTGGGGCTGTGCTATTGTCCTCCGCTATTTTTGATAGCTTCGCCAACGGCTCCGGCCTTTTTCAGCATGGGCATACGTATCTTGGTCACCCGGTCGCGGCTGCCGCTGCCAACAAGGTTGTCGAGATCATCGCACGGCCTGAAACACTGGCGAATGTAAACGCTATGGGTGCGCGCTTGCAAAGTGGCCTTGAAGCGGCGCTGGGCGCGTCACCTTATGTGGGCGATATTCGAGGCAGGGGATTGTTTCGTGGCATCGAGTTGGTGGCCGACCGCGAGCTAAAGACGCCGTTTGATCCCGCTCGAAAGATTCACGCCAGGATCAAGCGGCAGGCCATGGCACGGGGCCTGATCAGCTATCCCATGGGCGGTACGATTGATGGCGTGTATGGCGATCACGTGCTGCTCGCGCCGCCGTATACGATTAATGCAGACGAGATTGATCTCCTCATTGAGCGGATCACCCAAGCGATTGACGCCGCAATAGCCGAATAACCTGGCGCGATAGCCAAATAATACAAGAGGATATGCACCATGAAGCAGTCTCCCTGCCCGCCGATGAGCGACGCCGATTGGCCAGAAGCAATTGCAGAGTTACGTGAAGGTTTTGCAGGCGCGATGAACGTCTACCGCACCATGGTATATCATCCGGCTCTGCTAAACGCCTGGGCGCCGTTGCGGCAGCACGTAGTGAAGGACAATGCCTTGGGCCCCGAGTTAACCGAGGTGGTGATTCTACGTGCCGGTTTTCGCCTGGGGTCGGCCTATGAGTGGGCTCACCATGTCAGCCGTGCGCTGGCGCTAGGATTTTCTGATGCGAGGATAAACGCTATTCGTGGCGTGCCTGAATCAATTAACGGCGTTGATGGCCTGATTGTTAGCGCGGTAGATGCGCTACTCGACAAGCGAATGCTGGCAAGCGATCAGGAAGAAACATTGGCCGAGGCGATTGGGCGTGAAGCCGTGATCGACCTGATGGCCATGGTCGGCTTCTATTCGGTGCTGGGATACCTACTCAAGACCTACGACACGCCGATTGATGAGGGTATTCAAGCCGAGGCGCGGTTGAACCCAAGGCTGTTTTCGCTAACGCCACCTTCCGCGTAACCAACGAAGGTTTCTAGCTGTTTACTTGAAGCGCCGTTTTACCTCGACGCTCAGCCTGCCTTCACCCAGGCGCAGCGAGAGCTTCTGGCCGGGTTTAGTCTCCTCGGCGCGGCGCACGACCTGGCCCTTTTCATCCTGGGCAATGGCGTAGCCCCGGCCCAGTACGGCCAGCGGGCTAATCGCATTAAGCTCCCGCGCGGCGCTGGTTAAACGCGCCTGCTGACGTTGAAGCTGGCGCTGCATGGCGTTTTCCAAGCGGCGGTTCAATTGGCCCACCCGCTCGCTTTCTGCGCGGTGCAAACGCGCCATGTCTTGGCTTGCCAAGCGCTTGCCCAACTGCGTTACGCTTACCTGCTGCTGAGTAAGCGTTTGCTGCATGGCGCGATATAAACGCTGGGCAAGGGTCGCCACGTGCTGGCGCTGGCGGTTTAACTGCTCGCCGGGGTGGCGAAGCCGTGCGCGCAGACTATCCAGCTGCTGGCTATCGCGCTCCAACCGGCGCTGCATGGCGCTGTGCAGGCGGCTTTGCTGATCAACTAGCTGGCGCTTCAAGGCGTGTTGATCCGGTACCAAGCGCTCGGCGGCAGCGGAAGGCGTAGGGGCGCGTACATCGGCGGCAAAATCGGCAAGCGTGACATCCACCTCATGGCCCACCGCTGACATTACCGGCAGGCGTGAATGAAAAATCGCCCGTGCCAAGTGCTCGTTGTTAAACGCCCATAAATCTTCCAGGCTGCCGCCGCCCCGTGTGATTAACACCACATCGCGCTCAGGGTCCAACCGTGCCTGGCGGTTGAGTAGCCCAAGTGCTGCGATCATTGCGGGTGCCGCTTCCACGCCCTGTACCGGCACCGGGATTAACGTGACATCCGCCAGAGGCCAGCGCGCCGCTAAAACGGCCAGTACATCACGAATAGCCGCGCCGGTGGCAGAGCTTAAAATCAAAATCTTGCGCGGCGGAAAGGGCAGGGGACGCGTATTGGCAAACACGCCCTCGGCATCCAGCTGGGCTTTTAAGCGCTCAAAGGCGGCCAGCAGCTCGCCAAGCCCTGCCGCCTGCACGGCTTCGGCAATCAGCTGGTAGTCACCGCGCGGCTCAAACAGCGACACCCGCCCGCGCAGTTTTACCTGGTCACCATCGCGCATCGGCGCCGACACAAAGCGCGCCCGCTGGCGAAACAGCGCGCAGCGCACCTGGGCGCGGTCATCTTTAAGCGTGAAGTAGATATGCCCCGAGGCTGGGCGGGAAACGTTAGAAAGCTCACCTTCCACCCACACCTCGCCCACATCGCGCTCAAGCGCTTGGCGAGCCTGCTTGTTGAGCTCGCTGACGGAGAGGGCAGGAGCGGTGCTGATCGACATGTTGAGTTATCCAAGCTATTGAGGAAAGGCCTCTTTGAGGTACTTGATGAAGTTACGCTTTGCCTTGAAATCGTGCGCAAGATCGTTCAGGAGTTGAGTAAACGCCTCATGCTGGGCATCGGTGGTCAAGCGCCCCTTCAGTTCTTTGAGAAGCTTCACCGCCTGCTGGTAGTGGCTGTTTTGAGTGACTTGGATATGGCTTTCAGCCAGACGACGATAGAGAGGGAGGCTTGCTTGTGGTGGCGCCTTGCGTGCCACCTGATACAGCAAGCCTGGGTCGACCTGGTATGTTTCACATAGCATGAGTGCCTGGGGGAGGTCGTCTTCATTGAGATAAATTTCAAGTAGGCAATTAGCATATCGTACGTGTGCATAAGCTTTCGTGCTGGCGCCATTGGCTTTGGGAGTGATCAGTTGCTCCTTTAGCCAGTGAGTTACCTGTTGCCGGTAGTCTTCCTCCAGCTGGTATGCATCAGCTATATCGCACAGCCACTTATAGTCATCCAGACAGAAGGTGTGCTGATAAAGTGCCCATAGTTGCTTGGCAGCAGCCTCTATCTTGCTTTGATGAAGATTTAGCTGAATCTCCAGCCGCTGCCGCTCTATCTGAAAGCGCTGGTGCTGCGGCTTGGGTAGCCGCCTTAGCCGCTCGATCCACTCGGGCAAGTACTCCCAAGCGCCAAGCTCAACACAAGCCTGTGCCGCTCTTAGGCAATCCAGTGGTTTGCTGGCGGTTTTAGCATACAGGGCCAGCATCGCATCAATATCCCTGCGCTCTTTAGCGTGATCCATAAGCGGCATGGTGAGGCGGATATAGCGGTACTCGGTGTCCCAAGTGGCGTTAGCGGGTAGCGGTGGCAGCTTATCCAGTTCGGCTTGCAGTAGTGCGTTATAGGCCGCCAAGCCATCTTCCCCTAGTACATCGTTATAGGCACTGGGGATGGCGGCGTAAGTATCTTCTTGGCCGCTGGAAATAATGTCGTAGAGGTACTTGGCCTGTTTATCAACAGGCCAAGCAAGTTGTTTAAGCGTTTGAACATGCAGTTCCTGCAGTTGCTGTTCAATAGGAAATCGAAACCCGCCGGAGTCATCGATGCTTTCAAGCACTCGGCTTAGCCTGGAGAGTGCGTAATCAATGAGCGTTAAGCTTTTTTCTGGTGATAAAGAAGGAAGTTGTTCGGTAAGCGTTTCGATAGTCGGCTCGGCATTGGCAAAGTAGGCTTTCACTTGAGAGTAGCGATACAGCTCACGCTTAAGCGGCAACGCTGCGGTGATGCGCTTTTTTAGCGCCTTGTGATCAAGCGTGCCGAGTGCCGAATCGGCGCGCAATAGCCAGCGTTGGTGCAGGTAGGGGTCGCTATCGATCAATGATGCCAGGTTATCAATGAGAGATGTCTTATCGAGCTGTTCCAGGTAACCACGGATGCGCTCTGAGTCGTTACCCTGGGCCAGACGCTGCTGCTCTGCACGATCACTACGGTAGGCCAGCGCCACGGCAACACAATGTTTGCAGAAATCGATGCCCTCCGAGGCCGGGCAATCACAACTACCTTCAAGGCCACGTTTGAGCAGCTTCAGCTTGACGTGATACGTCTCGCTTCCTTCCACTGTTGCGGTCACGGTCGTGTTCGATAAATGCCAGTCCACCACCATGCCTTGCTGATAGTACGCCACACCTCGTCCAAAGGCGGCCTCTCCGGCCAGTAGTATCAACTGTCCATCTGATAGCGCATCGTCTTGCATTAGGTCCCTCATGAAAGCCTGGTGTTGTCATCATCTGCCGTCAGGCACTGAGGATAGCATGTGGGCATCGAGTGCTTAATAGTTCTTCATCAGAGAGCGGGCGGGTGAGCATTGCTGGGGAACCCCTCAAAACGCTATAATGGGGGATTAACTTTTCACGCCCCTTCTTCCCACATCAAATTGGGTGTTGCCGCTATGCTACGTATGGCCCAAGAAGCGCTTACGTTCGATGACGTACTTCTCGTTCCTGGTTTCTCCGATATCCTCCCCAAGGATGTCAGTCTCAAAACCCGCCTGACCCGTAATCTCTCGCTTAATATCCCGCTCGTTTCTGCTGCGATGGACACCGTGACCGAAGCGCGTCTGGCGATTGCGATGGCTCAGGAAGGCGGCATCGGCATCATTCACAAGAACATGACCATGGCCCAGCAGGCCACGGAAGTGCGCAAGGTCAAAAAGCACGAAAGCGTCATTGTTAAAGACCCGGTCACCGTTAGCCCCAAGGCCAAGCTTGAAGACCTTCTCGCCATGGCGAAAGAGAACGGTTTCTCCGGCTTCCCAGTGGTGGAAGGCGAAACGCTGGTGGGTATCGTGACCGAGCGTGACATGCGCTTCCAGCCGAACGTAGGCGACAGCGTGGCCGATATCATGACCCCGCGTGATCGACTGATTACCGTTAAGGAAGGCACTGATCTTGAAGCCAGCAAAGCCAAGATGCGCGAACACCGCATTGAGAAAATGCTGATTGTCGATGACGCCTTCCACCTGCGTGGCCTGGTCACCTTCCAGGATATCGAAAAAGCCCGCACCTACCCGATGGCCGCTAAAGACAGCGATGGCCGCTTGTTAGTAGGCGCCGCCGTAGGCACCGGCCCGGAAACCCCGGACCGTGTTATCGCACTG
Source organism: Halomonas sp. TP35 (assembly GCF_052375975.1). Taxonomy (NCBI): domain Bacteria; kingdom Pseudomonadati; phylum Pseudomonadota; class Gammaproteobacteria; order Oceanospirillales; family Halomonadaceae; genus Halomonas; species Halomonas sp. TP35. The sequence goes on along the minus strand of NZ_JBQSUZ010000010.1, from coordinate 2,507 downwards.
GCGGAAGCAGGCGTTGACGTGATCATTGTCGATACCGCCCACGGCCATTCCCAAGGTGTTATTGACCGCGTTAGCTGGATCAAAGAGCACTACCCGGACATTCAGGTCATCGGCGGCAATATTGCCACCGGCGCCGCTGCCAAAGCACTGGCCGAAGCGGGTGCCGACGGCGTGAAAGTGGGCATCGGCCCGGGCTCCATCTGCACCACGCGTATTGTGGCCGGTGTGGGCGTGCCGCAAATCACCGCCGTTTCCAACGTCGCCGCTGCGCTTAAAGAGTACGACATTCCGTTGATTGCTGACGGTGGCGTACGCTTCTCCGGCGACCTGGCCAAGGCAATTGCCGCTGGTGCAAGCGCGGTGATGGTTGGTGGCCTGCTGGCCGGTACCGAAGAAGCACCGGGCGAAGTCGAGCTGTTCCAGGGCCGTACTTATAAAGCCTACCGTGGCATGGGCTCCATGGGCGCCATGGCGCAGAACCAGGGCAGCGCCGACCGCTACTTCCAGGATAAGGACGCCGGTGCCGAGAAGCTGGTACCCGAAGGCATCGAAGGCCGCGTACCGTATAAAGGCATGATGAGCGCCATCGTTCACCAGATGATGGGCGGGCTGCGTGCCTCCATGGGCTACACCGGCTGCCGCGATATTCAGGAAATGCGCACCAAGCCGGAATTTGTCCAGATTACCGGTGCTGGCTTTAACGAATCCCACGTTCACGACGTGCAGATCACCAAAGAAGCTCCCAACTACCGGGTGAGCTAACCAGCGCTTTAAGTAACACGGCGGCGGGCATTGCTCCGCCGCTTGCTTTTCGGCCTTACCAGCAGCACCTCCACTGCTTACTCGAGATACCGCCATGAATGATATCCACGCCCACAAAATCCTGATTCTCGACTTCGGCTCACAGTACACGCAGCTGATCGCCCGCCGGGTACGCGAAATTGGCGTATTTTCTGAGGTTCGCGCCTTCGATATCACCGAAGAAGAGATCCGCGAGTATAACCCCAACGGCATCATCCTGGCCGGTGGCCCGGAGTCCGTGACCGAGCTGGATTCCCCGCGTGCGCCGCAGTGCGTGTTCGAAATGGGCCTGCCCGTGTTTGGCGTTTGCTACGGCATGCAGACCATGGCCGAGCAGTTGGGCGGTAAGGTGGAAGGCTCCAACAAGAGCGAGTTTGGCTACGCGCAAATCCGCATCGACGCTGAAAACGCACTCTTCAAAGATATCAAAGACCACGTAGACACCGCCACCGGCAAAGCCCTGCTGGATGTATGGATGAGCCACGGCGACAAGGTAGCCCAAGCGCCTGCCGAGTTCACCATTACCGCTTCCACACCCAGCTGCCCGATTGCGGCGATGGTCTGGGAAGAGAAGCAGTTCTACGGCGTACAGTTCCACCCGGAAGTCACCCACACCCTGCAAGGCCAGCGGATTCTTGAGCACTTTGTGCTGGATATCTGTAAAGCTGAAAAACGCTGGACGCCTGCCCAGATCATCGAAGACCAGGTACAGCGCGTACGTGAGCAAGTGGGCGACCGCCACGTACTGCTCGGCCTTTCCGGCGGTGTAGACTCTTCCGTAGTTGCCGCGCTGTTACACAAAGCGATTGGCGACCAACTGACCTGCGTATTCGTAGATAACGGCCTGCTGCGTAAAGCGGAAGGCGACCAGGTCATGGAAACCTTCGCCAAGCACATGGGCGTCAAGGTCATCCGTGTAGACGCTGAAGACCTGTTCCTGGGCAAGCTGAAAGGCGAGAAAGACCCGGAAGCCAAGCGCAAAATCATCGGCAACACCTTCATCGACGTGTTCGATGAAGAAGCCAGCAAGATTGAAGGCGTCGAGTTCCTGGCCCAGGGCACCATCTACCCGGACGTGATCGAATCCGCCGCCTCCAAAACCGGCAAAGCGCACGTCATAAAATCCCACCACAACGTGGGCGGCCTGCCGGAAACCATGAAGCTGAAGCTCGTCGAGCCGCTGCGCGAGCTGTTCAAAGACGAAGTGCGCAAGCTTGGTTTGGAACTCGGCCTGCCCTACGACATGGTTTACCGCCACCCCTTCCCAGGGCCGGGCCTGGGCGTGCGTATTCTGGGCGAAGTGAAGAAAGAGTACGCCGACATCCTCCGTGAAGCCGACGCCATCTTCATCGAAGAGCTGCGCGCCGCCGGCTGGTACGAAAAAACCAGCCAAGCATTCGCCGTGTTCCTGCCGGTTAAATCGGTAGGGGTAGTAGGCGACGGCCGCCGCTACGAGTGGGTCATCGCTATCCGTGCAGTTGAAACCATCGACTTCATGACCGCCCGCTGGGCGCACCTTCCTTATGAGCTGCTGGAGACCGTCTCCAACCGCATTATCAATGAGTTGGGTGGGGTGTCTCGGGTTACTTATGATGTCTCCAGCAAGCCGCCTGCTACTATTGAGTGGGAGTGATTGCAAGTTAAGCACTGCCCGGTACTGACGAGTAGCAAGTTGATATTAAGCCCATATTTTTATGGGCTTTTTT